>CAKTXP010000008.1 GCA_934631055.1 uncultured Clostridia bacterium | reverse complement strand
TGCCATCCTCGTCAACCGCAATTCCAACCTTGAACGGAGCAAAGCCCGTCACGTCATACATGGTCAGCTCGGTAGCAGCCGCTTCATCAGCGGTCGGCTCGGCAACCGGTTCGGCAGTCGGCTCAACGGTCGGCTCAGCAATAACGATTCCGTTCGCAGCAGCAGCCTGCTTGAGCGCATCGTTAATCGCGTTGCTCGTCAGCGTCACACCGCTCTTGACATCGACCTGAGCCGTCGCAAGCTCCTGACCCACCAGCGCAGAAAGCACATCGTCGGTCAGCATGTCCGCGCCAAAGCCCGGGGTCTCATTGTTATTCGGAGCAGAAACGGAAACGATCTTGCCATCCGCAGCTTCCACATACATCGTGAACTTGTTCATGCCCTTCACGGTGTACGGATCGCCAGCGATTGCCGGTGCCGCTTCTTCCGCGCCGCCGAAATCAGCCGCCGCTTGCTTGAGCGCATCGTTGATCGCCGTGCTGGTCAGCGTCACGCCGCTCTTCACGTCAATCTGCGCCGTCGCAATATCCTGACCCACCAGCGCATCAAACACACTGGTATCCGCAATCAGATCAGCGCCGAAGCCAGCCGTCTCGTTATTTTCCGGAATATCGACGGATACAATCTTGCCGTCGCCGTCCACAGCAATTTCGACCTTAAACGGCGCAAAGCCGGTCACATCATATGCCTTTGCCTCGCCCTCGGCATCGCCGCCGAAAGCAGCAGCAGCCTGAGAGAGCGCATCGTTAATCGCATTGCTCGTCAGCGTCACGCCGCTCTTCACGTCGATCTGCGCCGTCGCGATATCCTGACCCACCAGCGCGTCGAACACACTGGTATCCGCAATCAGATCAGCGCCAAAGCCAGCCGTCTCGTTGTTCTCCGGAACAGTTACAGACGCAATCTTGCCATTGCTGTCCACGGTGATTTCTACCTTGAACGGAGCAAAGCCGGTCACGTCATAAGAAGCCGTCGTAGTCTCAACCGCAGCGTCTTCACCAGCGCCGCCGTTTGCAGACGCAGCCTCGGCGAGAATAGCATCCTTATCGCCCGCATGCGGCTCAATGCCAAGCGTATTCTTGGTGTAAACGAGCATCTGCTCCACCGCATTGACAAACGCGGAGGAAGAAATGGTCGCGCCCGCGATGGTATCCACATCGCTGCGCAGCGTATCCGGATCGGCAGCGATCGCGATGAACTGCTCCTTGAAAGCATCATCGCCAACGCGGCTGCCCAGACCCTGCGTTTCCTGAAGGGAACCGACATAGGTCTGCGTCACATAGCCATCAACACTCACGCCGAGGGTGATCGGGATCTCTCCGCCATAGCCCTGCGGGTTTGCCGTGAGCGCATAGCCCTTCACATTGCCGTCAGCATCCTTGCCGGCGAAAATCTCATCCAGCACGCTGTCGTCGGCAAGACCTTCATATTCGATCTGCTCATATTCGCAGCCGGGCAGGACCGTTTTCAGAGCCGCCATCTTAGACGCAAGCTTCTGCGCCTCGATCGGACCCTTGGTCACTTCGTTTGTCATGGCGAGCAGCACGGAGGCAACAAACGCAAAGATGAACAAACGGAGCGCAAGCTTCACAATATCACCCATTACTTCTTGACCTCCCCAAAGCTCTTATGACCCGTCACGCGCTCGATCAGCGGAGAGCAGACGTTCATCAGCAGGATGGCGTAAGAGCACCATTCCGCCGGAGTCTTCTTGCAGAAACGGAAGACAAACAGCAGCAGACCGCAGCCGATGCCGAATACGATCTTGCCCTTGCCCGTCGCCGGAGAAGACGAATAGTCGGTCGCCATGAAGAACGCGCCGAGAATCAGACCGCCGGACAGCACCTGATACAGCGTGGCATTCACGTCAAAGCCCGTCGCCAGCAGATAGCAGACGGCGAACGTACCGATAAATGCAACCGGAATATGCCAGGAAATGACCTTGCGGACAAAGAGGTAAGCCGCACCGATGAGCAGCGCCAGCTTGCAGGTCTCGCCGATGGTTCCGGGGATATTGCCCAGGAACAGCTGAGCCAGCGTATAGTCGCCGGCAACCGTCGCGCCAATCGGCGTTGCGGAAGCGATAGCATCCACGCCGGCAAAATTACCAAACGCAGGCTTGGCGAATGTGTTCATCAGGCTCGCCCACGACAGCGCGAGAATCGCTCGGGCGGCGAGCGCCGGGTTGATAAAGTTCTGACCAATGCCGCCGAAGATCATCTTGCACAGCAGGATCGCGATCACGGAGCCGATGACCGGCATCCAGTACGGCACGGTGGATGGCAGGTTCATCGCCAGCAGCATGCCGGTAACGACCGCGCTGAAATCACCGATGGTATTGCGGGTATGAGAAGCCTTGCAGTAAAGCCACTCGCTCAGTACCGCAGCCGCGACAGACAATGCGAGGATCACCGCAGAACGGTAGCCGAAGAACAGCACGCCGGCGACTGCAGCAGGCAGCAGCGCAATGCAGACGTCCTGCATGATGCGCGCGGTCGTGACATTATCGCGCAGATGCGGAGAAGACGAAATCACATACTTGGACATTTTAACGTTCCTCCGTACACATTAAGACTTTTTGGGCTTCGAGCGGGCAATCGCCTTTGCCACACGGCAGCTCTGCGTCAGCTCGCGCTTCGCCGGACAGACGTAGGTGCAGCTGCCGCATTCCATGCAGTTCATGGCGCCCGCGGCGATCGCGCCGTCGTAATTGCCATGACGCACCAGCGAATCGATCTTTGCCGGAGCCAGCTTCATCGGGCAGGCACGCATGCAGCGGCCGCAGCGGATGCACGCGGATTCTTCAGCAGAGATCGCTTCTTCGCCCAGCGCAAGGAAACCGCCGAAATTCTTGGTAATCGGCAGATTGAGCGTCGCAACAGCGTTGCCCATCATTGCGCCGCCGACGATCAGCTTGCGAACACCGTCCGTCAAACCGCCAGCCTGATCGATCAGATCCAGCAGCGGCGTACCGATGCGCACGCGGAAGTTGGTCGGCTTTGCCACGCGGCCCGTCACCGTCACAACGCGGTCGATCAGCGGCTGACCCTTGCGCACCGCCGCGGACAGCGCCGCGCAGGTGCCGACGTTGATAACGACGCACTTCGCCGCAGACGGCAGTTTGCCGTTCGGTACGATACGACCCGTCAGCGAATAGATAAGCGTCTTTTCAAAGCCCTGCGGATAACGCGCAGGCAGAGCGACGACTTCGATTCCCTGCTTACCGGACGCCGCGTCGCGCATCGCCTGGATCGCATCGGGTTTGTTGTCCTCAATGCCGACCTTGGCGCAGGAAACGCCGCTCGCTTTCATCGCCAGCTGAATGCCGTCCACGATCTGCGCCGCGTTCTCCACCATGATACGATGGTCGCTGGTCAGATAAGGCTCGCATTCGCTGCCGTTGACAACGAGCGTATCTGGCTTTTCTTCCAATTTAGATGTATCGAGCTTAACGGCGGTCGGGAACGCCGCGCCGCCCATACCGACGATGCCGCAGGCAGCAGCGATATGCGCGATATCCTGAGCGCTGAGCGCATCCACGTTTTCGCACGGTTTTACAGACTCATCCCAGCGATCCTCAAAATCGTTTTCAATCACGACAGCGGGAACGCTCTTACCGCTGGCAACAGTGCAGGTCGTCACCGCAACGACCTTGCCGGAAACAGACGCATGTACCGGCGCGGAAATGAAGCCCTGAGCTTCGCCAATGACCTGACCCATGTTGACCGTTTGACCCACCTTGACGCAGCACACCGCAGGTGCGCCGCCGTGTTGAGCCATTGCGATCGTTACACGAGCCGGAGCGGCAGCATTCACGATCTGCTGGGATTGGGTCGCGTTTTTACCGTTGCCAATCTCGCGGGGATGGACGCCTCCGCCAAATGTCTGGGTAGTAGCCACAGACAAGTTCCTCCCTTCGCTTTTCAAGATGGAAAGCCCTCCGAAATATGAAAGAAGACTGACCACATGCTTGAATGAAATGTCACGAAATATTATAGCATACAAAAGCTAAAAAGCAAACAAAGTTTGAAGATTTCCAATCGTTAGTTTTTTCTCTAACGTTTGTAAGCTTTCGTCGCAGAATCCTCTCCCGTTCCCAACTGTTTGCCTTAAAAAACGAATAAGCTTCCCGCATTTCCGCCGCAGTCCGCAAAATATGAAAGCTGTTCGTATATGTCCCGCTTGCGCGGAGTGTACATGAGTTAAAAAATACCTGCATTTTTCTTTCCGCTCCGCACAAAAAGACCGCCAGTCTGCCAGAAAGCAGACCCGCGGTCTGAAAATCGCTTTGTATACATCTCCTGTCAAAGCAGGATGCACACCATCCCGCCGTTTCCTTCGTTGATGATTTTTTCAAGCGTCTGCTGAACTTTGAGCTGGGTATCTTCCGGCATGTGCATCAGTTTGTTCGCCAGTCCCTCCCGAACCAGATCGGAAAGCGGCTTGCCGAACAGATTGCTTTGCCAGAGTTTTTGCGGATCCTGTTCAAATCCGTCCATTAAATAACGAATCATTTCTTCCGACTGCTGTTCGGTTCCGACGACCGGCGATATCTCCGTCTGAATGTTTACGCGTATCATATGCAGACTTGGTGCGCTTGCCCTGAGCCGAACGCCAAACCGACCGCCTTTTCCAATAATCTCCGGTTCCTGAAGCGTCATTTCTTCAAGCTGCGGCGAAACCAAACCGTATCCAGTTTCTCTGACGGACTTGAGCGCCTGCGCAACATGGTCGTATTCCTTCTTTGCTGCAACCAGTTCTCTGAGCAGCGAAAGCAGGTGCGCATCGCTGCGGATCTCCGTTCCGCATTGTTCCGCCAAAATCTGATTAAACAACCCTTCTTCAAGCGTCATTTGCAAATTTGCGTTCCCGTTCCCATGATCGACATTCTTTTCTGCGACCGTTTCCAGATAGGGATTCTCTGTAAGCGCCTGCGCAAACGCATGAATCTCGCCGATCTTCAAACAGGATGGCGTGTTCTGTCCCAAACTATCCAGCAGGCTCTTGACCAGCCAGTGATCCTCATCCAGCGCGCCCAGCCACTCCGGCGTCTGAATGCTCATCTGCACGACGGGGAATTGTCCGAGAACCTGTTCAAGCAGCCCGCGGATATCGTCTTCTTCCATCTGCTCCACATTCATCGCTGCGACCGGCACGCCATAATCCGCTTCCAGTGTCTTTCGCAGGCTCTGCGCCTTTGTCGATGAAGGATTCTGTGTATTCAAAACGACCGCGAACGGCTTTTCAAGCGTTTTCAATTCCGCAATCACCCTAGCTTCCGCCGGTACATATGCCGCGCGCGGAAGGTCGGTCACGCTTCCATCCGTCGTAACGACCAGACCGATGGTCGAATGTTCGCTGATGACCTTCTGCGTACCGATCTCCGCCGCACGCTCAAATGGCATTTCATCGTTCGACCATGGCGTGCGCACCATGCGCGGCTCTTCTCCATCCTGCGTACCCAGCGCGCCTTCCACTAAATAACCCACGCTGTCGATCAATCTGAGCCGCACCCTGTGATCGGATGGCAGTGCGATCTCGACCGCTTCCGCCGGAACGAACGCCGGTTTTGTTGTCATGACCATTTTTCCTGACCCGCTCTGCGGCAAATCATCCTGCGCCCGCGCGCGGATATGCGCATTCTCGATTGCAGGAATAACCATCGTTTCCATCAGACGCTTGATGAACGTCGATTTGCCTGTCCTCACCGGACCGACTACGCCGATATACACATCTCCCTGTGTCCGCTGAGCGATATCCTGATACAGATCGTATGCTTGCATAACATCCCTCCCTGCCGTCATGCCAACGTATGCGCAGGGAAACGACGTTATACCGCCTTCTCAGGTTCTTTCCTGCGGCAGTTCGAGTGTAATGGGGATATCGAATATTTCTCCGACGGGAACCTTATCTTGTACGGTCAGCTTCTCTATATCCGGTATCCGGCACACCGTCAGCGTGATGACATCTCCTTCGGAATGGATCGCGATCCGATTGATTAAATCAGTATGCAGCATGATCCGCTCGCCATCCATTTTCAGAATAATATCATTCTCTCTCAATCCACTCTTCTGCGCCGGACTGCCCGGTGACACCGCGCTGACATATACGCCGGCCGGAATCAAACCGTCGGTCGGTTCTTCGCTTCCGCGTAACGTCACAACAGAAATGCCCAGCTTAGGGCGCGTGACCTTGCCGTATTGAATCAGGCTCTCAACGACCGGTTTTACAACGTCTACCGGTATCGCCATCGCGATGCCCTCAATACTTGCGGCATCCTGTATTCCGTTTGAACTGTATTTGAGCGATGGAATGCCAATTAACTCACCTTTTGTATTGAACAGACCGCCTCCACTGTTGCCTGAATTGATTGCCGCATCTGTCTGCATCATTTTGACGATAGACGTTCCTTCCAGTTCTCGGTTCAGCGCCGAAACAACGCCGATCGTCACCGTATCCGCAAATTGCTTTCCAAGCGGATTGCCGATGACGATTGCCCAATCGCCAACCCGAACCTGCCCAATATCCCCCATCTTAACCGCTGAAAGCTCAACGTCTTCGGTCACTCTCAGGACAGCGAGATCCGTTAATTCGTCGTATCCAACGATTTCCGCCTGCAAATACTGTCCATTGCTGAGGATCTGAACGTCGCTCGCGCCCTCAATGACATGGTAGTTTGTCACGACATGCCCCTGCGTCGTAACGACAACGCCTGAACCAGTCGCCTGCTCAACCACATCGGTCTGACCGCTGATGATGCTGTACGTTCGCGCACGATTGCTGACGCCGACGACGCATGGCATTACGATATCGACCACATCGGCAAAGGGGCTCTGTATCCCTTCCAATGTCTGTACATATTCGCCCTGCGCGTATGCGCTTTCCGCCTGTGCCGGAACGCTTCCATTCTCGCGAACGATCATGACGATTTCTGCTGCCAGCACGATGCCCAACGCAATCAGCGCACATTTTCTGAGTCCATCCTTCTTATTCATCCGCTCACCTCAGTCTTATTCTGACCGAGATATGCTCTGTTTATAAGCAGGTCGAATCTCCGCCGTTCCATATAAAAGGAACATCCCGTATCTTCGCGGAATGTTCCTTTTGCTGCCCCTTATCGAAGCGTTACAATCGTTACGCCTGTTTCACCTTCGCCATATCTGCCCAGTCGGAAACTGCTGACGCAGGGATGTCTGCGCAGGCAGTCCTGAATGCCTGCGCGGAGGACGCCGGTCCCGTTTCCATGAATAATGCTGACCTCATTGAGCGAGGAGAGCATCGCGTCGTCAATGAACTTTTCGACTTCCGGTATCGCCTCATCCAGTGCCATTCCGCGAACGTCAAGTTCCTGCCTGACTGCGCGCGTCGTGACATCGACCCGCGATTCGCGCATGGATTTCTTACGTTCGAGTTTCTTCTGTTCTTTCTTAACGAGCTGCTGCGTCGCCGTCAGCGTGCGCAGATCAGACAGCGGCGCGCGCATCTTCATCATCCCGACTTTCAACTGCACATAGCCTTTGTTGTCCGCCGGAGCAACGATGGTCGCATCGACATCCATCGATGCAATATGCACCATATCGCCCACCTTGACAGCCTTGGGAATCTCGCCGCCGACCTCTTTCTTGTCCGCAAGCGCATCCTGCGCCTGTTCCATCTGCTTTTTGACCTTCTGAATCTCGTGTTCCTGCGCGCCGCCGGCTTTCTTCATCGCGCGCAGTTCCGCAATCATCGCTTCGGATTCACGTCTGGCGTTCTCAACGATGCGCTTTGCTTCATCTTTCGCCTTACGAATAGCGCGGTCATGCTGATCTTCCAGCTTCTTTCGTTCCGCTTCTGCCTGGTCGCGGATAGCGATCATTTCATTGCGCGCTTCCTCCGCCAGCTCGCGTTCCTTCTTAGCGACCTGACGATGGTATTCGGCGTTCGCAATGACATCCTCGAAACGCACCTGTTCCTTGGAAAGCAGTTCTTTCGCCTTTCCGATGATAAACTCAGGCAGTCCCAGTTTTCTCGATATCTCAAAGGCGTTGGATTTTCCCGGAATACCGATAGATAGACGATAGGTCGGTCTGAGTGTCGATACGTCAAATTCGACCGACGCGTTTTCGACATTCGGCGTCGTCAGTGCGTATTCTTTCAGTTCGCTGTAATGCGTCGTCGCAACCGTCCGTGTGTGCATATCCAGCAGCGTGGAAAGCACCGCCTGAGCCAGCGCCGCGCCCTCAGTCGGGTCGGTTCCCGCTCCAAGCTCATCGAAAAGCACCAGCGAATCCGGCGTCACCTGCTGCAAGATCGAAACGATGTTGGTCATATGACCCGAAAACGTAGAAAGCGACTGTTCGATGGACTGCTCATCGCCGATATCCGCAAATACATCGTCAAACACAGCCATCTCCGTGCCATAATCCGCAGGAACCTGCAAACCGGACTGCGCCATCAGTGTAAACAGACCGGTGGTCTTTAAGGTGACAGTCTTACCGCCCGTATTCGGGCCGGTAATGATGAGCGTCGTGAAATCCGTTCCCAGACGGATATCCAGCGGAACGACCTTTTCCGGATCGATCAGCGGGTGCCGGCCTCGAACGATATTCACCCGCCCCTCGTCGTTGATCTTCGGCATGCAGCCGTTCATCTGCCGCGCAAGCGACGCTTTGGCAAACGCAAAATCCAGTTGCGCAAGGATCGCAAGGTTATCCGCTATCGCGTCTGCCTCCGGAGCGATCTGCGCAGAGAGCATCTTTAAGATGCGCTCAATCTCCGCCTTCTCCGCGGAAATCAGCTGCTTCAATTCGTTGCCGATCTCCACAACCGCCATCGGCTCGATGAATACCGTCGCGCCCGTTGACGACTGGTCATGCACGATGCCCGGAACCATCGAACGATATTCCTGACGAACCGGCAGAACATATCGATCCGCGCGCATCGTGATGATCGCATCCTGCAAGTACTTCTGAAAATTGGGATTGTGAATCATCCCATTGAGCCGATCCCGCACGCGTTCATTGCACGCGCGCATCTTTCGGCGAATCTGAAACAACTCGTTGCTCGCACGATCCGCGATCTCATCTTCACTGATGATAGCGTCCGATATTGCCTGCTCAATCGTCTTGAATGTAGACAGCCGAGACGCATTCGCGCTCATCAGCGGCGTATCCGTCCTGTCTGTTACAATGGCTTCGCGTGCCGCACGGGAAGCCCGCAGGCATGCGCCAACGTCCATCAGCGCGCGCGGAGACAGCGACGAACCAATCTGCGCCAGATGCAGCGCAGTACGCACATCCGTAAACGAAATCATCGGCGTTCTGCCCAAATACGCCAGCAGACTGTGCGCTTCCTCCGTTTCCTGCTGCATGCGGCGGACATCCTCGATCTTACTCGATGGCGTCAGCGCGTCGCAAAGCGCCTGCCCCATGTCGGAAACACAATACTGCGCCAGCTGAGAACGGATCTTCGTAAACTCCAGCACGCGCAGAGATCTTTCATTCATTCAGGTACTCCTTTATTCCACGCCGCGCATCAGCTGTCCCGCCGTCGTAGACACAGCAGCTTCCCTCGCGGCTTTTCCCGTTTCCAAAATGCTCCTGTAAGAAGCCACGATCTCCTTTTGAATCGCAAAATCCTCATCTGTAAACGACAACCGGAACGATACGCCTGTATCATGCAGCTTTGATGCGTATCGTGTCATATCCGTCGCCACGCTGTTGTAAAGCCTCAAAACACAGCCATGCTCCATTTTGAGCCTGCGAAGCGGGAAACGGTATCCTTTTCTATCGGTGTAGGTTGCAGGACAGCCGCCCAGCTTTGCGCAGGCATCGCATTTGTCATCCTGCCGCTCATCGCCGCCCAGCGTCCTGCGCGGGCAATGATTCAGAAGCATCAGCTGCGTCCTTCCGTAGACCTCCATCACATAGTTGCCGCCGTTTCGATACAGCTCATGGAGTTCTTTCAGATTTAATTCGCATGACGCTGTTAAACGCTGAGCGCCGAGCGCCGTGAAGAATTTCGCACACTCCGTGTTCATCACGTTCAGCCCCTGCCCGCCCCAGACTGGAATGCCCCAGCCCAGCTCGAACTGACTCGGATTGTTCGCCACCACGCCGCACAGCCGCGACGCGTTTTGGCAGACCCATTCATGCAGATGCGTCAATTCATCGCTATGCAGGACAGCGGGCAGAACCAGCGCCGGAGAAACGTCCGGATTCTGTTCAAGCGCTTGCGTCAGTTCTTTTTCGCGATAAATTTGAGGCTGCCATTCAAAAATATCTGCGCCGCACGCAATCAGCTCTTTTGCTGCGCTCAGGTTTTCTCCCTGTACGATGAGCAGTTTTTCCTGCTCAGGCAGTTCGCACGCAGGGCAGACCGACCGTCCGTCTGTTTTTGTCGGGGCAATGCGCGCCAAGCGAATCTTCTCCAAAGCTTCTCTGCGCAAACCATTCAACATGCCTGCCGTCATGAATGCGCCGCTGCTTTCAAGGGTGAGTCGATTCAGGCAATATGGCGTTCCGCCAAGCTTGCCAAGCTGTTTTTTCGCTGTATCCTCATCCAATGCGCGCTGCTGCGCCCGATCGGCAGGCGTTTCCCCGCGCACACTGACTTCATGCCCATCGCTGTCGCGAACCGACAGCATCGGAAGCTCATCCGGCATGGCATACAAACGCATATCCAGCGGGATCTGAACAGTTTCCTTACTCATGATTTCGCGGATGGCTTTCATCTGCCTGGCGTCCGTCAGCCGATAAACCTCGTCACCGACTTTAACCTGCCTATCCGCAATGCGGACGGTCGCTTGCGTTCCGGCAGGGGTATCCTTGCCGGAATAGGTAAAATCAGTTTCTTTTCCGCCGCGCGCCTGCAAACCGTCGCCATCATTCAGGTTCTTGGTCAAAAGCACCTGTGCCAGCGGGCCGCGCATCGACAGAATCTTACCGACCTGTATGCCCCAATGATTCGGCCTCTGCCAGCTCATCAGCGCAGCATTGCTCTTTTCCAGCGCATAGCCCTCTGTAAACCCGCCTCGGTTAAAGACCTGCCGCAAACCCTCGATCGTCTTTGGGTCGGGATGATACGGAACATGGGCTTCCGCCGCATCCAGCGCTTCACGATATGCGTGGGTGATGACGCCGACATATTCCGGACGCTTCATTCGCCCTTCGAGCTTAAACGAGTACACGCCTGCATCGCGGAGCTGAGGCAGTCTGTCGATCAGCATCAGGTCTTTTGTCGAAAGCAGGTAGCCGCTTGTCCCGTCGTCAAGCGAATACGGAAGACGGCAGGGCTGCGCGCATCGTCCGCGGTTTCCGCTCCGTCCGCCGATCATGCTCGAAAACAGGCATTGTCCAGAAACTGCCACGCATAGCGCGCCATGCGCAAACGCTTCAACCTCTACGCCGGTATCCGCCATCTTCCGCAATTCCTCCAGCGAGCATTCCCTCGCCGGAACGACGCGCGCAAAGCCCATCTTCTGCATGAGCTTTGCGCCCTGCGCATTGTTGATGGTCATCTGCGTACTGGCATGCAGCACTAACTGTGGAAAACGCGCCCGCGCGATCCGCGCTACGCCCATATCCTGAACCAGCACGGCATCCACATTCGTCCTGTCCAGCAATTCAAGCACGTCGCAGAGATCGTCCGTCTCGCATTGCTTGACCAGCGTGTTGACGGTCACATAAATCTTCTTTCCACGCTCATGCGCATATTCGACCGCTTCTTGCAGACCTTCCGCATCAAAATTACCCGCATAACTGCGCGCGCCAAAGGCAGTATAACCCAAATAAATCGCGTCCGCGCCGCATGAGATTGCGGCGACAAGCGCTTCCCGATTGCCCGCAGGCGAAAGCAGTTCCATTCGTTTTCCTCCGAAAAAGGCGGCGCAGGGCATTTGTCCCCTCACGCCGCCGCTGAATCATTCTTTTTCCGGCTGACCGTCCGCTTTATTCTCGCCCGCAAGCTCGCGGCGCAGGCGGGTAACCTCGTCCTGCGCGGTAAAAAGCTCGTCGGCAAGCGTCATCGCCGTCAGCACAGGGAGCATGCCTTCGCCCGCACGCGTCAGGATGGAAAGCTCTCTCATCCTTCTGTCCACATAGCGGGCAAGTCGCTGCACCTTCTCCGGCGGCTGATCGGTCACCATCGTGTAATCGTGTCCCATCAAGTGAACAACCACTTTGTTTTTGTTCACAATAAGCCTCCGTTTTAGCCGCGCCCCTTGATCTTCTCGACCGGATATTCCACGCCATAGGTTTCCACGCGGATGGATTTCATCTTCTGCTCTTCATAGGGCTTGTCCATCGCGTCGCGCGGTACGCTGACGATGGTGTCGGCGGTCTCCATGCCTTCCGTCACCTTGCCAAACGCCGCATACTGACCATCCAGATACGGTGCGTCGTCCACCATGATGAAGAACTGCGAACCGGCGGAATTGGGCATCATGCTGCGCGCCATAGATAGCACGCCGCGCGTATGCTTGAGCGGATTATTGAATCCGTTGCGCGCAAACTCACCCTTGATGCTGTAACCCGGTCCGCCGGTTCCGCGTCCAAGCGGGTCGCCGCCCTGGATCATAAAGCCGGGGATAACGCGATGGAAGATCACGCCGTCATAAAACCCGCTGTTCGCCAGCTCGATAAAGTTCGCCGCGCTGTTAGGCGCCACGTCCGGATAAAGCTCGCCCTTCATCGTCTGTCCGTTTTCCATTTCGATAACAAAAGTCGGATTCATTGTTTTTCCTCCTCAATCAAGCGCGTTCCGCGCTGTTTCGTCCAGTTCAAATTTCAGATTTCCGCTCATAAGCTGCTGTACATCCCGCGCGATATCCTCGCTTTGCAGCGAATAGCCGCTTCGCGCAAGCGGCAGATAGGCGTCCGCAAGCGCCTGCCATATTTTCTCCCGCACAAGTATCCATCTGCCCAGCATCAGCTCTGGCAGATCCGCGCCGCTCGCATACGGAATCAACCTCAGCCCCAGTTTTTCAAAGGCATACGGCAGATGATCCATATCGGACAGCCGAACGAACATCCTCAGCCTGACCGCCGCCGTGTCGATCAATCTGCGTTCCAGCTCGTCCTCGGAAGAGACGACCATATAGACATCCGACGCGCGATCCATCAGCCCGGCAAGCGCGTCCAGTTCGGTTTTATCCGCGACGCCGATATGAAGTCTCAGATGACCGTCCTGACAGGCTGGAATCGCGCTGTATTCCAGCGCGTCCCGGTCAAAGCGCTCAAGCAGGATATCCTGCGCGCCGCACTTTTTTGCGCTTTCAAGGATGCTCTCCGCGCATTGCCTGTAATCCGTTCCATAGCGTCCGGGCGTAAAGCACGCAGGCGGAACGGAAAGCAGCGGCGCAAACCGATCATCATGGAATTGCAGATTCTGCGCTTTTTCCATCGGAATGCGGACCAGTACATGCTTCGCCTTCATCACGTCGAGGATCTCCCGCAGGTAAGCGTCCCGCGTATATCCGCTCTGAATCAGTTCCGCACGCGCAGGGTCGCTCATCGGCATTTCCAACGCATCCATCGCGGCAGCTACCGCCGCGGCATTTCCGCCCAGCGGCGTATTCTCAGAAGACAGCGCTATTCTGCTCATCAGCGGCACCACACCCAGCTCGGCATGCAAAACGTCAAAATCCAGCATCGTCTCTACGACTTCCGCGCGTCGGACTGCCTGTTTAACACAGCGGCGCAGAGCCTGTTTGTCGCTGATGACCATTGACCTGTCCTCCTTTTTCTCAATCTCTTTGGAGCTTTGCCGCCTTGACGGCAAACGCTTCACGCTTGCGCTCGATCATCTCGTCAACGCGGTCAATATACTGCTCAATATTGGCTATATTCGGTGCGCGCAGTATCTTTTCCTCTTCCCGCATCACACATTTTGAGATTCCGCCCGAACCCAGCGCCAGAACGCTGGTCGTTTCCTCCATATTATCGACATTATACCGGCAGGTCTTTTCCGGAACGGCATAGCCGACGTTTTCCAGATTATCCGCCATATACTTCTGCCTGTACAGATAGTAGGCGCGCATGCCCATTTCATGCGCCGTCTGCCTGCCAAGCTCGACCATCCGCGCCACATCCTGTTCATTCTGCGCGTATTTCTCCTCGTGCAGTCTAGACGAGCGCTTGATGGCAAGCGTATGAACGGTCAGGCTTTCCGGATTCAGCTCACGTATCCGCTCAAGCGTATAGGCAAATTTGTCATAATCCTCGCCCGGCAGCGCCGCAATGACATCCATGTTGATATCGTCGAAACCGATCTTCCGTGCCAGTTCATATGTCTGCACCGTCTGCTCGGCGGTATGCGCCCGCCCGATGCGGACAAGCGTATCGTCGTTCATCGTCTGCGGATTGATGCTGATGCGCGTCACGGGATGCGCGCAGATCATCCTCAGCTTTTCTTCATCCAGCGTATCCGGACGACCGGCTTCGACGGTAAACTCATTCAGTCTGCCGAAGTGCTTTTCAATGTGGCTGAGCAGCCGATCCAGCTGTCGGGTATTCAGGCTGCTGGGTGTTCCGCCGCCGATATAGCCGACGCGGACATTCAAGCCGAATTCCCGAACCATCTGTGCGCAGACTTCAATCTCGTGAAAAAGCGCATCCAGATAGGGCTCGACCAGCCGCCCGTTACCGATCTCTCCCGATGAAAACGAACAGTATGCGCATCTCGTCGTACAAAACGGTATGCCGATATACAGATCGCATGCGCGCGGATCGCGCGAAATCAACCCTTGCTGAGCGTCGATGATCTCATCCAGCAGGGCGATTTTCTCGTCGGAAAGGTCAAACAGATCGGAAAGCGTTTTTCGCGCTTCCTCCCGCGTTTTTCCAGCTTCGAGCTGCTGATAATAAAGCCTTGTCGGACGTATGCCGGTCAACGAGCCCCACGCGGGTCTCCTGCCCGCAACACGTTTCATCAACTGATAACAGCATCGCTTCACCAGCCGTTTGAGCTGGCGCTTCTCCTCCAGCCCGCCGTGTACCGAAGGCGCGCTGAGGATCTCCTCCGCGATAAGACCGTTCCCATCTGCAAGCTCAACATGTTCCGTCCACACGCCGTCTTTTTCGATATGCATATGCCTCAGGCGCATATCCGCCGTCTGCCCTTCTTCGACCGCCGCGCCCTCTCCATAAAACAGGCGAACGACGTCTCCGATATCGTTCCGGAACGCCGACAGCGGCGTCTTTACCGCGATGGTCACGCCTGTGTCCCCCGTTCCCACGCAATCTTGGTCTTCATGCCGTGACCGGGATAACAGACCGTATCGTCAGGCAGTTTCATCAGGCGGGCAAGCGACGCCATCATTGCCGTTTCGCTTCCGCCTGCCAGATCAACGCGCCCATAGCCCTGATAAAACAGTGTATCGCCGCAGAACAGCATTTTCTCATGCAGGAAGCAGACTGAGCCGGGCGTATGCCCCGGCGTATGAAGCACGTCAAAGCAGATTCCCGCTTCTTCCACACGGTCGCCCTCTTTGAGCAATACATCCGCCTGTGGAAGCGTCAGATGCGCGCCGATAACGCCCGACAAATTCAGCGACGGGTCGCTCAGCGCCGCGGCATCCTTTTCATGAACATAGAGCTTAACGCCGTCTTTCAGCCACGGACGCGCATAAAGCATGTGGTCAAAATGCGCATGCGTCAAAAGAACCGCCGTCACTTTTCTGCCGCAGACCGCGCCGCTTACCGCGGCGTATTCCGCACCCGGGTCGATAATCAGGCATTCCGCCGCGCCGTCCAGCGCAACCACATAGGTATTGACGTCCAGAGGTCCGCCGGTCACCGTCTTGATATCCAGCATCTCAGAATGTCCTCCTTGAATCGATCAGCAGCGTAACAGGTCCGTCGTTGATGAGCGAGACCTTCATATCCGTCTGGAAGATGCCCGTTTCGACATGCACGCCGGCATCTCGAAGACCCTGACAATATGCGTCATACATCGGCACAGCCAGTTCCGGACGCGCCGCGCGGATAAAGCTCGGACGCCGACCATGGCGGACATCGCCGTGCAGCGTAAACTGCGAAACCGCCAAAATCTCGCCGCCGTCATCCAGTATGGAGCGGTTCATCTTGCCCGCCTCATCCTCGAACACGCGCAGGTTGACCGTCTTATCCACGCAATAGCGAACGTCATCCTGCGTATCGCCATCTTCAACGCCGCAAAGCACCATGAATCCTCTTCCGATGCGCCCGACTTCCCTGCCGTCCACCTTCACGCTGGACTCAAGGACCCTCTGTATGACCAATCTCATGTTCTGTTCCTTTCAAACCTCATATCAAACGCGGAAGATCTCAATCGTATCCTGCCGCTTCGCGATCTGCTTGATGACCCAATCCAGCTCCTGCTTATTGGCAACCTGAAGCGTCAGCTCGATGCTGCATGTCTGATTGCTGTTGACTTTTGCATTGAGCGCGCATACCGTCACCTTCTGCGCAGACAGATAACTCATCAGATCCGCCAGCAGATTATGGCGATCCTGTGCGAGAATCTGGATCGAACCATTGTAGGAGGAATTGACGTTATCGCTCCACTCCGCCTCAACCCAGCGCGCCGGATCGTGCGACGCATTGACGTTGACGCACTCCTTGGAGTGGATCGTCACGCCGCGCCCTCTTGTGATATAGCCGATGATCTCGTCGCCCGGCAGCGGCGTACAGCATTTGGCAAAGTGAACCTGGCAGCCCGGCAGACCGGCGATCTTGATGCCCATGTCCTCTTTCGACGTGCTTTTTCCGCCGTGGGACTGCACCGGTTCTGCCACCCGCGGCAAAACGGGAACGAGCGGCTTATCGTGCGCCCGCTGTTCTTCGCGCAGACGCGTGACCACCTGCTGCGCCGCAATGCCGCCGCAGCCGACCGCGGCATACAGATCATCCAGATCCGAGAAAGAGAATTTCCGCAGGATCGGATCGACATATTCCGGCTTGAGCAGCATCGGCAGATTGACCGCCTGCCGCTTCGCTTCATATTCGAGCATCTGCTTGCCGTTGGAAATATTCTCGTCTTTGAGTTCCTTTTTGTAGAATTGGCGGATCTTCGCTTTCGCCTGAGACGTCTTGACAATCTTGAGCCAGTCGCGGCTCGGTCCCTTGCTGTTCTGCTGGGTGATGATCTCAACGAAATCGCCCGTATTGAGCGGCGTATCCAGCGTTACGATGCGCCCGTTGACCTTTGCGCCGACACATTTGTTGCCGACCGCGCTGTGGATGCGGTAAGCAAAGTCAATCGGCGTCGCGCCTTTAGGCAGATCGACGATCTCGCCCTTCGGCGTAAAGACGAATATCTCGTCGCTGAACAAATCGACCTTCAGCGACTTGATAAATTCCTCGGAGTCGCGCGTATCGTTCTGCCAGTCGAGGATCTGCCTGAGCCAGTAGAGCTTATTATCCAGCGAATCCGCTACCTGTTTGCCCTCTTTATAGCGCCAATGCGCCGCAATGCCGTATTCCGCAATGCGGTGCATCTCATAGGTGCGGATCTGCACCTCGAAAGGCATGCCGTTTTCGCCGACGACCGTCGTATGGAGCGACTGATACATGTTCGGCTTCGGCATGGAAATATAATCCTTGAAACGGTTGGGGATCTGCTTCCAGAGCGTATGCACTACGCCCAACACCGCATAGCAGTCCTGCACGGTATCGACCAGAACGCGGATAGCAATTAAATCGAAGATCTGCTCAAACGGCTTATGCTGAAGCACCATCTTGCGATAAATACTGTAAAAGTGCTTCGGGCGCCCGTCGATCTCATAATGGATATTCATTTCCTTAAGTTTATCGCTGAGCATGTTGATGACGCAGCGGATATTCTCTTCCCGCTCGGCGCGCTTCATGCCGACCTTGACGATCAAGTTCTGATAACCTTCCGGATCGAGGTAGCGCAGGCAGAGGTCTTCAAGCTCCTGCTTGATCTTGTAAACGCCCAATCGGTGCGCAAGCGGCGCATAGATATCCAGCGTTTCCTGCGCAATGCGCTTCTGGCTTTCCGGCGGCTGAGATTTCAGCGTCCGCATATTATGCGTTCTGTCCGCCAGCTTGATGAGTACGACACGGATATCCTTGCTCATCGCCAGGATCATTTTACGGATAGATTCCGCCTGCTGTTCCGCGCGGGAAGTGAAATCAAGCCGCTTCAGCTTGGTCACGCCATCAACAAGCAGCGCGACTTCCTGACCAAATTCCTTCTCAATAACTTCCAGCGTCACGTCGTCGCAGTCCTCGACCGTATCATGCAGCAGTCCCGCGGCAATCGTCGGCGCGTCGAGCATCAGCTTCGCCAGAATGCCCGCGACCGTCAGCGGATGGACAAAGTACGGCTCGCCTGATTTGCGCAGCTGACCCGCATGCGCCTTTTCAGCAAAATGGTATGCCTTTTCAACCAGCGCCACATCTGCTTCCGGATGATACTTCACCAATGTTGCAATCAGTTCATCCAGGTTTTTACATTCGTCCTGCGTCAAATCGTTTTCCTCCCTTCGCCCTTCATCTGCATCAGCCGCGTACGGAATCGGCTGTTTTCCAGCGACACCTTGCCGCTGGGCAGTATCCGCCATTCCAGCGGAGCCGGTTTATATTCAATCAAATGCAGTTCGGACAGGATCATCAAGCCCGCCAGGATCATGCCCTCGTCAAGTCCGGTTGCCGCGGCAAGCATGTTCATCGTGCATTCGACCTTTTCACGCTGGCGGAGCGCTTTATAAAGCCCTCTAAGCGCATCGTCCTCCGGCAGAAGCCGCGCCGCCGCGGAAGCCGCCTGTCCGCGCATATCGGTCACTTCGATGATACGAGCATCAGGGAAATTCTCTTCCGCCATTGCGCGCTCGCCGTCACTCAGAAAGCCGTCCATAGCAACGATGACGCGCGGTTTGAACGCGATCTTCGCCCAGTCCGGCGCCATGACCAGCGTATTGAATCCACGGATATCCGTCGTTTCGCCGATAGCGTAATCCAGCTGTGCATGCATCACCGCCAGATGAACATTGAGCAGCTTCATCGCCGCCAGCGTATGCACGCCGAGCAGAACGCCCTGATAACCCAACGCGAGTTCGTCGGTCAAAACGGCTTTTGCCTGTTCGAGCGTCATATTTTCAATACGCTTTGCCTGCGCGTCACCCAGCCGAATCGCTTCAAGCATCGCGCCATCGATCTTTCCGGCTTGACGCTGACATTCCGCAACGAACGCTTTTCCCGGCATGTATGCCTGAATCTGCCGCAGTTCGCATTGAACGCTTCGCTTATCCTGCCATACGTTAATGGACAGGCTGAGGATAGCTTCCACGACTTCCGGAAGCGTGTTCAGCCGCTCGCCCATGCGGAAACCGATCGCGCTGCGCATATCGCTTCCCTGCGCGAGTTTCATCCGCAGATGCGCGCCTTCTTTTCCGATGGTGCGCACTTCCGTCGTATGGACGCCGCGGACGCAGAACACCGGCGCTGGATTGCCGAATCCGGTCGGCTGCATCGCCGAAAACGCATCGACCAGCTCTTCCGTCATTTCGGAAAGCTCCAATTCCAAGTCGTATTCTTCCGTCGGAATAAACGCTTCCGCCTCTGCCTGCTCAGCAATCGCCTGAGAGAGCCTTCTGCGGAATTCCGGAACATTCTTTTTTTCTATCGTCAGCCCCGCCGCCTGCGCATGCCCGCCGAAACGAACAAACAGGTCGCGGCAGGCACTCATCGCCTGATGGATATTGACGCCGGGAATCGAGCGCGCAGAGCCGACGCAGACGTCGCCATCCTGCGAGAGGAGGATTGTCGGCCATTTGTATTTTTCGACCAGTCTGGACGCCGCCAGCCCGATCACGCCGGGGTTCCATCCCTCGCCGCAGATGACAATCGCGCGCTCGTTCATAAAGTCAATCTCGCCGCAGGTCATCTCATCCGCTTTTTTGAAGATCTCTAATTCCAATTCGCGGCGTTTTGTATTGTCCTGGTTCAGTTCCTCCGCGATCTCGCGCGCCGTCTCTATGCGGCGCGTCGTCAGCAGTTGAACGCCCCGCGACGCAAGCGCAAGGCGACCGCCTGCGTTGATGCGCGGCGCCATGCGGAACGCCACATCAGACGACGTCACCTTCTGCGGATCAACGCCTGCCGATTCCATCAAAGCAATCAGCCCCGGACGCTGTGTCGCGCTCATCGCCGCAAGCCCATAGTAAACGATCACGCGGTTTTCATCCATCAGCGGAACAATATCGGCGATCGTCGCCAGCGCTGCCAATTCCCAAAGCGATTCAATCGCTTCCATGCCGCCCATCGCCTGAACGAGCTTAAACGCCACACCCGCGCCGCAAAGACGGCGGAACGGGTACTGCCCCAGCAGCGGATTCAACACCGCTTCGCATTGCGGGATCTCCGTTCCGAGCTGATGGTGATCCGTCACGATGACACGCATACCCAGCTCTTTCGCGCGGGCGACCTCTTTCGCGCAGGTAATGCCGCAGTCCACCGTGATAAGCAATTGAGCATGCGCCGCAATCTGTTCAACCGCCGCGATATTCAATCCATAGCCTTCTCCGTGCCTGTCCGGAATATAAAAGCCGACTTTCGCGCCCTGCTTACGCAGATAGGTCAGCAGGATTGCCGTCGCAGTCACGCCGTCCACATCATAGTCGCCGAATACCGTGATCTCCTCGCCCTTTTCAATGGCGTCACGGATGACGGCGATCGCTTTATCCATATCCTGCATCAGCATCGGGTCATACAGATCCTCGCGCTTAGGATGCAGATACTTTTCAATCTTATCCGGCGTATCGATCTGCCGGTCGATCAGCAGTTCAAGCAGACGACTGGGGATATCCAATGAAGCAAGCTCCGGCGGTATCTGCCGTTTTCCCTGCTGTTTGGGTACGAATCGAAGCATGCCGAAGCCTCCCTCCCCTCATGGTTTGGCGCTGAATGCAGCGAACCGCATTCAGCGCCAAACCAGAGGGATCTTTTGTTCCGTAAATCTTTCCACCACCCTCCTTCACAAGAGCAGGCGGCAGAAAGATCTGCATCGCGTTATCTGCAATGCAGCCGACATCGCGCCGGTTTATCCTCTGATTTGGCGGGTCTAATTCATGCGCAGACCCAAACGCACATCAAGCTTTACGCGTTCGCCTTTTCGCGCTTCTTCGCGGCGCGGCGATCCATCAGCAGCGCCCAGACATAGCCGTTGATGAGGTTCGCAGAGTACGTGCCTGCCACGATACCGATGATGAGCGGCAGCGCAAACTGCTTGATGGAATCCACGCCCATGATGTACAGGGTCACGATGGTCAGCAGCGTGGTGATCGTCGTGTTCAGCGTACGGGAGAGAGACTCCTGCACAGAGAGGTTGACGATGTTCTCGCGGCCGAGGTGACGCAGATCGCCCTTGTGAGAATTCTCACGGATGCGGTCAAAGATGATGATGGTGTTGTTGATGGAGTAGCCGACGATGGTCAGCAACGCCGCGATGAACGTCGTTTCAACGCGGATGAAGCTGTGCAGGATTACGACCGCGGAAAGCATGATCGCGATATCATGGCACAGACCGATGATCGCCGCCAGACCGGAATAGAAGTCGAAACGAATCGCGATATACGCCAGCATCAACACAGCCGCGAGCGTAACGCTCTTGATGGCGTTGTTGATGAGGTCACGACCGGCAACGGCGCCGACGCGGGAGATATCGACATATTCCATGTTGGTATACTTCTCGCCCAGCTTGCTCTCCAGTGCGGAGCGCAGGTCGTCGGTGTTTTCCTTGTCGCTGATGCGGATCTGCACCTGCGTGTCCTCGTCGCCCGTCTTGGCGATCTGCGCGTCGGTAATGCCGTTCTCAGACAGAACAGCTTCGATATCGGCAGTTTCAAACTGCTCGCCCATATTGTAGGTCATGATGGTGCCGCCGGTAAAATCGACGCCCAGATTCATGCCGTGACCGGTCAGCGTCATCACAAGCGCCACGATGATGATGGCGATGGAAACAGCTGCGCAGGGCTTGAGGTGGCTTTTCACTTTGATTTCCATGATTCATTCCTCCTCGCCTTATCGCACATAGAGCTTCTGGTTCTTGATGCCGAGGTCAGCAAAGATATCCAGCAGCTTGTGGGTTACGAACACTGCGGTGAACAGCGACGTCACGACGCCGATGCCCAGCGTCAGCGCAAAGCCGCGGACAGAGCCCGTGCCGAACGCGTACAGAACGACAGCCGCGATGATGGTCGTCACGTTCGAGTCGATGATCGCGGAGAGCGCGTTGGAGAAGCCCTTGCGGATCGCGGAGCCCAGCGGACGCCCGATCTTGACTTCTTCACGGATGCGCTCGAAGATAACAACGTTCGCATCGACCGCCATGCCGATGCCCAGGATGATACCGGCAACGCCCGGCAGAGTCAGCTGCGCGCCGGTCAGCGCCAGCAGCAGCACGACGACCATGATATAGATGGTCAGCGCGATATCGGCAACCACGCCGCACAGACGATAACGGAAGATCATGAACAGCATGACCAGAATAACGCCGATGATGCCCGCCTGAATCGCGCGGTCAAGCGCCTCAACGCCCAGCGTTGCAGAGATCGCGCTGACTTCCAGCTGCGTCAGGTTCAGCGGCAGCGCACCAGAGAGGATCAGCGTAGCCAGATTCCTCGCTTCATCCGCAGTGAAGTTGCCCGTGATCTCGCCCTTGCCGCCCGCGATAACGGTGTTAACCGTCGCGCGGGAGATGGTCTCGCCATCCAGCGTGATGGAGATGGTCTTGCCAAGGTTCGCGGCAGTCGCGTCGGCGAAAATCTTCGCACCCTCATCGCTGAGTTCAAACGCGATGCACGGCTTGCCGTCCTGGTCCTGCGCGGCATACGCATTCTTGACCATGGAGCCTTCCATCAGGTTGTTGCCGTCCTCATCGACGAAATAGAGCTGAGCCGGCGTGCCGATGATGGTCAGGATCTCGTTCGGATCAGAGACGTTCGGGATCTCCACGCGGATGCGGTCATTGCCCTGACGGGTAACGGTCGCCTCGGTGAAGCCCTGACGGGTCAGACGGCTGGTCAGGATGCTGACCGTGGAATCCATCTTCGTGTCAAAATCAGCGTCGCCGTTGTCCTCCGCCTGATAGACGGTGTAAACGCCGCCGCGCAGGTCAAGACCCAGGCTGATAGCGTCGCCCCAGGGCTTGAGGTAGTTGATCATCGTACCCTTGCCGAAGCCAAACAGCCCCAAATAGGCGCAAACGGCAACGACAACCAGGATTGCGACCAGCGAAACGATCGCGCGCGTGCGCGGATTCTTCGCTTTAGCATGTTTGTTAGCCATAACGTTTTTCCTCACTTCTGATTATGATTGAAAGGTCTGCATATCTTCTGGCTTGCTATGCAAACCCATCACCCAGAGGAAACGCTCGATATACCGCATGCAGATAGCTGTTCCCGCCGGACAGCACGTTGCCGTTGGCGTCGCTTTGTCTCTGCATGCGTCCGTGATCCGCATATTCATTTTGCGGATGAATCGCCCATTTGGCATCGCCGTAAGTCTTTTCGCTTCTTTGGCGGCTCGTCTGCTGATCCTGCGTAGAGGATGGCATGCTGCAAAGCCAAGCTTCCCGACAGCTCAGCGTGTCTGCCGAGACGCTCTGCCTGTCAGCCGCGATCAACCTCTGCGCGCCCGATAAGAGCAGGCAGGCGAAAACAAAAACCACAAAACAGCCCAGCATCATGCGCCATGAAATGCGTTTCATTTGTTCGCCCCCTTCTCTCATTTTGTCCTGTCCTCATGCAAGTGCCTATGATATGACCTATTATACGTAGGCTTAATTATATGCGTAAATCCAGTTTACGTCAAGATTTATGCGCAGGAAACGCATTTTTACGTCAAAAAAACTGCCGACAGCCTAAGCCGCCCGGCAGTTTTCCATATATCACTGTTCGTTCGCCTTTTCAACATGAATCACAAGCGCATGGTCGAGGATATGTTCCGCGACATCCGCCTTGCTCATCAGCGGCAGCGCTTCTTCTCCCTTTCGGGTGATGAGCGTCACGATATTCGTGTCCACATCAAAGCCTGCGCCCGGACGCGTCACATCGTTAGCGACGATCATATCCAGATTCTTGCGCACCAGTTTGCCCTGCGCATGCTCAAGCACATCGTTCGTTTCCGCCGCAAAGCCGACAAAAACCTGATGGGCTTTCTTCCCTTGTCCCAGCGTCGCGGCAACATCCGGATTCTCGATAAGCGTCAGCACCATCGGCTCGCCGCTCTGCTTTTTAATCTTCTGCGGCGCGATCTCCTGCGCGCGGTAATCCGCGGGCGCAGCGGCCTGAATGACGATATCCTGCTTATCCGCCAGCTCAAGCGCGCGGTCAAGCAGCTCCTGTGTTGTCGAAAACGGTACGACGTCCACGCCTTTCGGCGCTTCCAGCGATACCGGGCCGCTCAGCAGCGTGACCTTCGCCCCGCGTTTTGCCGCGTTTTCAGCAATAGAATAACCCATTTTGCCAGAAGAGCGGTTGGAAATATAGCGAACCGGATCGAGCGCTTCGCGGGAAGGCCCCGCCGTCACAAGCACATGCAGCCCTTCCATATCCCGCTTGGCGAACAGCGCTTCTTCCGCACGCCGGGCGATGACTTCCACGTCTTCCATCTTTCCCGCGCCGCTGTCTCCGCAGGCGAGGTGACCGGATACCGGCATGACGATCTGGATGCCGCGTTCTGTCAGCGTTTTGATATTCTGCTGAACCGCAGCGTTCTCCCACATGCCGGTATTCATCGCGGGCGCGATCATCACCGGCGCGCGCGTCGCCATCACAGTCGTAGAGAGCATGTCGTCCGCGATGCCGCACGCCATTTTGCCGATGATATTCGCCGTTGCCGGAGCGATCAGGAATAAATCAGCGCGCTTCGCCAGCGCGATATGCTCAACCTCCCACGTCTGCGGGCGGTCAAACGTATCGACCGCAACCGGATGACCGGAAAGCGTTTCAAATGTCAGCGGCGCAACAAAGCGGCATGCGTTCTGCGTCATGACCACAAAAACGTCAATGCCCCGCTTTTGCAGCAGGCGAAGCAGCTCGCACGCCTTATATGCCGCAATGCCCCCGGTCACGCCGAGGACAACGCATGGCTTTTTTTCGTTATTCAGCATCAATTTCCGGAGCGCGCTCGTAAGTAATGAGCCCGCGGTTCACTTCGTCGATTGCAACGGAGAGAGGCATGTTCTCCTTGTCCTTGGCGTCGATGAGCGGCGGAACGCCGTCGATCAGCTGACGGGCGCGCTTGCTGGTTTCAACGACGAGCGTATAACGGCAGTCAGCCTTTTCAAGAAGCTGCAAAATCGTAGGATCGGTCATGGACATATTGATGGTTCCTCCTCTAAATTCATCGCCCAAGGGCAGGTTTATAAAGTTATTTTAAAGTCATTGCGCGTCTGCGCCGGTCTCCTTCATAAAAACGGCGCGCAGCTGCGCATAAGCGGCGTCGATATCGCCGCCGTTGACGATCTGATAATCATATTTAGGCGCATACGGAAGCTCGCGCTTCGCAGTCTCAAGGCGCTGGCAGATTTTCTCTTCCGTTTCCGTTCCGCGTCCGCGCAGTCTGCGCTCCAACTCTTCAAAGCTGGGCGGCAGGATGAACACGCTGACGCACTCAGGCATGCTCTTCATCACCTGAAGCGCGCCCTGCACGTCGATCTCCAGCACAACGTTCATGCCGCTCTCCAGCAGCTTGCTGACGTATTCGCGCGGCGTTCCATAGCAGTTGCCTGCAAATTCCGCATGTTCCAGAAATTCATTATTCTGCACACGGCGTTCAAACTCCTGCCTGGTGATAAAAAAGTAATCCTTTCCGTCTACCTCGCCTTCGCGCGGCCCGCGCGTAGTTGCCGAAACGGAATAAGCGATCTTATCCGCAAATTCCTCGAACAGCTTGGCTTTAAGCGTACCCTTTCCCACTCCGGACGGACCGGAAAAGACAAACAGAACGCCTTTCTTCTGCATTATGGTTCTTCCTCCTCGACGATGGTGGTATTATCCTTAATATCAAAACGATGCGCGATGGTTTCAGGCTGTACGGCGGAGAGGATGACATGATCGCTGTCTGAAATGATGACCGCGCGCGTCCTCCTGCCATAGGTCGCGTCGATCAGTCGGCGCTCCTCGCGCGCTTCCTGAATGATGCGCTTGACCGGTGCGGATTCCGGACCGATGATGGCGATGATGCGGCTTGACGAAATGAAATTTCCGTAGCCGACGTTGATGAGCTTGATCTCCACGGGATCCCTCCGGTCTGTTATTCGATATTCTGCACCTGCTCGCGCAGTTTTTCAATCTCGCCCTTTGCCGCAACGACGCACTGAGCGATCTGCGCGTCGGACGCTTTCGAGCCGATGGTGTTAAATTCGCGGTTCAGCTCCTGAACGAGGAAGTCCAATTTCCTGCCGACCGGTTCCTCCAGCGCCGTCGTCGCGCGCAGCTGCGCGATATGGCTCATCAGCCGAACCAGCTCTTCGTCGATGGCGGCGCGGTCGGCAAAGATGGCGACTTCCGTTAAGAAGCGCGCTTCGTCCAAGTCTCCGCTCAGCAGTGCAGACAGCCTCTGGCTGAGCTTCGCCCGATATTCCTCCACCACGCGCGGCGCACGCGTTTCAATCTGCCCACGCAGAAGCTCGACAGCCTCAAGTTTGCCCAGCATATCGCGTTTCAGACTTTCGCCCTCGCGTATCCGCATCGCGGTCAATTCGTCAAGCGCCAGATTCAGCGCGCGCATGAACAACGCGCGGACAACATCCTGATCTTCGCCGCATTCCTCGACCGTCAGCACGTCGGGCAGACGCGTATACTCCTCAAGCGGCAGCTCACCGACAAGGTTCAGTGTCTTTCCCAGCTCCTGCACCGCCTTTTGATAGGCAAGCGCCAGCTGCGTATCCACGCGAACCTGCCGCGCGTCGGCGCGATGGTTCACATAATTGACAAACACATCGACATGCCCGCGGGCAAGCCGCGCCGCAACGCCGCTGCGGACTGCGTCATCCAGGAAAGCGATGGGTCTTGCCAGCCTGAAAGAGACATCCAGAAAACGATGATTCACGCTCTTGACCTCGACGGTCATCTCTCTGCCGTCTTCGCATACCAAACCGCGTCCGTAACCGGTCATGCTCTGCATGGGTGCTCACTCCTTTTCCTCACGCAGATTTGCTCTAAATTATACCACAGAGCCATATAAAAGGAAATCGTCTACTTCAACAGATTTTTACACGCGGCATACGCTTTTTTTGCGTTTTGCGGCGTCTCTTTACCTTTTATCGGGTTTCTTCCGGACAAACGCCATCTGCGATCCACTTGAGGAACTGCTCCTCGCTGATGATCTTTACGCCCAGTTCGCGCGCCTTATCGAGCTTGCTTCCCGCGCTCTCACCCGCCAGCACGACGCTTGTTTTCCTGGATACGCTTCCTGTCGCCTTGCCGCCGTTCTTGCGGATCATTTCCTGCGCCTGCGCGCGGGCAAGGGTCGGCAGCGTTCCGGTCAGGACAAAGGTCAGCCCGCTGAACAGCGTTCCCGCGTCCTCCTGCATGTGCATCTGCGGATGGATACCCGCTTCAAGCAGACGGTTGACAAACGCGCGGTTCTGCTCGTCGGCAAAGAACTCCGTGATGGAAGCGGCGACGATCTCGCCTACATCCTCGATATCGACAAGTTCCTGCTCCTGCGCATTCATCAGCGCTTCCAGCGTGCCGAAATGCGCCATCAGATCATACGCCGTTTTTTTACCGATGTTGGGAATGCCGATCGCGAACAAAAATGCGTCCAGCTCGCAATCCTTGCTCTTTTCCAATTCGGCAAACAGCTTGTCCGCTTTCTTTTCGCCGAATCCCTTGAGCGCGACCAGCTTTTCGCGGTCAAGGCTGTACAGATCAGCCGCCGAGCGCACGCCCAGCTCATCATAAAACAGCCCTGCCGTGCGCGTGCTGAACGTCTCAATGTCCATGCCCTGCCGCGACGCGAAATGCGCCATCCGCGCGATTGCCTGCGGGCGGCACCCCGTGCGGTTGAGGCAGAAGATATGCGCGCCGATCTGCGTCAGCGGTCCGCCGCATGCCGGACAGACTGTCGGCGGCTGGATATCCGTTTCGGGCGCTTCGCCCTCTTCATCCCATACGACGCCCATGATCTCCGGAATGACGTCGTTGGAGCGCCGCACCCATACCTCGCTGCCAATGCGCACACGCTTGCGGCAGATATCGCCGTAGTTATTCAGCGTCGCGCGCTTAACCGTCACGCCGCAGATATCGACCGGCGACAGATGCGCCAGCGGCGTAAGCTTGCCCGTCCGCCCCAATTCCCATGTGACCTTGAGCAGCTTTGTCACGGTCTCCTGCGCCGGAAATTTAAAGGCGATCGACCAGCGCGGGAATTTATCCGTCGTGCCAAGCACTTCGCGCGTGCGCATGTCCGTGATTTTGATCGTCGCGCCGTCGATAAGATAATCCAGCGTCTCGCGGCGGGCTTCCACATCGTGTACCGCTTCCAGCGCTTCTTCTATCGTCTCCGCCGGATGCACATACGGGCTGACATTCAAACCATTCTCTTTGAGGAAATCCAGCATGTCATACTGCGTTTCAAAGCTCCTGCCCTCGATGTATCCGACCTGATAGAAAAACGCGTCGAGATGGCGGCTCGCCGTCACCCGCGGGTCGAGGTTGCGAAGCGCGCCCGCCGCCGCGTTGCGTGCATTTTTCAGCGGTTCCGACGCCGTTTCATTGTATTTCTTCAGCTGGGAAAGGCGCATAATGCCCTCGCCCTGCACCTCCATGCGTCCCTGAAACGGGATCGTCAGCGGAATCGTGCGGATGGTCATCGCCTGCGGCAGGATGGCTTCGCCGACTTCGCCGTTTCCGCGCGTCGCCGCCTGAATCAGTCTGCCGCCGTCATAGGTCAGGTTGACCGTCAGTCCATCGAGCTTATACTCCACGCAGTAGCCGTTTTTCGGCAGTCCTCCCGCATCGTCCGTCTGCTTTTCGCATCGCTGCGCCCACGCGAGGATCTCTTCTTCGCTTTGCGCTTTGTCCATGCTCCACAGGCGGGCAATGTGGCGATGCTGTTCAAAGCCCTCCATGACCGTGCCGCCCACGCGCCGCGTCGGGGAATCGTCCAGCCGAATCCCTGTCTTTTCTTCCAGCGCGCGCAGCTCGGCATACATAGCATCCCATTCGTCATCGGAAATATCGGATTCATTCTGATCGTAGTATCTGCGCGACGCCTCGTTCAGCCTGTCGATGAGTTCGCGCATGTGCTGCTTCTCGTCCATCTCCGTCATTCCTCCAACCTGATGATCGGCGCGATTGCCAGCGCCAGTTCCTTGACACCCACGCGGACGTCGTCAAACCGGATCATGATGCGCGCATCCGATCCGCTTCCGCTCACGCGGATGACTGCGCCGCGCCCGAATTTTCTGTGCATAACATGGTCACCCGGCGCATAGATCGACGGCTTTTCAACCTCATGCGCCTGAGACGTCACGACCCTTTGCGGCTGTCCCGTGCCCTGCTGAACGCCCTGCACCGTCACGCCGCCGACTGTCGCGCTCTTTGCGCTCCAACTGGAAAAGCTCTGCGCCTGTCCGGTCGGCTTGGGCGCGTTATAGCTTGTTTTCGGCCTCCACGCGGATGTATACGCAGACGAATCAGCCTGCTGTCCGCCGAATCCGCCGCTCTTGCTCCATGCAGGCTGACGCCATCCGCCGCTCTGCCATGCGCCGCCCGAACGCTTTGCGCTGCCGCCCGTTCCTCCGGACGCCGATACATCCTCGATGAGCCGCGCCGGAATATCGTCTATGAACCGCGAACGGTCGTTAAACTGAATCTGGTTGTACAGCATGCGCCTTGACGCGTGGGACATGAACAGCCGTTCCCGCGCGCGCGTAATGCCGACATAACAAAGCCTGCGCTCTTCCTCCATGCGGGATTCATCATCGCGGCTCCTAGCGGACGGGAAGAGGTTCTCTTCCATGCCCACCATAAAGACATTCGGGAATTCCAAACCCTTCGCACTGTGCAGCGTCATCATCGTGACCGCGCCGCCGTCTTCGCCCAGCTCGTCCAGGTCGGAGACCAGAGACACGTTTTCCAGATACTCCGTCAGCGTCGGGTTATCGGCTTTCTCTTCAAATTCCTTGACCGCGCCGACGAATTCACGGATATTCTCCACGCGGGAACGCGCTTCGTCGCTGTCCTCTTTAGTATACTGGCTTTCCAGTCCAACCGTGTCAATGACATACTGAACCAGATCCGTCAGCTTCATGGTCTCCATCATCATCGTCAGGTTCATCATCAGTTCGCTGAACTTCTCCACGTTCTTGCGCGCGCGGGAATTGATGCTCTCCGGCATATCCATGCATGCCGTCAGCAGCGGCATTTCTTCCTGTGCCGCGTGCTTTGCCAGCTCAGCGACCGTCGTATCTCCAATGGCGCGCTTAGGCACGTTGATGATGCGCCGCACGGAAATATCGTCCGACGGATTGACCATTGCGCGCAGATATGCCAGAACATCCTTGACTTCCTTGCGGTCGTAGAACTTCAGCCCGCCATACATCCGGTATCGGATGCCCGCCTGCACGAACGATTCTTCGATAACGCGGGACTGCGCGTTCGTTCTGTAAAGCACGGCGAACCGGTTCGCCTCTTCGCCGCGCGCCATCAATTCGCGGATCTGCTGGCAGACCCACGCCGCTTCCTCGCGCTCATCGCCCGCGCGATACAGACGGATGCGCTCACCCGGTCCCTGCTGCGTCCAGAGCGCTTTATCCTTGCGGTTCGCATTGAGCGCGATCACCTGATTAGCGGCATCCAGAATATTCGCTGTCGAGCGGTAGTTCTGTTCCAGCTTGATCACCTTTGCATCCGGAAAATCCTTTTCAAAATCAAGGATATTGCGAATATCCGCGCCACGCCATCCATAGATGGACTGGTCGTCGTCGCCGACGACGCAGAGGTTGCGGCTCTGCGCCGCCAGCAGCCGGACAAGCATATACTGCGCGTAGTTCGTATCCTGATATTCGTCTACATGGATATAGCGCAGTTTGCGCTGATACGCTTCCAGCACCGGCGGATGCTGGGCAAAAAGCTCCAGCGTTTTGACGATGAGGTCATCAAAATCCAGCGAATTGGAGCTTTTGAGCTTTTCTTCGTAGGCGTTGTATACGTCATAGACCATCTGACTGCGGTAATCGCGGTCGCTCTGCGCAAACCAGTCCTGCGGACCGAGCAGCTTGTTTTTAGCGTCGGATATCTTGCTCTTGATCTCGCGCGGCGGCAGGAACTTGTCGTCGATATTCATCCGTTTGAGAATCTCTTTGAGCGCGCTCATCTGGTCGTCGTCGTCATAGATGGTGAACGAGCGTGTATAGCCCAGCTTCTCGATATCGCGGCGCAGGATCTTAGCGCATCCGGAGTGAAACGTCGAAACCCAAACCTCTGCCGCGCCGTCGCCCGCCAGCTTTTCGATTCGCTCCCGCATCTCCTTCGCCGCCTTGTTGGTAAAGGTGATCGCCATGATCGACCACGGCGGAACGCCATGCTCCAGCAGATTCGCAACGCGGTACGTCAGCGCGCGCGTTTTGCCGGAGCCCGCGCCGGCAAGCACTAAAAGCGGCCCTTCAAGCGTTTCCGCCGCGAGCCGCTGTTCTTTGTTCAGATCATTTAAATTCATAGGTTTTCCTCACTCGCATCGCTTCCGAATCTCGCCTTGCTCAAAATGGACTGATAACCGCCCGCGCCATAGGTCAGGCAGCGGTTGACACGGCTGATGGTCGCCGTGCTTGCGCCGGTGCGCTCGGCGATCTCCTGATACGTCACTTTTTTCTGCAAAAGGCGCGCGACCGCCAGACGCTGGGCGACCGCCTGAAGCTCATGGATGGTAAAAATATCCTCAAAAAAGCGATAGGCTTCCTCTTCGTTCTCCAAAGCGAGCATCGCCTTCGCCAGATCAGCAACCTGTTCGTTGATCATGTTATCCTGCATCTTGCTTTCCCTCCAACATGGGTATGGCGTTTCCATTTAGTTCATTATAGCACAGAACGCGCGCAAAAAAAAGCGGCGAAACCCGCTTTCACCGCTTTTCTTCTTTATTTCGTTAAAGCCCGCTTACTGCGGCTGCGCCATCTCTGCGTGGAACGCATGCGCCGCCTGCGGCTGCGCCATGTCCATGTTATGCATGCCGTCGATCAGCTCAAGATGCCCGACGGAGACTTCGTACGCCGTCTTTTCTACGACCGTCCCGTCCTGCATCTGTTTCTGATACGCGCGGGACTGCAATCTGCCGGTCAGGGCGATCTTGTCGCCGACGTTCAGCTTCGCCGCAAAGCGCGCGCTCCTGCCCCATGTGATGCACGGAATGTAATCGCTCTTTCCGTAAGCGCGGTTGACTGCCAGCATCATGTCGGCGATCTCGCGTCCGAACGGCGTCGTGCGGTATGCCGGCGCTTTGCAAAGCGTTCCGGTCAGCTGGATCTGGTTGGGATTCTCGCGTTCATCCGGCTCGACGATCCGCTGGGCGAACGCCGTAATGAGCAGACGCCCCGCGCCCTCGATGATCTTGTTATACGAACGAACCTGACCGTCGATGGAAAGCGTATCCCCATCGGCGAGCATCGCGCCATCCAGCAGCCGCTCGGAAAGCGTGACCGGCAGCAGATCCTGCGCGCCGGAAAGACGCGGCACGCCGAGCGTCAGATAATAAAACTTCTCGCCAAACGCTTCATGCCCCACGACCGGGGTACCCACGACCTTACCGCTCAGATGCAGTGTGTTAATGACGTTTTCCATTGTACGTCCTCCTTATTCATCAATCTCATTTCATTGTTTCTTCATAGTGCAGGCGTCGGCGATGCGTCTGCCTGCGGAGCCGATGTTGCCAGATGCTGCGTTCCCGCGTGATCGATCCATGTATCGCCTTTCAGCAGCAGTTCGGAGATCGGAATCACTTTGTAGCCCTCCTGCCTGTAGTATTCAAGCACACGGGGCAAAGCTTGCAGGATATATTTGGAATCATTATGGAACAGGACGATATCGCCCGGATGAACCGATTTCGTGCATCTGCGGACAATATCGTCCGCGCCGAGGTTCTTCCAGTCGATGGAATCGACATTCCATTGGATGCACTCGTATCCCTCCTCGCGGCTGACCCGCACAACATTGTCGTTGTATTCACCGTAAGGCGGTCTGAACAGCGTCGTTGGTTTGCCCGTGATGGACTGCACTAAATCGCTGCACCGCCTCAGTTCCTCGCGGATCTGCGAATCGGACAGCTGCGACATGTGCGGATGGGTCGCGGAATGGTTGCCCACTTCATGCCCCCGCGCGACCAACTCTGCGACCAACTCCGGATATTTTTCAGCCCAGAAGCCGACCAGAAAGAAATTGGTCTTGATATCGTACTCATCCAGTATATCCATAATTCCTTCCGTATTTGCGCTTCCCCATGCAGCGTCAAAGCTGATGGAAAGCACTTTATCCTGTGTATCGACGTTATACACCGGCAGCTCGCGCGTCGTCACCGCCGCCATGATCGTGGGCGTATCGCTCAGAGTCGTATAAGCTGCCGCAACGACCAGCAGCCCCACAAGCATCGCCCAGCATTTCATGGGAAGCGAACCGAAGCGCTTTTTGTTCATCCGCATCGCCTCCACTTTTGACCTCGCAAATTGTATATGTGGACGGCGCCGCATTTAGAACTTCACTTATTAGACGATAAAAGCGGGGAAAAACTTCCACCCAAATCAAGATTTCACAATTTTGCCTTATTTGTACAGGTCAGTCGGCTGTTTCGCGTATTGCTGACGACAATCTCTCTCCCATTCACCCAGACCGCCGCATATAAACAAAAGCACCTGTGCATTTCACTGCACAGATGCTTCAGACTGTAGACAAAAAGCTATTCTCCCCCGAAGGGGGAGAATAGCCCTTTCCGCAAATGAAAGAATAGCTGA
>CAKTXP010000007.1 GCA_934631055.1 uncultured Clostridia bacterium | reverse complement strand
AAATGAGTATAATGATGAAAGGTCAAAGAAAGTTAAACATCGAGGTGCCACGCATGAGATTACTCAGCGATTCCATTGAGGATTTTATCAAGACGCTTATGGAAGGCGAACAGAACCAGCAGCAGGAGATCGAACTGCGCCGAAACGAGCTGGCTGAACACTTCCAGTGCGCGCCTTCGCAAATCAATTATGTTCTGGCGACGCGCTTTACGCCCGATCACGGCTATGTGATTGAATCCAGGCGCGGAGGCGGTGGATATATCCGCATTATGCGGCTGGCGTCCAGCAGCAGGGAAGAGCTGCTTCAGTCGATGTATCAGAGGATCGGCATGTCGATCAGCTCCGCGGACGCAATGCGGATCGTCGATCACTTGGAAGCGGAAAAAGTCGTTACGCCGGATGAAGCGAAGCTGATGAAGGCGGCGCTGTCTCCGCAGGCTGTTCCGCTTCCGCTGTCGATGAAGGACGCGCTCTGCGCCGGAACGCTGCGCAGCATGATCCTTGCTTTGGCTAAGCGCCGCCCGGACGCTCCGTGATCCTTCCGGGCAAGGAGGTTGACCTGATTGCTTAGTATCCCGAATGTATTTACACAGGGCGCTATGAAAGCTCTGGTTCAGGCGCAGATCAGCGCCGCATCCATGGGACATGAAAAAATGGGTACGGGGCATCTGCTTTGCGGTCTTTGCCGCGTAGGTGATGAATTGACGCGCTGTATCCTGGGAGATTTAGTGCCCAGCGAGATTGAAGAAGAAGTTCTGGCGCAGTACGGACGCGGGGACGTGGGCTTTTCGCGCATAACCGGTTTGACGCCGCATGCGCAGCGCACTCTTTTGCGCGCGATCTCTTATGCCAATCCGGATAAGAAAACGTTGGCTGGCGTTGCACATATCTGGCAGGAACTGCTTTATGAAGAGGGCTGCACGGCGCTTGAGGTTCTCAGCATATTGGGCAGAAGCGTGGATTCCATGCGGACTGCGCTGCAAAATGCGGTCGGAGAGATCGAGCGTCCGATTCAGGCAAAACGTATCGCGTCCTCGTCCGAACCGATTACCCAGCAGGAAGCGGCGTCTGTTCGGCAAAATGCCAAAGCGGCGCAGAATGGAGAGGGGCAGCAGAAGGAAGAGCAGGATCCGCTGGAAGCCTATGCGCGCAACCTGACGCAGGCGGCGATAAGCCATGAGCTTGAGCCGCTGATCGGGCGGGAAAAAGAGCTGGACTCCGTGATCCAGATCCTTGGAAAGAAAACAAAGAACAATCCGTTGCTGCTTGGCGAACCGGGAGTGGGCAAATCTGCGCTGGCGGAAGGGCTTGCACAGCGGATTGCGGACAGGAACGTTCCGCCGATGCTGCTTGGAACGCAGGTCTACGCGCTTGATCTTGCGATGCTGATTGCGGGAACGAAGTACCGCGGCGAGTTTGAAGAGCGGATGAAGGGCGTGGTTGCGTCTGCGCAGGAGCATGGGAATGTGTTGCTGTTCATTGATGAGCTGCATACGCTTATCGGCGCAGGCAGCAGCACAGAAGGCTCGTTGGATGCCGCCAATATCCTGAAACCGGCGCTTGCGCGCGGCGAACTGCGCGTGATGGGTGCGACGACCTATAAAGAATATCGAAAGTACATTGAAAAGGACGCCGCGCTGGCACGGCGTTTCCAGCGGGTAGACGTTCAGGAACCCAGCCGCGCGCAGACGCTTGAGATCCTCAGCGGGCTTCGCGAACGGTATGAAAATTATCATCATGTGGAAATATCGGACGATGCGCTGATCTCGGCAGTGGAGCTTTCTTCCCGCTATGTGACAGATCGTTTCATGCCGGATAAAGCCATTGATTTGATTGATGAAGCGGCTTCCATGGCGAATATCGAAGTGTGGAAGCAGAGCCGCATTCCGCTTCCTGCACTTGAGAATACCGACGAACCGCAGGAAGAAACGACCGAACAAGCTGTCAGCATGCCGACAACGGTCATTCGTGCCGATGAGATCGCCAAAGTCGTTTCGCAATGGACGGGTGTTCCGGTGGAGCGGGTCGGTTCGGACCAGCAGCAGGATATCCTGAATCTGGAAAGCGTGCTTGCCAAACGTGTAATCGGGCAGGATGAAGCCATCGCTTCGATTGCAAAAGCGCTCCGTCGTGCGCGCGCTGGTTTGAATGACCCGACCCGTCCGCTGGGCGTGTTCATGCTGCTGGGTCCGTCCGGCGTAGGCAAGACCGAGCTATGCAAGGCGCTTGGTGAAGCGCTCTTTGGGAGCGAAGATGCGCTTATCCGCGTCGATATGTCCGAATACAGCGAAGAGGCAACGGCGTCTAGGCTCATTGGATCGCCGCCCGGATACGTTGGCTATGGCGACGGCGGTCAGCTGACAGATGCGGTACTCAAACGCCCATACAGCGTCATTCTGTTTGATGAGATCGAAAAGGCGCATCCGAAGATATTCAGCCTGCTGTTGCAGCTGCTCGACGATGGACAGCTGACGGACAGCGTGGGTAGAAAAGTCAATTTCAAAAACACGATTGTTATCATGACCTCGAATTCCGGCGTTTCCTTTGATATGGATAAGAGGCTGGGCTTTGCGGGAGCAAGCACGGATCATACGCCGATGGTCAACCATCGCCGCACGATCATAGCGCAGGCGAAGCAGACGTTCAGACCGGAGTTTCTGGGCAGGATTGATGAAATGATCGTCATGAACAGTCTGACGGAAGAAGACGGTGCGAGGATCGCTTCCCTGATGCTGGACAGAGTTCGTGACAGGCTTATGGAGCGCGGAATCAGCCTGACGTACGACGGACATGTTCCTCATATTCTGGCGAAAGAAGGCATCAGTGAGATGAGCGGCGCGCGCAATCTGCGGCGCGTGATCGCGCAGAGGGTCGAAGATCCGGTCAGCGAGCTGGTGCTGAGAGGAAAAGGCAGAAACGGCATACGGATCCAGGTTCAGGAGGGAGATATCCTGGTTTCTGAAGACTGTGCGGCGCTGACGACGGCATAACAATGGATGAAGAAGGGGATTCCTTTTTTGCGAAAAGCGAAAGGAATCCCTGTTTTTATCAAGAGATGCAGGATACGGCGCTTAAACAGATGCGGCTCAGTCAGCTTTTTGTTCTTGCTTTGAACATCAATATGTTTTACAATAAGAAAAACGGAAATGGGTATTCATGGAAGGAGCGCGCGTACGCCAATGAAAAAAGTCGGAGAAACGGTGAAGAGCTTTCTTTTTCATATACCGGCGTGTATCGCCGCACTTTGTACCCTATTCATGCTTTGCGTAATACCTCTATATTTTGATGACGCGTTTTTTAACATCAACCGTTGTAAAGTTGAATTGGTCCGCGCTGTCATACCCATTTTCTGCGCGGCGATGGCTGTTATTCTGGGAATTTATGGAATAGGAAAGAAATACCGCTATCAGCCGCCTTATGCGCCCGATGGGGCGATGACGTTGTTTCTGCTTGCCTGCGCGGCTTCTTGTGCCTGCGCAGGCTTTACGGAGAACGTTCTGGAAGGCACACAGGGAAGAAGCTTGGGACTTTGGCTGATGCTTTGCTGCGGCGGTGCGTATTACGTTATCGGTGCAGGAAAGCAGAAAGGCTGCCTATCCACAACGCTCGTTTTAATTTGTGCAGGACTGTGCGCGGTTTTAGGAATTCTGAACGGCGCAGGAATTGATCCGCTCGGATTCTATGAAGGAATAAAAAAAGGGCAGGAAGAGACTTTTTTATCTACGATCGGTCATTTTGATTTTTTCGGTACCTATCTGGTCATGATATTTGGGCTTGCTTCCGGCGTCTATGTGTTTGATAAAAAAGCCATTGCGCGCATAGCCGCCGCAATCTGCGCAATCGTCCTTGCGCTGGGCATGGCGGTTTCCCGAACGGACAGCGCGCTGCTGGGCATGAATCTGGTTTGTCTGGCGATTGCGGCGCAGTCCGGCGGTGATTATATGAAGATGGCGCGTGCGGCGTCACTATGGGGCGTATGCTTTGCCGTGCTTCCCGCAGCGCGCGCGATTGCGGCTGTCAGCGTCTATCAACCGCAGTTTACAGGACTGCCCTTGATGCTTTGCGAAACATATGCGGCGCATATGTTTACAGCTCTCTTTTTGATCCTTGCAGCCGTGTTTATGCTGCTGCATAAGAAAGACCGTCACGCGCCGAGTAAACGCGTTCTGATGCGAACGGCATTCGTTTTGACTGTTCTTGCGGCGGCGATCCTGATTGCGGCTATCGTATGGTTTACGATTGTGGATACGGCGGCGGATTTGGGAGGCGCGGCGTCGTTCCTTCGATTTGATGATATGTGGGGAAGCGTACGCGGCTTTGTCTACAAGCGCTCGATTCGGGCATTCAGCGATTTTTCATGGAAAGAAAAGCTGTTTGGCCGCGGGCTTGGTACGACGCTGACTACGCTTACGCCGTACTTTGATAACCAGAGCGCGATTGATTTAGCCGGAGGCGTATTCAATGACAGCCATTGTCAGCCGCTCCAGATCCTGCTGACATGCGGAATCACAGGAATGCTTGCATTTGCAGCGTTTTACATCTGTATGTTCGCAGCGGTTTTGAAGAATATGAAGGATGACGCTATCCTCAATGGCGTGTTTGCGATGCTCGTCGGGTATATCGCTATCATGATATTCAACGTTTTACAGCCGATTTTGGTTATGGTTTATTTTTCAATATGCGGACTTGGCATTTCGAGGATCCGATATTTGGCGCAGAGGGAAGGAGTTCACCATGAATCTTGAACAATTGATCGGGAGATTGAAAGCGACGCCTTCCTTTATGGAAAATGTGACGCATTGGGAAACTATACCGGCAAAAGAAGCGCAGTACGCGCCGTTTCCAGATGCGCTGGATTCGAGACTGCCTCCCGTGCTTGCCGCGCGGGGCGTTTATCAACTGTACAGCCATCAGCGGCAGGCGTTTGATCTTGTACAGGAAGGCAGGAATATCTGCGTTGTGACCCCGACAGCATCGGGCAAAACGATGTGCTACAATCTGCCTGTCCTTAATGAGATATTGAAAAACAGCGATACGCGTGCACTGTATCTGTTCCCGACAAAGGCGCTGTCGGCGGATCAGGTATCGGAATTATATGAACTGATCGAAGCGATGGGCGTAGACGTCAAAACCTATACCTATGACGGCGACACGCCTGCGGCAGCGCGCAGGCAGGTCAGGCAGGCGGGACATATCGTCGTGACCAATCCGGATATGCTTCATTCCGGCATATTGCCGCATCATACGAAATGGGTCAAGCTGTTTGAAAACCTCAAGTATGTCGTCATTGACGAGATTCACGCGTACAGGGGCGTATTCGGCTCTAATCTGGCGAATGTCATCCGCAGACTTATGCGGCTGTGCAATTTCTATGGTTCGCATCCGCAGTTCATTTGCTGCTCGGCGACGATAGCCAATCCGGGTGAGCTGGCGGAGACATTGATTGGACGACCGGTTGAATTGGTGGATCAGAGCGGCGCGGCGAGCGGCGAAAAGCACATCGTCTTTTATAACCCGCCGGTCGTCAACAGACAGCTGGGCATCCGCAAATCTGTTTTACAAGAGACACTGCATATTGCGTCTATGCTGGTGGATAACGATATTTCGACCATCGTATTTGGAAAATCCCGTCTGACGGTCGAAGTGCTGACGCGTCATTTGAAGGAACGCGTCAAAGATCCATTCGGAAACGGGGGGCGTGTGCGCGGATATCGCGGCGGGTACCTGCCAACGCTTCGACGCGAGATCGAGCGCGGATTGAGAAAGGGCGAGATCCGCGCAGTCGTATCGACAAATGCGCTGGAGCTGGGGATTGATATCGGTCAGCTTGACGCCTGTGTCTTATGCGGTTATCCGGGTTCGATTGCCAGCACATGGCAGGAAGCCGGACGCGCCGGTCGTCGGAAGAACACGGCGCTGACGATTATGGTAGCGTCTTCGTCGGCGCTTGATCAGTATATCGTGTCGCATCCAGAGTATTTTTTCAAGCGTTCTCCGGAAAATGCGCTGATCCATCCCGACAATTTATATGTACTGCTGGGTCATGTCAAATGCGCGGCGTATGAACTCCCGTTTGAGGAAGGCGAAAGCTATGCGAAAGGCGTTTCAACAAAAGAGCTGCTTGATTATCTCTGCGAAGAGCATATCCTGAATTTGACAGGCGGACGGTATTATTGGATGGCGGAGGAGTTCCCCGCCGCGGATCTGTCTCTGCGTTCGGTGACGAGCGAGAATTTCCTGATTATTGATATCACACATTCTGAGCATCGCGTCGTCATCGGAGAGATGGATCGATATACGGTCCCCATGCTGCTGCATGAACATGCGATCTACATGCACGAAGGACAGCAGTACCAGGTCGAAAAATTGGATTTCACGGAGAAGAAAGCCTATGTCCGCAGTGTGGATGTAGACTATTATACAGACGCAGACCTGAATACGAGCGTTAAGGTGCTGGATGTCCTGAAAGAACAGCCGCTCGGCGAAGGAACGCTTGCCTACGGCGAAGTACTGGTCACATGGCTGGTGACGATGTTTAAAAAGTTCAAACTGGATACGCAGGAAACGCTGGGATTCGGGCCGGTCGATCTGCCGGAATTGGAAATGCCGACAAACGCCTGTTGGTGGGCGCTTGATGAGAGCATCACATCCGGACTGTCAATGGATGATCTTCAGGGCGGCATGCTCGGCATCGCCAATGCACTGCGCCAGATTATCCCGATCTATCTGATGTGTTCGCCGCGGGATATCTGTGTGCAGTATCGTGTGCGCGACCCATTCACCAAACTGCCAACGATGCTGGTCTTTGACAACTATGCGGGCGGCATCGGTCTGAGCGAGCGGGTGTATGGCATGCGCTCACTGATCTTTGGCGATGTACATGATTTGATTGCAGGCTGTCCTTGTGAAGCAGGCTGTCCGTCGTGTACAGGCCCTGCGACAGAGGTTGGAGAACGAGGCAAGAAGACGGCTCTGCTCCTGACGGAAAGGCTGATGGCACGATGAGAAATCTGCGTCAGCGTCTGATGGATATTGCGAAGACGCAATCCGAACCCAAACCGCAGACGCCACTGAAAGAAGAACCGAAGAGTTTGTTTTATTCGAGGGAAGATATCGTTCCGCTGAGTGAGCTGGGCGATATCGGAAGCGTCACTTTGGATGACGTTCGGGCTTGCGACCCGTATTTTTCGGGCGAAAGCTGGAAAATGGACAGGCTGCTTTTCCTGGATACGGAGACGACGGGGCTCAGCGGCGGCGCAGGGACGGTCGCGTTTGAGATTGGCGTAGGCTGGTTTGATGCGCGCGGGATGGTCATCCGGCAGTATGTGATGCGTAACTATGCGCAGGAAGCGGCGATGCTTGGCGATATTGCAAAGCTGTTTGAAAAGGCAGATACGATCGTTACGTTCAATGGAAAGAGCTTTGACCTGCCTCTGTTGGAATCGCGGATGGTGATGAACCGCATCCGCCTGCATGTAACGGCATATCCTCATCTGGATCTGCTGCATGCGGCGCGGCGCGTCTATAAGCTTCGCTTAGGACGATGCAACTTGACGACGCTTGAAAACGCAGTATTGGGGAAAACGCGCGAGGACGATCTGCCCGGCGCGCAGGTTCCGGGGAGGTACTTTGAATATTTAAAGACTGGAGAATTTGCTCTGTTGGAAGATGTGCTTCGCCATAATTTTGAAGATGTCCGCAGTCTGGCGGAATTGACCGCGGCGATATGCGGCGCATATAGAAATCCGGAGAGCATATCCTGTCATGAAGATATGCTCGGCGTCGGGCGGACATTGATGCGCACGGGACGGACGCAGAAAGCGCGCGCATGCTTCAAAATCCTGGGACACAGCACGCTTTCACCGCAGGCGCATTTATATCTGGCGTCAAGCTATAAACAGGGCAGAGAATGGAACGAAGCGGCAGACGCATGGAAGACGATGATCGCCAGAGGAGAAGGCGGCGTCATGCCGTATATCGAATTGGCAAAGTATTACGAACATGTTGAAAAAGACGCTCAAAAGGCGCTGATGTACGCCAAAGGCGCGCTGAGCTATGCGCTGAATACAGCGCCTTTGGGAGCAGAACGCGACGATACAGCGTCCATCATGCGGCGCATCGAAAGACTTCAAAACAAGGTCAGAAAACAGCAGGGAGGAATACCGCTATGAGTTTTATGGGAAATATGATCGGCAATAAAGCGCTTGTTGCGCACGGAAAGAACGAATATGAAAAAGCGATGCAGCTTTACGATGAAGCTTATGAAAAGGGGATGGACAAGCCGCGGCTTCTGCGCGGATACAGCGTTCTGCTGATCCGTACGGGGCATTTTGATCGGGCACTGGAGGTACTCAAGAAGATCGAGAAGCTTCCGGGACTGACTCCGGCTGAAAAAGCAGATCTCCATGTCAACTACGCGATCATCCTCTGGCAGAAGGGACATCTGGATCATGCGATGGAGATCCTTGAAGATGAGTTTAAGCATATGAAAAACGGCACGATGTACAGCATCATCGGCTATTTGAAGATCGAGCAGGGAGATGCGGATGCGGCGCTAGCCTTTAATCAGGAAGCGCTTGAATATGACGACGCCGATCCGGTCTACCTGGATAACATGGGGCAGACGTATTACCGTCTTGTCGGGGATAAGGAAAAGGCGAAAACGTATTTTGAACGTGCGATCGAGCTGAAGCCCGCCGCGATTGATACAAACTACTTCCTCTCCTTGTATGACATCGAAGAGGGAAACAGAGAAAAGGCTGTTGAGCGCTTGCAGACCGCACGAAAGGGTTTTTTCTCTCCGCTTAACTACGCAACGCCGGAGAAGATCGACGAGAAGCTTGCAGAACTAGGTGTAAAAGCCTAAACATAAAGTTATGCCGCACTAACTGCTTGCTATAAAAAATGACAGGAATGATTGACAAAACACGATGGCTATGGTATCCTTATTTTCGTTAAAAGGGAGTAGTTGAAAAAGCATGGTCAACATATCCCGGCTGTCTGCCGGTGGGCATGCGCCTATTACACATAGGTAATGAGACTTTTAGCACAATCACAGGGTTGATCGTGCGGAAAGTCTCTTTTTTGGCTACTCGTAAAAAACTGCATTGAGCATAAGTCTTTGAGATTTTGCGGACTTTGGTGGAAATGCAGTCAGGCTCAGCACGTTTTTGCAGGGTCAAACCGAGAGGAGAAGCGTCATGAACATTGATTTCACAGGGAGTAACCTCATTTCTGTTCTGCTGCTGTTTGCTGCAGGGCTCGTCCTGATTATCAAGGGCGGAGACTTATTCGTCGATGCGGCAACATGGATCGCCGAAGCGTCCGGCATTCCGAAGTTCATCATTGGTGCGACGGTCGTCAGCTTTGCGACGACAATGCCGGAGATGCTGGTGTCCGTCTTTGCAGCGCTGGAGGGAAATGCGGATATCGCGGTCGGCAATGCGGTCGGTTCGGTAACGGCAAACACGGGCTTGATTATGTGCTTGTCTCTGATCTGCATGAACTGCGCGATGACACGCAAACAGTTTGGAATGAAAGCGGGATTGCTGTTGGCGGCGATTGCCATGCTGTTTATCTTTACGCGCGACGGTCAGCTTTCTATCCTGGAAAGCGCGCTTATCCTTGTCATTTTTGCCGTCTTCCTGGCGGAAAATTTGATTGCGGGACACCGCGAACAGGACGCTGGAACGGCGCAGAATGATGAACGTCCCCAAACCGACGCTAAGACTGTGGCGACAAACATCGGAAAATTCGTGCTGGGCGCGGCGGCTATCGTGCTGGGTGCACAGCTGTTGATTGATAATGGTTCTGCGCTGGCGCAAATGCTGGGCGTTCCGGATTCGATTATTGCGGCGACGATGATCGCAATCGGTACGTCTTTGCCGGAGCTGGTCACGACGATCACGGCGATTCGCAAGAAGCAGTCGTCTTTGTCTGTTGGCAACATCATCGGCGCGAACATCATGGACTTGACGCTTATCATGCCTTTGTGCGCGCTGATTCAGGGAAAGCCGATGCTGGTCAAGCGTCAGGGCATGCTGCTGGATATTCCGGCATGTCTGGTCATCAGCGCCGCAGTGCTGATTCCTGCGCTTGTCAGCGGAAAGTTTAAGCGCTGGATGGGTTATCTTATCGGCGGGCTGTATATCGTATATCTTATCATCATGTTTACCTGCTTCGGCGTGTAAAAGAGAGCATCAAAAAAGGGCGGTTCCTTTCGTGGGGAACCGTCCTTTTGACTATGGAATTCTCTTTACGGGTTTCAGGATACCGTGCATTCCGGCTCGGCGTCAATGACCAGCTTATCACCGTCATAGTCTACCAGAAGCTCTGTGCGCGGCTGTACATCTTCCGCAATCAGCTTGCGGGCAATCAGCGTTTCAACAGAACGCTGCATGAAGCGTTTAAGCGGACGCGCGCCGTAAATCGGGTCATAGCCCTGCGCAACGATATAGCTGCGGGCGGCAGGCGTGAGCTGCATGGTTAGCTGCTTATCGCTCAAGCGGCGATTGAGATCCGCGACCTGCAAGTCAACGATCTTGTCGATCTCACCGCGGGTAAGCGGCTTGTAGAATACGATTTCATCAAGCCTGTTAAGGAACTCAGGGCGGAACTGCGTTTTCAGCATCGCTTCGACCTGTTTACGCGCTTCTTCGGTGATATTGCCCTTATTGTCAATACCATCGAGAATAGCGGAAGAGCCGAGGTTGCTGGTCAGGATGATAATGGTATTCTTGAAATCGACCGTGCGCCCCTGAGAATCTGTGATACGGCCATCGTCAAGAACTTGAAGCAGAACGTTGAATACATCCGGATGCGCCTTTTCGACTTCATCGAAGAGGACGACGCAGTAAGGATGGCGACGCACGGCTTCGGTCAGCTGACCGCCCTCGTCATAGCCGACATATCCCGGAGGCGCGCCGATCAGACGGGAGACGCTGTGCTTTTCCATGTATTCGCTCATATCAATACGAACCATGTTTTTCTCGTCGTCAAACAGCGCTTGAGCAAGGGCTTTTGCCAATTCGGTTTTGCCGACGCCGGTCGGACCGAGGAACAGGAACGAACCGATCGGACGGTTCGGATTCTGGATACCGGCACGGCTGCGGAGAATAGCCTCGCAGACTTTTTCGACCGCCTCATCCTGACCGATGACGCGCTGATGCAATGTATCATCCAGATGAAGCAGCTTCTCGCGCTCGCCTTCCATCAGTTTGGAGACCGGAATGCCCGTCCAGCGGGCGACGATACGCGCAATCTCTTCTTCCGTGACTTTATCGCGCAGAAGCGTGTTGTCGCTCTTGGCTTCTTCGGCAATCTTCTCCTGTTCAGCCAGCTCTTTTTGCAGCTGAGGAAGTTTGCCGTATTTCAGCTCGGCGGCGCGGTTGAGGTCATAATTGCGCTCGGCTTCGGCAATTTCGCCGCCCATATGCTCAATCTCTTCGCGCAGTTTCTGAACCTTGCCGATGGAGTTCTTCTCGTTTTCCCAACGGGCTTTCATCGAATTGAACTGCTCGCGCATATCGGCAAGCTCTTTTTGAATGACGGACAAACGCTCGCGGGAAAGAGAGTCATCTTCTTTTTTCAGTGCGGCTTCCTCAATTTCATGCTGCATGATGCGGCGGCGAACGTCGTCAAGTTCCTGCGGCATGGAATCCATCTCAGTACGGATGGTCGCGCAGGCTTCATCGACCAGGTCGATTGCCTTATCCGGCAGGAAACGATCAGAGATGTAGCGGTTGGAAAGGGTAGCGGCAGCAATCAGCGCCTGATCCGAAATTTTGACGCCATGGAAGACTTCATAGCGCTCTTTCAAACCACGCAGGATAGAGATGGTATCCTCGACCGTCGGCTCGGAAACCATGACCGGCTGGAAACGACGTTCCAATGCAGCATCTTTTTCAATGTACTTGCGATATTCGTTCAGCGTTGTTGCGCCGATGCAGTGCAGTTCGCCGCGGGCAAGCATCGGCTTGAGCAGGTTGCCTGCATCCATGCTGCCCTCTGTTTTGCCTGCGCCAACAATGGTATGCAACTCGTCAATGAAAAGGATGATCTTTCCGTTGCTGGCTTTGATATCGTTCAGAACGGCTTTCAAGCGCTCCTCAAACTCACCGCGGAATTTCGCGCCGGCAATCAGCGAACCCATATCCAGCGAGAAGATGGTGCGGTTTTTCAAACTGTCCGGAACGTCGCCGCGAACAATGCGCTGCGCCAGACCTTCCGCGATAGCGGTCTTGCCGACGCCCGGCTCGCCAATCAGCACGGGATTGTTCTTCGATTTGCGCGAGAGGATACGAATGGTGTTGCGAATCTCAGCGTCACGACCGATGACGGGATCCAGCTTGTTTTGACGGGCAAGCTCGACCAGATCCTGACCATATTTTTTGAGCGCGTCATATGTGGATTCGGGATCCTCGCTGGTCACGCGGGCGCTGCCGCGCACTTCCTGAAGCGCTTCAAGGAATTTCGGTTTTGTGATGTTTAGGGATGCAAAGAGCGGGCGAACCGTCGTATCTGCTTTTTCAAGCAGACCGAGGAACAGATGCTCAACGGAAATGTACTCGTCGCGCATCTGCTTCATCTGAGATTCCGCCTCCGTCAACGCGGCGGAAAGAGAAGCGGTCACATACGGCTGCTGATTGCTTCCCGAGATCTTCGGCAGTCTGTTGACAGCACTTTCGCAAGCGGTCTGAACTTGCTGTAAGTTCAGACCGAGCTTGCTCATCAGCTGACCGATCAGACCGTTTTCCTGACTGAGCAGCGAGTCAAGCAGATGAACCTGTTCGACTTGAGCATTGCCATAGCTTTGCGCAAGCTGCTGCGCGCCCTGTAAAGCTTCCAGGGATTTTTGGGTGAAGCGGTTGGTGTCCATCCAAATCATCCTCCTTTATCATCACGAGCGGCGGATGACCGCTCGATGACATTTGAATCATGAAGTATTCTTTGTCTTTCGACGGCGTTAGTATATCATGGTCAAAGAAAGTCAGTAAATAGTAAAAATGCGAGAATTAACAATGAATATATGTACAATATTGACAAAGTTAATCGACTGAGTCGTTTTTAAGGATGATTTTTTATGGAAATGAGCCGTTCGGGCGGAACGCGGTACTTGGTGTAGCGCTGCCCTATACGATCTCGATAGACGCCGCGGCGGTCTTTGACCATGACGGTTGCAGTCTTTCCGATATAAACGATCGTTCCGGTCAAAACGCCGCCCTGATAATAGAAACACGCATCCATGCCGACGCAAAGTCCGTTTGCCGCAGCTTCCTGCTTGCGGGTTGGCAGACTGTGCCGTGTGTCCTTATGCCCAAACAATCCATGAGCAAGGCTCAAAAAGCGAGACGAATGTCCTGTCGAGCCGAAAAGGGCGTTTTCTAAAGCGTGACAAAGCTCATGCTCAAATACGATGAGAAAAGCTTCCTGCGCGGTAGCGGCAGACAAACCGTTGAGCGAAAAAGGTCCCTGATTCAGCCTGAAAAGAAAATCGCCGGACATGCGGATCTCGGCATGGCGCATGCGGGAAGGATCGTTTCGCGTGTAGATGAATTTGCCGGCAGAACTGGTCAGCCGATTTGATAGGGTAACGTCAAGCGAACCATAGGAATTCTCAAGAAAACCGGACAGGAACAATTCGTCGTACAGACGAAACATCTGCTGGAGCGTCTGCTTGCGTATGCTGGAGACTGGCGCAGAGCAGAATCCCTTGTCTGAGGCACACAGGGCAGAAAGAATGCGCGAACGGCGCTGAACGATTTCGGATTCAGTTAGGGGAAAAACAAACGGAAAGTGATTCATGCAGAACCTCGAAGCTGAACAGAATTGTGGTCAGATGCTAAAAAAGGAAGTTCGGTCAGTCCGGAACTTCCTTGTAGAAGATCTGAAATTACAGCGTGATCTCAATGCGGACGGCACGACCGACAAGCTTGATCTCGCTGATATGCATCGCTTGTGCGTCGAGTTCTCGGTCGCCGCTCTGCAAGAGAATCTTGGAGTCGCCAAGCAGACGGATGCGGCGCAGACAGCGATGCGCGCCGTATTCGACGAGCATGATTGCGCCGTCTACGGGCAGAGCCTGCGGAACGATAAGGACAAGATCGCCTTTTTCAATGCGCATGGCGCGCATGGAATCGTCTGGCGCTTGGAAATAGACGACGCGCTCCGGTTTTGCGCCTTCGATCTTTCCGTCCTGAATCGGAACCATGCGGCGGGCAACTTGAATCCAGCCGGCGTTCATGACCGGAACAGGCTGAAGCACGCTGCTGAGTGCGTCAAGCCAGATGCCGCTTTGTTCCTCAGCGCTGACAGGCTTAATCGGGGTGGGTTTCGGCGCTTCCTTCGGTTGGGGCGCAGGCTTAGCCGGAGCGAGCGTACCCAGATCGACAGTCGCAGCGATTTCATCCAGAGAGAACTCAGCTTCGTTTTTCTGGCTGGTTCCCAGCGTTTTGAGGATGCGCCGCGCCTGATCGTCCTGAATGATACGACGACCTTCTTCAACGTCCTTGATATATCCTTCGGAAACGCCGCATTTGCGCGCGACCTGCTTGCGGGTCAGCTTTTGACGCGTGCGTTCCAACAGAATCAAATCACCCAAACGGCTCATGAACAGATGCCTCCTTCAATAAGCTTTTTTATGATTTTCTATATTATAAACCGAAAAGAGAAAAAATGGAAGCTGTATATTCAGAGGAAAAGAAAGCGGAAATAAAATCACAGTCTTGAAATACGACGACGAATGCGCTATATTATTATTAAGTTGAAAAGAGATGTTTGTCTGCAAGAGAGGAAACCGCCATGATGAGAGAGATCGACGTTAGTCTGGTAGAAAAGACAGTCTGTGACTTGTTTTTGAGCGCCTGCTGTGAGATCGGCGATGATGTGCTTGGGCTGCTTCGAGAGAGGATTGAGAGCGAAGAATCGCCTTTCGGAAAAGAAGTTCTGCGCCAGCTGATTGAAAATGACGAACTTGCGGCGAAACGGCATATGCCGATTTGTCAGGATACAGGCATGGCTGTTATTTTTATGGACGTGGGGCAGGATGTCCACTTTGTCGGCGGCGACGTCAATGAAGCAATCGAGCAGGGCGTCAGACGCGCCTATCACGACGGGTGCTTTCGGGCAAGCGTTTTGTCTCCGCTTACGCGCATCAACACAAAGGATAACACACCGGCAATTGTCCATATGCGCATCGTTCCGGGTGAGCATGTTGCCATTACTGCTGCACCGAAGGGGTTTGGATCGGAGAACATGTCGCGTCTGTGGATGCTGACGCCGGCACAGGGCATTGAAGGCGTAAAGAATGCAATCGTCGAGACGGTACGTCTGGCGGGCGGCAATCCATGTCCGCCGGTCGTAGTCGGTGTCGGTATCGGCGGAACGGCAGAATATGCGATGCTCATGGCAAAACACAGCCTGACGCGGGAATGCGGCGAAGCGTCGCCCGATCCGATGCTTGCGGAAATGGAAAAAGAGATGCTTGAGCGCATCAATCGCCTCGGCATCGGGCCGCAGGGATTGGGCGGAAGAACAACGGCACTGGCAGTACATATCGAACAAATGCCTACGCACATTGCGGGTCTTCCGGTCGCTGTCAATATGCAATGCCATGCGGCGCGGCATAAAACGGCAGTCTTATAAGACAGACCGTCGGTCTTTTTTGAAAAGCAGACCGAAAGTTTCCGATTGCTAATCAAGAAAACGAGGAGGAACCATGCGTGGATAAGCATATTGACGCGCCTCTTTTAAAAGAACAGATTCAGTCTTTGCGGGCAGGAGATACGGTATTTCTGAGCGGTACGATTTATACAGGAAGGGACGCCGCGCATAAAAAGATGTGCGAACTCATCAAAGCAGGAAAAGAGCTGCCGTTTGATATCCGAAATCAGGTCATCTACTATGCGGGTCCCTGTCCGGCGAAGCCGGGCAACCCGATCGGATCCTGCGGACCGACGACAAGCTACCGCATGGACGCCTATGCGCCTATGCTGTGCGACTTGGGTTTGATCGGCATGATCGGCAAAGGACAGCGCGGACAGGAAGTCATTGACGCAATCCGCCGCAATGGCGGCATTTATTTTGCGGCGACGGGCGGCGCGGGCGCGCTGATTGCCCAGTGTGTAAAAGCTGCGAAAGTAATCGCTTTTGACGAATTGGGGACGGAAGCTGTACGTGAGCTTCAAGTGGAGAATCTGCCGCTTATCGTGGCGATTGACGCGCGTGGCGGAAATCTCTATCAGGAAGGTCCTGCAAAGTATTGCAAATGATATTGTTAAGTTTACAAAAGAGATGAATGAAATTATGTTTTTCGGCAGGAGAATGAAGATCAAAACGTGAATTATGTTTAATGTGGAATGCGGATGGTTCATACGGAGGATGACGGATGCAGGAGATAATCATACATAACTGGGATGAGCTTCAGCGCGTCGTTTTTGACGACGTCTGGGATGAAAAAATCATGCGGTATCGTGATAATCGCATTTATCGCGGCACGGCAGACCAGCAGTGGAATCTCGTTCCGTCACTGAACCGGGTATGCGGTCATGACTTGTCGCTTGAATCTCAGGTATTCCGCAGTTTCAGAAAATACGGCTATGCGGAATTGGCGGATTATTCCGGATTCTGGAAGCTGCTTCCTGTGGCGCAGCATCACGGGCTTCCGACAAGGCTGTTAGACTGGACGTATTCGCCGTTAGTCGCGGCGCATTTTGCCACAGAGGACACGAACTGCTATGATCGCGACGGCGTCATCTGGTGTCTGGATGTAACAGATTTCCGAAAATACATGCCTGCGCCGCTTCAACGCAAGCTGGTCGATACCGGAAGCAACATTTTTACGGTCGGCATGCTTGAAAAAGTCGTTCCGGATTTTGAAAAGATGAGGGAGCTTTCCGATAAGCCTTATGCGATATTCTTCGAGCCGTCGTCGATGATCGACCGTATCGCCAATCAATACGCGCTGTTTTCGGTGGTTTCCGATCCGGCCGTATTGCTGACGGATATTCTGGAAAAGCAGAATATTCCGTGCCGGAAAATCATCATTCCCAAAGAAACCAAGCTGGAGATACGGGATAAGCTGGATTATATCAATATTTCTGAGCGGATGATCTATCCGGGGCTTGATGGTGTATGCAGATGGATCACGCGCCGATATTCTGCGCTTGGGCCGAAATACAATACAAAATCTAACAGGGAGTAAGCGCAATCGGGCGCTTAACCAATAAACAAAGACAGTATGCAGGAGGAGAACACACAATGAGGAAAATTGTCGCTCTGATGGCGGCAGCCGTCATGCTCTTTGCGCTTTGTGCAAGCGCAAGCGCTGCAACTCAGGTCACCATCTGGCACACATACACCAACGATCAGCAGGCTGCGCTCGAAAAGTTCGCTGCTGACTTCAATGCAAGCCAGAGCGATTATGAGGTGGTTGTTGAATCTCAGGCGTATTCCGGATTCCTTGACAGTGTTTACAATGCTGTTGCTAACGGCGTTGGCCCGAACATCATCATCAACTATGCTTCTACCGCGGCTGACTATGTGAAGGACGGTCTGGTCGTCGATCTGAGCAAGTACGTCTTTGATGATGAAATTGGCATGGCTGATATCTACAACAGCCTTCCGGATTCCATCAAGGCAGAAACCGTCGGCTTTGCTGATGGCGGCATGTACGCTCTGCCGGCGGTTACGACCGGTCCGATCTTCTTCATCAATCAGACCATATATGATGAGCTGGGTCTGACGGCTCCGACGACTTGGGAAGAGCTGGCAGCCAACTCCAAGGTGATCTACGAGAAGAAGGGCATCGCGGGCTTTGCCGCCGACTCTCTGACCGATATGATGCAGGCGCTGATGATGCAGTCTGGCGCTGGCTATATTGACGTGGAGAATAAGTGCGTGCTTTTCGACACGGACGAAGCGACGGAATGGCTGAAGTGGTTTGGCGACAACGTCCAAGCTGGCTATTTCGCGCTGAATCCGACCGGCGACTACTGGTCTAACGATTTCAACGCGGGTCTGGTTGCGAGCTACCTCGGTTCCTGCGCGGGCGTTCCGTACATCAATCCGGATGGATTTGAGTATTCCGTTGCGCCGATGGTTCGCGGCGACAAGGCTGAATGGTATCCGGCTTGGGATCGTGGTCCGATCGTATTCAACAAGGATGAGGATTCCAATAAGGGCGCTTACATGTTCGTGAAGTATTTCCTTACGCCGGAAGTCAACACTGAGTGGGCGAAGGCGATGAACGCGCTGTCTCCGTACGGCACGACCGAAGCGAGCGAAGCGTATGCGGCTTTCGCGGCGGAGATGGATCCGTCCCTGGTCGCGGTTCAAGCCGATCTGGATATCGCGGGCGCGCTTCCGACGGTTACCGGTTCCTACGCTGTCCGTAATGCGCTGAAGGATGCGGCGACCGCTGTTGCTGGCGGCATGTCTGCTGAGGACGCGATGGCTGAGTGCGTTGCGACCTCCAATGCGGCGCTTCAGGAGTAATCCGATTTTTGCTTGAAAACCTATTGGGCTGGCGGGCATCAGTCCGTCAGCCCATTTTTTCTGCATTCTTTGATGATCTGAAATGTTATGTTCTCTCCCCTCGGTTGGGGGAAGAGAGCATAACCAAGTCCCCCAGAGTTTCAGAACATACAGTAGATATAAGTCGAAAAGGATGTAACGATTCATGGAGAAAAACAAACTTCTTGTGTTCATGATCGACGCGCTGTGCGAAACGGACGTAGCGTATATGCGTATGCTTAAAAATTTCGGATGGATGCTTGAAAATGGCGCGCTGGTTCGCGAGGTGCTGCCGGTCTATCCGTCGTTTACCTATCCCTGCCATGTGTCAATCATGACGGGATGTTATCCGGATAAGCATGGCATCCCGCATAACGAACAAGTCAAAGCGGGCGTCCATCCTGTGCCGTGGTACAACAAACGAAGCATGGTCAAGAGAAAACTCTTTGCCGAATATGCAAAAGAACATGGTTATAGCACCTGTTTAATCAATTGGCCGGTTTCCGACGGCGCGGATGTAGATATCAATTTACCGATGTGCCTGCCGATGGGATATCGGGGTGATGATCCGCAGTCATTTTATGAAAGCGCAACTTCCAAGGAAGTGCTTGACCGTTATTTCTGGAAATACGGTTACCTGCTTTGCGGGTGCAACAAGGTTTTGAACAACAGTTTTGACGATTTTACAAACGCGGTGTCGCCGGATATTATTCGGGATTATGGTCAGCCCGACGTCATGTTTGTTAAAATGTGCGATTTGGACACAGTTCGTCACAAAATGGGCGTGGATCATGATGCAGCAAAGCTGCAATTGCAAAAGCATGATTGCGAATTGGGCGTTCTGATGGAGAGTATTCGTCGTTACGGGGATTTTGAACATACCAATTTCATTGTGATGGGCGATCACGGGCAGACGAATGTAAAGCGCGTGCTGAATTTCAACCGCGTTTTTCAGGAAAAAGGCTTCCAGAAGCTGGATGAAAACGGTCATTTGGAATCCTTTGATGCGTACTGCCATTCGACGGGAGGCTCCGGATGGATCGAGCTGAGAGATCCTGACGATGAGACGCTGCGCCAAAACGTGTATCAGCTGCTTCTTGAGGTGAAAGACAGCGGAGAATATGGTCTTGGATATGTCTTTACGAAGGAAGAAGCGAAAGAGCGTTTTCATTTGACCGGTCCGTTTGATTTCATTATCGAAGGAGAAGAACCGCTTTCGTTTGGTTACGATCCTGCCGCACCGTTGTTTACGAAAACTGCTCCCGGCGATTACAAAACTGCGCCGGGAACGCACGGCGGACTGCCATGGCGCGATCATCGGACGACGTTCTTTGCCTGCGGACCAGCGTTCAAGAAGGGCGCAGTCGTGGAGAGAGCCTGTCTGGTCGATGAAGCGCCGACGATGGCAAAAATACTCGGATTTGAAATGGATGATATCGACGGAAAGTGTCTGGACGACCTTTTGCGGTAAAAACGTGGACTGAGCCCGCCAACATTTCCGCAACAGTCTGTAAAGGCTCAAAACTTTACACATGTAAGAGACCTTTATGCAGTTTCCTATGAGTAAAAATGCGTCCTATGCCCATGAGAATTCATGGGGTAAAAAATCAAAAGTGTAAGGGAGATATGACCTATGCGCGTTGTACTCGATCATATCACAAAGAAATTTGATGACGTAACAGCGGTCAGCGAGTTTAGTGCTGTGCTTGAAGACGGCGAACTCGTTTCGCTGCTCGGACCTTCCGGCTGCGGAAAAAGCACGCTGCTGAATATGCTTTCCGGTATCCTGCCGGTCAGCGGCGGAAAGATCTACTTTGACAATCAGGATGTCACGGCGATGCCTCCAGAAAAGCGCGGCATCGGTTTGGTTTTCCAGAATTATGCGCTGTATCCGCATATGACGGTTATGGGGAATATCTGCTTCCCGCTGGAAACGCAGAGAGTTCCGAAAGCGGAGCGCATCGAGCGCGCGAATGAGATCGCGAAGCTGGTTCATGTTGATATGCTGATGAACCGCAAGCCTTCCGAGCTTTCCGGCGGACAGCAGCAACGCGTTGCGATCGCCCGCGCGCTGGTTAAGAATCCGCGCTTGCTGCTTCTGGATGAGCCGCTTTCCAACTTGGATGCCCGTCTGCGCCTTGAGATGCGCGAAGAGATTCGCCGCATTCAACAGCGAACCGGCGTAACGACCATTTTTGTTACGCACGATCAGGAAGAAGCGCTCTCTATTTCGGATCGAATCGTGTTGATGCGTGCCGGCGTCCTTCAGCAGAACGATCTGCCGCAGAGACTGTATAATGAGCCTGCTAACCAGTTTGTCGCAGACTTTCTTGGAAATCCGCCAATCAACAACATTCCGGGTACGATTCAGAACGGTTTGTTTGTGACGGAAGACGGAAAAGCGAATGCAAAGCTGGCGATGTTTGACGGCGTTGAAAACGGACGCAAAGTGAATCTCTCCGTTCGTTCCGAAAGCTTCGTACTGGACGAAAATGGTCCGATCGCATGCGAAGTGACGCGCATGTACCAGATGGGCAAGGAAGAGATGGCGTATCTGCGTATGGGCAGCCATGATTTCCGCGCATACATTGACGCTGATGCGGGGCTGAAAGCTGGGGATCATGTGCGTCTGGCGCTCAAGAAACGCGGCGCATTCCTCTTTGACCGCGAAACGGGGGAGAGAATTCGATGAAAAAGAAACAGACTGCGGATCGGGAGCTTGGAAATCGCAGCTTTTTATCGAAGATCGAGCCGTATCTTTATCTGCTTCCGTTTCTGATTGGCATTGCGGTCTTTACGCTCTATCCGGTTGTTAACGTCGTACTGATGTCCTTTAAAGAGGGATACAGTCATCTGAGCCGCAACTTTGATCAATGGGGCTTGGCGAATTATCAGACAGTCCTCAACGATCCCAAGTTTTCGCAGGCAATCAGCAATACGCTGAAATACGTTCTGCTGGTCGTTCCAATCTCGACCTGCATCGCTGTCATCGTGGCTTATTTGCTCAATCAGAAACTGCGCTTTTCTGCGCTGTTCCAGACGGCGTATTTCCTACCGATGGTTACATCGATCACGGCTGTCGGTCTGGCATGGAAGCTGATGTACAACAAGAATTTTGGTATCATTAACTATTTACTGTCTTTCTTGGGCATCGACAAGATTCCGTGGCTGGAGAATGCAGCTTGGAGCATTCCTGCGCTGGTCATTTTCGGCGTATGGAATATCCTGCCGTTTACGATTATTCTGCTCCTTTCGGGTTTGCAGAATATCGACCCGCAGTATTATACAGCTGCCCGTGTCGATGGCTCGAAGGGACTGCGTATCTTCCTGCGCATCACGGTGCCGCTGCTTGCGCCGACCATTTTCCTGGTGTGCATCGTTAATACGATTTCCTGCTTTAAGGTATTCTCTGAATTGTATCCGCTGTTCAATGGCAAGCCCGGTCCGTTCAATAATCTATATACAGTTGTTTACTATATTCGTTATGCAATGATGGAAAACCGCAAATACGGCATTGCCGCCGCAGCCGCGTTGATCCTGTTCCTGTTTATCTTTGCATTCACAATGGTTCAGCTGTTGCTGCAAAAGAAAACGAAGAAGAGGTGAGAGAATGGACACGCGTAAGATTTCCCGCTTTTTTGTATATTTCTTTTTGACGCTGGGCGCATTGATCATGCTGCTCCCATTCTTCTGGATGTTCTCGTCGGCATTTAAGACGACGCAGGAGATCAACCGTTTTCCGCCGCAGTGGCTGCCTAGTCACTTGAGTCTGGATAACTTCAAACGCGCGTTTGAGATGGCGCCGTTTGCACGCTACTTTTTGAACTCTGTTATCGTTATGGTCTGCTCAGTATCTGTGACGACGTTTACGACGATCCTTGCGGCGTTTGCGTTTTCCAGACTTCGCTTTCCGGGGCGCAACCTCATCTTTTCTCTATTGCTTTCTCTGATGATGATTCCGTTTGAAATGCTCATCATCACCAACTATACGACGGTCGTCAATCTGAAGATTTATGACACGCTGTATGCGTTGATCCTTCCGTTTACCAGCTCGATTTTCTACACCTATATTCTGAAGAATTTCTTTGATTCTATTTCGGACAGTCTGTATTGGTCGGCGCGAATCGACGGATCAAGCAACTGGCGTTTCCTTTGGAAAGTTATGGTTCCGATGGCGCGTCCTTCTCTGATGACGATCGTCCTGCTCAACGGTCTGGCGAGCTGGAACTCGTTCATGTGGCCGATGTACGTTATCGTCAGCAAGGAAAACCGCACGCTTCCATGGGGACTTCAGGTCTTTACGACAGAGGCGGGTTCTTATCCGGAGCTGTTGATGGCAGCCTCCACAGTCGTCGTTTTCCCTGTTGTGATTTTGTTTCTCTTTGCCCGTAAGTATATCGTGCGCGGCGTTGCACGCGGCGGCTTGAAGGGCTGAAGCTGTGTAATCAAATCATACCTTGAAACTCCCATGCGGATATCCGCATGGGAGTTTTTGACTATTGGTAAAATAAAAAAGAACATATAAAGAAATCTGAATCCTGCGGGTCAGTGAGAGAGAGGATAATGCAAAAAAGTAAAAGATTGCTACTTTAAAAACAATTAAATCTGTATAATCCTGCATAAATCAAGAAGGATTGACTGCAGCTGCATACGGTCGTTACAAAATAAACAAATAACTTAGAATCATACAATCTGAGCAATTTTAAAACAAATTCTGATAGGTTGCATAGAGAAAAAGTGGATTGACTGTAAAAGTTGACTATGATATAATGCGAACAGATATGTTTGATCGCGTGAGATGAAAAAGCTGATTGCAAAATGGAGGTGTGAATGAGCGACTGGAGCATGCTGGTTTGGCTTACACAGCTGGGGTTGAGCGTTGCATTGCCGCTGGCGGGAACGACGGGCTTGGCAATATGGCTGCGTAACCGATATCAGTTCGGACGGTGGGTCGTTCTGCTTGGCGTTTTGCTTGGTTTTATCCTTGCGGTATATGGTTTCAGGAATACCTTGAGGGAAATGGAATATATGGAAAAAAGAAGGAAAGATTCGCATCCTTCGGATTCTCTGAAAGGAAAAAAACAATAACGGGGAGGAGCATATGGAAACCCGAAAGATCGTTTTGCATGAAACGGGGATCATCGCAATCGGCGAGTGTATCGGCGTGGCAATCATGTTTGCTGTGTTCGCGTTGCTGGGGCAGTTTGATCGTTCGGTCGTGCTGGGAGGATTGATCGGCGGGGTGCTGACGATCCTGAATTTCTTTTTAATGGCGGTCAATGCCAACAATGCGGCAGATAAAGCTATAAATCAGGATGTTAAAAGCGGTAAGTCGATGCTTCAGCTTTCGTATGCCGCCAGGCTTGTGATGATTTTTGTCGTCCTATTTGCGTGCGTTAAGAGCGATTTATGTAATGTATTTGCAGCAGTGATTCCGCTTGTTTTTGTCAGACCTACGATTACAATAGCAGAATTTTTCAGAAAGACAGGTGATTGACAGTGTCCAGTTTGAATGTTTCGGGCGCGTTTATCTACTTTGTGATTCCGATTTTCGGCGGCATACCGATCACGCAGACCACGGTTTCTTCTCTGATCGTGACCATCATTCTGATCGTACTGAGTATTAAGCTGGGAAAGAATCTGCAAAAACGTCCGACAGGCGTACAGGTGCTTGTGGAAAAAGGCGTTTCCATGCTCTATGGCATGGTTGCCGAAACAATGGGCGAACACAATCTATATTGGGCGCCTTTCATCGGAACGATCTTTCTGAGCAGCATTTTGGGCAGCCTAATTGGCATGACAGGCTTTCTGCGCTCAATGACAGCTGATTTGAGCTGTACGCTGGTATGGGCGGTTCTCGTATCTGTGCTGATTTGGTACAACAACATTAAAAACAATGGTTTTGTCGGTTGGCTTAAAGGATTTACGGAGCCGATCGTTGTGATGACGCCGATGAACATTATCGGTGAAATCGCGCAGCCGGTATCCATGGCATTCCGTCATTTCGGTAACGTCGCAGGCGGCGGCGTTATCACCAGCATTTTGTATCTGGCACTGTCCCTGCTCTCCAACACGGTGCTCGGGCTGATTGCCGGAAACGGCGTACTGGTTCCTGTTGTTTTGACTGCGGTTGGCGTCGGCTTGATCGCATGGTGCAGAAAGACGCATAAGAAGCTGCCGTTGATTCTCGGAATCATCAGTGCTGTGCTGGGCGTTTTCGGTCTTTTACAGGCGATGGGCATTTTGGAAGGCGTGCCAGTGCTGAGCTTCGGCATTCCGGCGGTGCTTTCCTGCTACTTTGATATCTTTTCTGGCTTTGTTCAGGCTTATGTTTTCTCTCTGCTTACCATGGTGTATATTGGAAATGCCTGCCCGCCTCCGGAAGAAGCTGGAGCGGCGCAGTAATATTTCGTGTCAACTCAACAATAATTTAAACTTAGGAGGAAATTCTTATGGAAACTTTGGCACAAGCGATTATGGTCGCAGGTAAGGCAATCGGCGCAGGTCTGTGCATGGGTATCGGCGCTATCGGTCCGGGCGTCGGCGAAGGTAACGCTGTCAGCAAGACGGTTGAAGGTATGGCGCGTAATCCGGAGATGGCGGGTACGCTGCGTTCTACGATGATCATGGGCTGCGCTATTGCGGAAACCACGGGTATTTACTCGCTGCTGATTGCGTTCCTGATTCTGTTTGCCCTGTAAGCTTCTCCCTTTCTGATTACCTGAAAGAGAGGAGTGAATCAAATGGGACAGTTTGAGAGTTTCATTGGCGTCGATTTCTGGACGGCGCTGTTTATCCTGCTCAATACGCTTGCGATTTTCGTTGTGGCACGGAAGTATCTCTTTACGCCGATTCACAACATGATTGAATCCCGTCAAAAGGAAATCGATCAGATGTATGCCGATGCGGAAAAGGCAAAGTCGGATGCTAAGGAACTTCGTTCTGAATATGAGGCGAAGATCTCTGGCGTTCGTCAGGAAGCTGACCGTGTTATTAAGACGGCAACTGAAAGCGCAAACGCCGTGTCTGCGAATATCGTAGCGGATGCGCGCACGCAGGCGGAGCAGATCAAAAACAGAGCACAGAATGAGATCGAACTTGAACGCCGCAGAGCGTTTGAAGGCATGAAGGGTGAGCTTTCCGGCATTGCGCTGGATATCGCTTCTCAGGTCATCGAACGCGAAGTGAACGAGAAAGATCACGAAGCGTTGATCGACGAGTTTATTAAGAATGTAGGTGAGGCGTCGTGACGGAACTTGGGCGAGCCTATGGCGGCGCATTGTTCTCACTGGCGCAGGACGAAGGAATCGAGAAAGAGCTTCTTCAACAGATGGACGGCGTGTGTCATATTCTGAAGGATAACCCGATGTATATGCGCCTGATTCGTGATAAATCCATTCCGAAAGCGGAACGTCTTTCTCTGCTGGAACAGGCTTTTTCTGGTCAGATTCATTCGTATATGCTGAATTTCATGAAACTGCTCTGCGAAAGAGACGGCTTTGGTGGAATTTTCGCTTGTCTGGAGGATTACCGGAATCGTTACAACGAAAAACACGGCATTATTCCGGCAAAGGTGATCGCCGCAGAACCGCTTCAGGACGCACAGCTGGTCAGATTGAAACAGGCGCTGGAACATAAAACAGGCAAACACGTTGAGCTTAGTGTTCAGGTCGATTCGACTGTTGTCGGCGGACTGCGCGTTGAGATGGCTGGAAAATGCTATGACAATACGCTGGAAAGCCGCATGGATCATTTGAGAAGAGTATTGACTGCGAGATCCTGATATCTTGATTTTACAGAAAGAAAGCCGGTGAACCCATGGATCTGAAACCCGAAGAGATTTCGAAAATCATTAAGGCCCAGATCAAACAATACGACCAGAAGCTCAAGCAGGACGAAACCGGTACGATCATTTTGGTTGGCGACGGTATCGCCAGAGCAAACGGGTTGGATCGCTGTATGGCGAACGAGCTGGTTGAGTTTGAAAACGGCGAATATGGTATGGCGCTGAACTTGGAAGAAGATTCCGTTTCTATTGTTGTTTTGGGCAGCGACGTCGGTCTGCACGAGGGCAGCACCGTCCGCAGGACGGGACGTGTCGTTTCCGTACCGGTCGGCGAAGAACTGATTGGGCGTGTTGTTAATGCGCTGGGACAGAGCATTGACGGCAAGGGCGAGATCAAAACGACGCACGCACGTCCAATTGAAAGCCCTGCGCCGGGAATCATTGAGCGCAAGAGCGTCAGCGTACCGCTTCAGACCGGTATCAAGGCAATCGACAGCATGATCCCGATCGGACGCGGACAGCGAGAATTGATTATCGGCGACCGTCAGACTGGTAAAACGGCGATTGCGACGGATACGATCATCAACCAGCGCGGCAAAGGCGTCATTTGTATCTATGTTGCAATCGGTCAGAAGAACTCCACGGTGGCTCAGCTTGTTGAGCAGCTGACGCGTGCGGGCGCAATGGATTATACCATCGTTGTCAGCGCAACTGCGTCTGAATTGGCGCCGATGCAGTACATTGCGCCGTACACGGGTTGTACGATGGGCGAGTACTTCATGCAGCAGGGCAAAGATGTGCTGATCGTGTATGACGATTTGTCCAAACATGCGGTCGCGTATCGTGCGTTGTCGCTTTTGATTCGTCGTCCGCCGGGACGTGAAGCTTATCCGGGCGATGTCTTTTATCTGCATAGCCGTCTGCTCGAACGCGCGGCACGCATGGCACCCGAATACGGCGGCGGCAGCCTGACGGCGCTTCCGATCATCGAAACGCAGGCGGGCGACGTTTCCGCCTATATTCCTACGAACGTTATTTCCATCACGGATGGTCAGATCTTCCTTGAGAGCGAATTGTTCCATTCCGGCATCATGCCGGCAGTCAATCCGGGTATTTCGGTTTCCCGCGTTGGCGGCAATGCGCAGATTAAGGCAATGAAGAAAGTTGCGGGTTCGCTGAAGCTGATTTACAGCCAATATCGTGAGCTTCAAAGCTTTGCGCAGTTTGGCAGTGACTTGGATGCCGATACGAAAGCGCGTCTAGCGCAAGGCGAGCGTGTAGTTGAAGTTCTGAAACAGGGACGCAACCAGCCGATCGACGTCGAAAAGCAGGTCTGTATCCTTTATGCGGTCATCAACAACTATCTTGCTGATGTGCCGGTTGAAAAAGTCTCGCTCTATGAGCAGGGTCTTTATGCCAGACTGGATGCCCAGCATGCGGATGTTTTAGCGACCATTCGCGATACTGGAAAATTTGAAAAGGACACGGAAGAAAAGCTTTGCGTTGCTCTGAAGCAGTATACCAAGGATTTTCTTGCTCAGTGAGTAAAGGAGGGAGTTTGGGATGGCTGGCGCTTCGATGAAAGACATCAAACTGCGCATTAAGAGCGTAGAAAGCACCATGCAGATCACCAAGGCGATGGAACTTGTCGCTTCCTCCAAGCTCAGGAAGGCGAAAGAACGCCAGGAAAAGTGTCGCCCGTATTTTACGGGTCTTCAGCAGACGCTTGAAAATATTGAGAAGGCGAGCAGCGATTTTTCCTCTCCGTATCAGAAACAACGCGATATAAAAAAGCGCTGCGTGATTGTGATCGCGGGCGACAGAGGGCTGGCAGGCGGCTATAACAGCAATGTGTTCAAGTCTGCTTTGCCTATGATCGTGAACAAGGACGTTTGCGTTCTGCCAATCGGCAAACGCACGGTCGAGTTTTTTAACCGTAATCATGTGGAAATGCTGACGACAGAGTTTGCGGAAGCGGCGGAAGTATCGGTTGCGGATTGTTTTACAATCAGCAATCTGGTGACGAAGGGATATCTAAGCGGTCAATTCGACGCGGTATCCATCGTCTATACGCAGTTTGTTTCCATGCTGACGCAGACGCCTGTCTGCGAGGAACTGCTGCCGCTGAAGAAGACGAACGCTGATACGACATCTGGCGTGCGTTCGCTTGTACTTTATGAGCCGAGCCCAAGCGCCGTATATGATGCGATCGTTCCCAATTATATTGCGGGAATGATTTATGGTGCGATGTGCGAATCTGTTGCCAGCGAGCTGGGCGCTCGCCGAACGGCGATGGACGCGGCAAGCAAGAATGCGGCGGAAATGATTGACGATTTGAGTCTGCGTTATAACCGCGCGCGTCAAGGCGCGATTACGCAGGAGATTACGGAGATCGTTGCGGGTGCCGAGCATTGATATAAATAAAAGGAGCAACGCTATGGCTAAAGGAAGCATCGGTACCGTTGTTCAGGTTATTGGACCGGTATTGGATATTCGATTTAAAGATGGCGAGCTGCCGCAGCTTTTGAACGCAATTGAAATTGAAAGCGGCGAGAAAAAGCTGACGGTTGAGGTTGCCCAGCATATTGGCGACGACGTTGTGCGCTGTATTGCCATGAGCAGTACAGACGGTCTGACGCGCGGCGCCAAGGCGGTGGACAGCGGTTCACCAATCACGGTTCCAGTCGGCGAAAAGTGTCTGGGACGTATCTTCAATCTGCTTGGTGAGCCGGTCGATAACCAGCCGGCGCCGGAAGATGTTGAACGGTGGGCGATTCACCGCGATCCGCCGCCGTATGACGAGCAGGAAACTTCCGCCGAAATCTTGGAAACGGGCATTAAGGTCGTTGACTTGATTGCGCCATATGCAAAAGGCGGCAAGATTGGTCTGTTTGGCGGCGCAGGCGTTGGCAAGACGGTGTTAATTATGGAATTGATTAACAACATCGCCAAGCAGCACGGCGGTCTGTCCGTGTTTACCGGTGTTGGCGAGCGTACCCGCGAAGGCAACGACCTGTATAACGAGATGAAGGAAAGCGGCGTTCTGAGCAAGACTGCTTTGGTCTATGGTCAGATGAACGAGCCGCCGGGAGCGCGTATGCGCGTGGCGCTGTCTGGTCTGACCATGGCGGAGTATTTCCGCGATCGTGAAGGACAGGATGTGCTGCTGTTCATTGATAATATCTTCCGCTTTACACAGGCTGGTTCGGAAGTATCCGCGCTTCTGGGACGCATGCCGAGTGCGGTTGGTTATCAGCCGACGTTGGCGACGGAAATGGGCGCGTTGCAGGAGCGCATTACGTCCACTAAACACGGCTCGATTACATCGGTTCAGGCGGTCTATGTTCCGGCTGACGACTTGACGGATCCTGCGCCTGCGACGACGTTTGCGCATCTGGATGCGACGACAGTTCTTTCCCGTGCGATTTCTTCGCTGGGTATTTATCCCGCCGTTGATCCGTTGGAATCGACCAGCCGTATCCTCAGTCCGGATGTCGTGGGCGAAGAGCATTACCGCGTCGCGCGCGACGTACAGCGCATTTTGCAGCGCTATAAAGAGCTTCAGGATATTATCGCTATCATGGGCATGGACGAGCTGTCTGAAGAGGATAAGCTGACTGTTTCCCGTGCGCGTAAGATTCAGCGTTTCCTGTCTCAGCCGTTCAGCGTTGCTGAGCAGTTTACGGGCATGGAAGGCAAATATGTTCCGATTAAGGAGACTATCCGCGGCTTTAAGGAGATTATCGAGGGAAAACACGATGATCTGCCGGAGAGCGCGTTCCTGTTCGTAGGTACAATTGACGAGGCTGTTGCCAAGGCAAAAAAGGGTGAGCAGGCATGAGTACGTTTCACCTGAAAATCAGTACGCCTGACGGGCTGCTGTTTGACGGCGATGTTGAGCGTTTGCGCGTGCGAATGATCGACGGTGATGTTTGCCTGTTGGCGCATCACATTGACTATGTGTCTGCGGTAGGCGCGGGTGCGGCATCAGTCGTTCTGGCGGATGGGCAGACTCGGCGCGCTGCCTGCATCGGCGGCATGCTGGCCATGATCAATGGTGAAGCCAATTTGATTGCAACGACATTTGAATGGGCGGAGAATATTGATCTGGAACGTGCTCAGCGTGCGAAAGAAGTGGCTCAATCTCGTATCGACGCAGCAAAAGATGACGCTCGTGAATTGATGCTTGCGGAAGCAAAACTTCGGCGTGCATTGGTTCGCATCGGAGTGAAGAGCTGATAAATTTGAACAAAAAAACTTCTAATGAAAATCAAGCTCTAAATCGAAGAAAATCAAAAGAAATTTTCAATTTTTAAGAACCAAAAGTGTACACTGAATAAGCTTTGATTTAGCCCAAAATCAAGATCATCGAGAGCCGACATTAAGTCGGCTCTTTCATTACTTCACAGACACGTGCATAATAGATGTGAAGGAGCTTATTCAGTCCGGTCATATAGGCAGACAAATAGCACTTTTCTTCGACTCTTTTACGGCATATAAACGAATAGCCGGCATGATCTTCAACAGGCTATGTGCTCATCAGAGAAGCCATGACCTCATAGCCGACTTTTCTGAGATACTATGGAACCTCTGATTTAATCGAGGCTACCAATCGTTTTTCTAACAGCCAAAAAGATAAATTGACCCTTAAAAAAACGGCTCAAGAATTGGGGATTCGCCACAAGCTCATCTGCCCATTATACTCCTCGATATAATATTGAAAAGTTGAGCGCAGTCATCGGGAAGATCAGAGGCTTCTCTACGATTCTCATTCCTTCTAACCGACCTATGCGTCCTTTGAAGTGGGCTTCTCCAAAGCAAAAACTTGCTTTCTATCGTGTCCAAGATTTTTGACAAATCTACATTTTCAGGATTCTTTCGTTCTTTTTGCGAATTGACGAATTCAAATTTTCTTTGTACAATACTATATATTGTGTTTACTACACATGATTGGCAGCAGGAAGAATGGAGGCATAAAAATGAAGCTTGGTTTTATCGGTGCGGGAAATATGGGCTCCGCCATCATTAAGGGAATTCTAAATAAGCAGGCTCTTCAAGCTGATGAAATCTATTTAAGTCGAAAGCATCCTGAAAAAAGTACAGAATTTGTTAATACGGGAATTCACGTCATGCCGGATAATACTTCGCTGGTTCAGGCAGTTGACTGTATTGTATTAGCCATTAAGCCCGTATATGCGCAGGAAGTCATTGATGAAATTCATGAAGCTCTGAATGGGAAGTTTGTTATTTCGATTGTCGCGGGCTGGACATACGAAATGCTGAAAAATGCTCTGCCGCAAACCACTCGATTTGTACGGGTGATGCCCAATACACCGCTGGCTGTTGGCGAAGGCATGAGCTTGCTTTCCAGTCATTGCACTTGTACAGAGGAAGAGTTTGATTTCGCACAATCTACATTTTCTGCGGCAGGAAAAACGGTTGTTGTGGAAGACGCTGTCTATACGGCGGCAAATGGTATCAGTGGCTGTGGACCTGCATTTGTGTATGAATTTATTGAAGCCATGGCTGATGGAGGCGTTCGCTATGGCGTACCGCGTACGCTTGCGTATAAATTAGCTGCACAAACGCTTATTGGTGCTGCTAAAATGGTTCTTGAAACGGGTGAACACCCGGGCAAACTCAAAGATGCTGTTTGCTCGCCGGGCGGATCGACGATTGAAGGCGTCTATGCGCTTGAAAAAGACGGCATGCGTGCGGCAGTCATGGATGCGGTTGGGGCGTCTATCGAAAAGACGCTGCGTATGGCGCATTAAGTATTAAATTCTTATGTTATTTATCAGTGGAGCAAGAATTCTGTGAAAGAGATTATCATGTATACGGATGGAGCCTGTTCAGGCAATCCGGGTCCCGGTGGTTGGGGAACGGTTCTGATGTTTGGCGAACACATAAAAGAGATTTCCGGTTTCATGCCGGATACGACGAATAACCGGATGGAGTTATTTGCAGCGGTCCAAGGTTTTACCGCACTGAAACAACCTTGTAAAGTTACGCTGTATTCGGATTCCGCTTATCTGGTCAACGCCTTTAAACAAAACTGGATCGAATCATGGCAGCGCAATGGCTGGAAAAATTCTGCAAAAAAGCCTGTTGAGAATCAGGATCTTTGGAAATGGCTCTTAACGGTGATGCAGCCGCATGATGTGACAATCAACAAAGTAAAAGGGCATGCGGATAATCCATGGAACAATCGCTGCGATGAGCTGGCAACGGGTCAAATTCGGGATCATCGTTGATGGATTCTATTAGGGGATAGATTTAGTAGACTTCGCAAAACTCAGGTTTTACGAAGTCTACAGCGAAACGAGGGTGGTTTTATGCCTAATGACTATCATACACAGACTGAGCTTGAGCGAACCCGCCACCTGCGTGAATTGCTTCATGAATTGCCGCAATGCTGCTCAGATTACTTTATCGCAATCGAACAGCAGACCAGCGCGCTCACTCGGCTCAGTTACGCATATGACTTAAAATTGTTTTTTCAATATCTTTCCGATGAACTGCCTAAATTTGGCGGTAAACCAGTCACTGAATTTACCATCGAAGATATTCAACAGGTTACCAAACAGGATTTGGAACGCTATGCGCGCTATTTAACGCTGTATATCAAGAATGAGTCCCTCGATGATGGCGAAATCAGTTCCCGAGAGATGACAAATCACGAGTACGGCATTAAGCGAAAATACGCTTCTCTTCGTGCTTTTTATAAATACCTGTTTTCAGACGGGCGCATTGAAAGCAATACAGCTTCTCTTGTTCCACTGCCCAAATTGCATGAACGCGCGATTATCCGTCTGGATATCGACGAAGTTGCCCGAATTCTGGATGTTGCCGAAAGCGGTCAGGCTCTGCCGAAAACCTATCAGAAATACCACCATGTGACACGCAAGCGGGATGTTGCCATGCTGACTTTGTTCCTTGGAACAGGAATCCGTATCAGCGAATGTGTGGGTTTGAATATCGACGATTTTGATTTTGAACAAAACGCGTTTGTCGTAACGCGCAAAGGCGGAAAAGAAGTCATTTTGTATCTTTCGGATGAAGTTGCGGACGCATTAAAGGATTATCTAGCTGAGCGCAAACAAATTGAGGCTTTGCCCGGACATGAAAACGCTTTCTTTTTATCCATTCAGCGACGCAGAATTTCGCAGCGTGCCGTTGAAAATATGGTTAAGAAATACGCTGCGATCGCAGCACCTTTGAAAAAAAAGATCAGTCCACATAAGCTGAGAAGTACATTTGGTACGAACCTATATCGTGAGACCGGTGATATCTATCTCGTTGCAGATGTACTTGGACACTCAGATGTCAATACGACCCGAAAACACTACGCGGCGATTTCTGAAGATCACCGTCGTCTTGCTGCTCAAAAGACTGTCTTGAGAGAAAAGCCTGAATTCCATGCAAATCAGACGGAAAAATAAAAAGCAGGCTGAGCCCGTTCGAATTTCCACCATAGTTTGTAAAGCGGAAAAACTTTTCGCACATAGGTAATTCTCCGTACGATTTTCTGTGAGTTAAAAAACAGGCATGTTTTGTCATGAAACTTCGCAAAACACGCCTGATGGAGAATCTTTATCTGTTACCACGCATAAACGGAAATAAATCGTCATCATTCATGATGTCTTCGGCGTCATCATCCAGCGTTTCTTCATCATAAAGATAATCATTGGGATCCATAGTCTCATCGATGATTCCATCAACTTTTATTGCACGGTATTCCGGACTGTCTTTTCCCTGATCCAATCCGATACATTTTCCGCAATTATCACAGATTTTTGTCGGATCCAAATCACAGAGATTGCACTCTCCGCATTCAATACACTCGCGATCATATAAGACGCAACGTTTTTCTACCATCTTCATTTTCCTCCTTATTCAGCCTGCTCATTATATCACTGTTTTTCTTATCAGACAAGCTGTTTAGATACGAACGTATGTTTGATATTTCTTGCTTTTATCCACCTGTTTATGATATAATTAGTTAAAGCCTTTACTGAGTTTAGTGAAAGGAGCTGGCGCATTTCATGGGAGATAAGAAACCCCGCGGCGATATGCAGGCTCGCATTCTTGCTTATATCGAATCTGAGATTAAAACGCGCGGATATGCGCCTTCTGTCCGCGAAATCGGAGAAGCGGTTGGATTAAAGTCTACATCGACGGTCCACGGGCACTTGACACGGCTTGAAAAGAAGGGGTTTCTTCACCGCGATGCGTTGAAGCCTCGCGCGATGGGGCTTTCTCTCCCCTCTCCTGTTCCTACATACGACGTGTCGGCAATGCGTCAGATTCCGGTTGTTGGACGTGTTGCGGCGGGTATACCGATCCTTGCTGAAGAAAATATCGAGGAAATGTTGTCACTGCCTACGGATGTTGTAGGCGACGGCGAATTATTTGCTTTGCGCGTTCGTGGAGAAAGTATGATACAAGCAGGGATTATGAATGATGATTATATCATTGTACGCAAACAACCGGATGCCAATAACGGGGAAATCGTTGTCGCCATGATTGATGACGAGACAACGGTTAAGCGCTTTTATAAGGAGCATGGTTATATCCGGCTTCAGCCGGAAAACGATGCGATGATTCCAATCATTGTACCTTCTGTAACCATTCTTGGAAAAGTCGTCAGTCTGATTCGCAGGTTTTAGAAAAAGCATAGAAACAATTTGACAAAAAACGGGTTGGAAGAACTATTTTTCTTCCAACCCGTTT
>CAKTXP010000006.1 GCA_934631055.1 uncultured Clostridia bacterium | reverse complement strand
CAGGTCGAAATCCGTCAGCTTTCCGCCCGCTCCATTCTGCCCGCCGCCGCTTGCGCCGTTTCCGTTCCCGCCGGTCAAGCCGCCTCCAGCGCCGCCTGTACCGCCGCCCTGTCCCGCGCCGCCTCCGCCGCCGGCAACCAATAACACCGCGCCTTTGTTTCCCGCGAGGTCACGCAGCAGCGCGTTTGCCGTCGCGATGTGCGTCGCTCCTCCGCCGTACCCGGCGTTTGACCATCCGCCGCCGTTGTATCGGCTCTTCGACCCGCCGACGCAGATGAAGAACGTCTCCCCGCCATTGCATAGTCGGTAGCCGACGCTGTAACCGCCCCTGCCGCTCTGGTCAAGGTTCGTCCCGCCCGCGCCCCAAACCTCAAACTTGAATATCCCCTCGAATGGGATACCGATGCTCTGCATCCCGCCCGTGTATCCGTAATCCTGATAGCTTCCCTCGTCAGTCGTGATCGCCATCTTCTCACCCCGTCGTAATATACAGCGTCGTCCCGCTCAGCGAAAACGTCACGCCCGCCGGCCCCATCGGTCCCTGTGGCCCCTGCGGCCCGGTCGCTCCTGTCGCGCCCGGGTCGCCTTTGTCTCCCTTGTCGCCCTTGGGTCCCTGCGGCCCCGTCGCTCCTGCCGCGCCCTGTATGCCCTGCGGCCCCCGCGCTCCTGTCGCGCCCTGTATGCCCTGCGGTCCCTGCGCGCCCGGCGCGCCGCGCTCGAGGCCCAGCGATAGGATGCGCTTTGTCCCGTCGTCCGTCAGGCTCGCCGTGCTTCCGCTTCCGTATTCCCGCGTTCCCGCCGTGACAACCATGTCCTGCAAATGCAGCGCCTGTACGCTTGCGCTGTATGCCGCGCTGTTTGCGCTTGCCGCCGCCGTGTTCGCTTTTCCCGCCGCCGTGTTCGCCGCGCCTGCCTGCGTGTTGGCATTGTTCGCCGCGCTGTTCGCGGTTTTCGCCGCGCTTCCCGCCGCTTCTGCCTGTGCGTTGGCGTAGTTTGCGGCGTTTGCCGCGCTCGCCGCCGCGCTCTTTGCGCTTTCCGCCTGTTCTCTGGCGTAGCTTCCCGCGCTTGCGGCGTCCCCCGCCGCGCTCTTCGCCGTCCCTGCCGCCGTGTCCGCGCCTGCCGCCGCGCGCTTTGCGCTTTCCGCCGCGGCGTCCGCCGCTTCCGTCGCCTGATCCGCGCCTTCCGCGCTCGTTGAAAACATCGAATAGAGCAGCGCGCCGAGGATGCTTGCCGCGTCTATGCCGCTTTCGATGTTGTTCATCCTCTGCGCGCTCAGCGGCGTGCCTTCCTGGCGGACTTCGCCGGGCGATTTTTCCAGCGTGTAGGTTCCGTCCCCGTTGTCCGTCAGTACATAGCGCTTTGGATGCTCGACTTCGCGGTTCTTCCAGTCCGTCTTGTCATACATCGCCCGTTTCCTCCTCCACGCTCACCGTGATGTCCACCCGGCAGACCGCGCCCTCGCCCGTGCGCTTTTGCAGCTCAAGCGCCCGCGTGTAGCAGCAGTCCCCGCCGCTGTCGTAGAGCTTCATCTCCGTGACGTCGCTCCTTTCGAGGATCTCGCTTCCGATGACGACCAGCGCCGTGATGTGCGCGCCGCTCCTTTCGATGGTCATCCTCGTGGCGTCCTCGTATCCGTCCGCGGTCTTGACCTTCGCCGCGACGATGCGCCGCGCCAGATATGCGGCGGATTTTTCCGCCGTTACTTCCTCAATCATCCGCGCCCTCCGCTGTCAGTCCGTCCTCCTGCGCCGCCTCGTAGACCTCCTCCGCCTGCCGATTTCTGCCGCGCAGGATGATTCGGCTCGCCGCGTCGCTGTAATAAAATCCGTCCAGTATGCTCCGCAGGTTCTTGGTGCTTTCAATCGCCGCCCGCGCCCATTTTTCCGTCTCCGGGTCGGCTTTTCCGAATACCGTCACCCGGAAGTGGTACGGTTCCCCGCCGTACTGCGTCCATTCCTCGACCTTGCAGTTCGCGTATACCCCGTTCATCAGCCGCGTGATCGCCGCGACCGTGCCGATGCTCCGGCGCATCGCTTCCGCCTCGCGCAGCCACATCCGCTTTTTTTCGGCGTCCGCCCGATAGTCGTACCACGCCATGCCCAGCGAATACGCCCGCTCGTCGAGCGCTTCCTCGCTCATCTCTTCAAGATCCGTCAGCTCCACGACCGCTTTTTGAACCGCCCTCTGGAAGCAAAAGACCATGTGCATCGCCGCCCGCGCCAGCGCAAACCCGTTGCGGTCCTCCCGGATGAACCGCGGGATCAGCGTCAGCAGCGCCGCTTCGTTTTTCGGCGTGTATAAAAGCTCAGTCATCTTTGATCTCCTCAAGCTCGACCGTGCCGTTCAATCTCGTCGCCCCGTCTACCGCGCTGTAACCCGCCGCCCCGCCGTCAAAGCTCGACGCCGCCGCGTCGATGTCTACCCGGCTGCATCCCGCGCTGTAAAGCATGCTCGTCAGCCGGTACGGGTCAAAGGCGCGTCCGATGGCGGCGCTCTGCCATTGCTTGTATTCCTCCGCCGCGCTCAGTACCGCGGCGCGCAGGTTCTCGCCCGTGTCGCTCTCCTGTAACCGGTAGCGGACTTTGAGCGCGAAGGTCTTGCTCTTCGCTTCCCGAACGATGACCGTGTCCGTCAGCGGGCGGCTCTCGTCCGCGCTCAGCGCCAGCCATGCGCTCTGGATGATCTGCGCTTTGTCCTCTTCGCTCGCCGTCTCGGTGAACATCAGGCTGACCAACACCTGTCCCGGGCGCAGCGCGTATTTCTTTCCGACCCCGTCGTCGAATTCTTCGTCCGCGACCGGGCTTGCATCGAGGATCGCCGCGCTTACGCCCAGCGCAACCGCCCTGTACTGCGTCCGGCTTCCCGTCGCGTTCTTGCGGAATGTGCTTTCGATGATGCGCTTGCGGTACGCGTCGTCCTCTTCTTCCTCGATGCCGCCGCTCGTCGTTCCGGCGAGGATGCAGGAGATGAAGAACGATCTCGGCTCGACCGGCGATAGCGGCGTTCCCTTTTCGATCCCGTTTCCCGCCGCGCCGCCCTTCGTGCATCGTATGGGGACGGTCAAAACCGTCTGCCCCGCGCCCGCCGTCGCGCCGGCCGCCTGTGTGGTCTCGAAGGTCAGCATGCCGCTGTAAGAGAACAGCGTCCCCGCCGCCAGCGTGATGCCGCTCGTCCCTCTCTTGAGGGTGATTTCAAGCGTCCCCTCCGCGCAAGTCTCCCCCTGCCGCTTGATGCCCGCGTTTTCGCCCAGAATGTCGAGGTATTCCCCCTCGGCGCTTCGTATCGTCCCCTGCGCGATGGCGGCGTTCAGGCTCGCCCGCTCCTGCTGTAAAACGCCCAGCACCGTCCGCAGCAGCATCTCCTTTTCGTCCCCCGGAAAGAGGACGTCCCCGCCGCTCTCGCGGTAGATCGCCAGCGCTTCCTCGTATAGCGCGTCAAAGTCCATCTCGATGTAGTTCACGTCAGCACCTCCACGTCCGCTTCAATGACGAATGCGCCGTCCGTCCCGTCGCTTTCCGGCAGGATGCGCGCCGCCAGCACCCGAATGTCCGGCTCCCATGCCAGCGCCCGCGTCACTTCCGACAGGATGACGCTCTGCGCCTGCGTCAGCGTCAGGTCGTATATCGCCGGGTCAAGCCCGCGCATCCGGTCGTAGGCGATCTCGCCCTTTTGCAGCCGCAGGAGGTTCTGCGCGTTGGCGATCGTCCGCCGCACATATTCCTCCGCGCCCATGTCGATGGCGGTTTCCGCCGTGCTGATGGTCACCATGCTTTATCCCCCTTAAAGCTTCTGATTCTCGCGCCCGAAGGTTTCCAAAGGGCGATGCGCCAGACAGTCGCCGTAAACGCTCGGAAAGCCCTTTGGTCGTTCCCGCAAACATGAAATCCCCTATTTCGAGCTTACCGTTCCCTTGCTCTTCCTGACCGTGCTGTCCTTCTTCGGCTACTTTGCTTTCGCCACTCCCTTGCTTTTGCTCCCCGTGTCGCCGGTCGCATCCCGAACTTTTTTGACGGTTTCCAGCGCCGAGCTGCTTTTTTTCGCGCTGCCGCTGATGCCGCTGGTGTTGTATCCGCCCATCATGCCCGTCAGGTTCCCGCCGCTCTTCCCGTCCGCGCCGCTGACCGCGTCCGTCTCCCCGCTCTTCTCCTTCTGGCTCTTCAAATACTTCGAGCCCGTCCCCTTGCTCGTCTCGGTCTGCTCCGTGCTGGCGCTCGCCGTCGAGCTTGAGCTTGTGTTGTCGTAAACCTGCCCGTCGCTCTCCTGCCAGGTCAGCTTGACCTTCGCGCCCGTCATCCGCCCCGTTTTCGGCTGGCTCTGTATCGCGCTCACGTCCACATCCGTCAGCAGGAAGTCCGCCCCGAACAGGTCTCGCCCGCCCAGCAGCAGCCGGGAAAGCGCGCCGCTTCGGTTGTCGTTTTTAAAGCTCGTGATGACCTCCTCGACGTTCTGCCCCAGCGCCGCCCGCGGCTCCAGCGTCACCTCGACCTTCGCCGCGTTGTATCCCTGCCGCCCGATGTAGAGGACGTCGTTTCCGTCTTTGGCTTTCGTCTTTGTCCCGAAGGAAATGCTCAAATTGCTGTATGCCTGTATCGCCCCGTCCGCAAGCCCTCCGATGGCGTGCCCGTTCCATTCGATGTGCGCCGCCATCTTACGCGCCCCGCTTCCATGGCGGTAACGTAGCCAGCGTCGTGTCCTTTGCGATCTCCGGCGCGCGCATCGTCTCCCCGCCGTCCATCATGATCTTGTGCGCCAGCAGCGGATTGGCTTCCAGCAGCACGCCCGCGTATTTCTCGTCCCCGTACAGCCTCAGCGCGATCTCGTCAAACGTCTCCTTCGCGCTGCAAAGATAGGTCATCATGCAAAGCTCACCCTCTCGCTCTCTCTCGTCTTTTCGCTCCACCACTGCTCCATCAGCTCCATCATCTGCGCCCGCTCGTTTTCAAGTGTCTCTTTGACGCCCGCCGCGTCTTTGGCGTAGATGGTCGGCGCAAAGGTGAAGCTCACGGCGGTTTTCTCCGTCCTTTTTCTCTCCGGATAGACCTCTTCCGGCGAAAATCCGCTTCCCGCCGCCGCGCGTCGCAGAAGGATGCGCGAGTTCTCCGTCTTTTCCTGCGGTATCGCCCATTCTCCGCCGTCCTCGCCGAATAGAGAAGGCTCGTCGGCGTATCCGCCCGTGGCATACGCCGTCAGCTGCTTTCCCTTGGCTTTCTCCGCATTGCGGTTTCCGCTCAGCGCGTTTAAAAGCACGTTCAGCACCGCAGGCGTGTTGCTGAAATTCTCCTGTACTTCGTTTCTGAAAGCGTCCGCGGTCTCCCCGCCGTCCGGCGCGGATACCTTCATCTGTATGTCGCTTCCCTCGATGACCTCCGAGAAGGCCCCGGCGTATTCCCCCGCTTTCTGCTTCGCTTCCTCTGCGGTCGGCGTGCCTACGGCGAGGTTCGCCGCCTGCGTGACGATCTGCCCGCCCAGCAGCGCGTTTCCGTCCCCGTCCGCGCTGAGGTAATTCGTGTTGCGCCCTCCGAGGTTTCCGCCGTTCAAAAGCCCGATGAATAGATATCCTTCCAGCAGATCCGTCAGTTCTTTGCTGACTGTCCCCGTCTTTTCTTTTTCGTTCTGAATCTGCGCCAGCAATTCGTCTATGGAAAGGGACTCGCTCAGCGTGTCCATCCATTCGCTCAGCGCTTTGGCGACATGGTTCGCTTCTTCCCTGTCCCCGCCCCAGAACAGGAAATCCGTCGAAAGCCCGCCCGTGATCTCGTCCGCCTGCGTAAGCGCTTCTTCCAGCGTGACGCTTCCGTTTACGATGCCCTCCGCCAGCGCTTCAATGCCGCTCAGGTCAACGTCCACGCCGCCCATGTAGTTGTCGATGTACTGGTTGCCCAGCCGCGCATAGCCGACGTCCAGCTTTCCCCGCAGGTCAAGCCCTCTTTGCGCGTAGTCCGCCTCCAAGCCCGCATACGCGCCCGCGTAGTCGTATCCGTTTGCGAGCCCGTATGCGCGGATCATGCTTTCGCTCAGCGACAGCCCCTTGTCCTCGTAGGCTTTGATGACCGCCCATTGCTCGTATTTCCATGCGTCGAGGTCAGCCGCCTGCCTGCCGTATTCCGCGTTCATCAGCGCCGCCGCCTGCTCGTAGCTCTCCGCGCTCATGTCCATCGCCTGCGCGAGAACCGTGTTCCATTCGATCTCGCTCTGCATGCTCTGGATCTGCGTCATCACGTCGTTCAGCTTGCCCTGCGCCTGCGCGATCAAGCCCCGCTCGTCCGCGTCGATCACGCCGTCCGTCGCCGCGTCCAGATATACCTGCATCAGGTTCTTTCCCGCCGCCCGCGCGTCTTTGTTCAGTTCGCCGAAAAGCCCGTCTATGGCGTCGCTCCATGCTGCGGCTTTTTCGCTGTCCCCCTCGTTCTCACCGCTGTATGTGAATCGGATGATCTCGTCAAGCTGCAATTTCTGCTGCTCCGCGGCGCTCTTCACCTCGCCGATCATCGCGTCCACATAGCTCTTCAGCGCCGTCTTGTCCGCCTCGTTGAGCGTCGTCTGCGTCAGGTATGCTTCAAGAATGCCGCCGGAAAAGCCCTTGACATATTCCTCGTAGTTCTCGCCCGCGGTTTTAACCGCGTCGCCGTAGCTGCTGATGCTCTCCGCCGCGCTTTCGTAGCCGCCCGCCAGCGAGCTGACCCATTGGGAGACCTTTTCGCTGTCCATTTCCAGCGTGCCGAAGTGGTTTTCAAGGTCTTTCCGCGCCGCCGCGTCCTGCGCGCTTGCGATGGCAAGCCCCAGACTGGTCAGCGCCACAGCGCCCAGCGCGATGGCGCCGCCCGGCGTCGCTAGGGTGGCAAGAATGCCCGAAAAGGTTTTCAGTGCGCCGCCTGTCAGCGTCAGCGCCGCGCCCGTCCCCGCGATGCCGGCAAACGCGTCGAGGAACGTGCTGACCTTTTCGTTGTCCAGCCCCTTGATCCAGTCCGCCGCGTCCAGCATGAACCCGCGCGCCGCGTCCATCCACTGCATGACCTTGTCGCTTGCCGCCTCGCCGAGAGAGAGCTGTAATTCTTCAAAGGCGCTTTTCAGCGTGCGCGTCGCGCCGCCGATGCCGCCTTCCAGCGTGTCCGCCTTCTCCTGCGTCGCGCCCGCGGATTCCCCGATTTTTTCAATCAGTTCCGGGTATTCTCCTAACAGCTCCAGCAAGCCCGCCGCCGAAACATAGGTTCGCTTGGAAAAGATTTTGTTTAAGATGTTGGCTTTCTCGTCGTCCGCCATGCTGTCCGTCGCGCTTTTCAGGTCGGTCAGGATGTCGATCATCGGGCGGACTTTGCCATTGGCGTCGACCGTTTCAAGCCCAAGCTGTTTCATCGCCTTGGCGCTGTCCGTCAGGTTCACGCCCTCAAGCGTCTCGTCAAGCTCATCCGCCGTGATGTCCAGCGCGTCCATCAGCTCTGCCGCCGTGTTCGTCGGCGCCAGCAGGCTGATAATCATGTTTCGCGCGTCGATTCCGCCTTCCGTTCCCTTGCGGTTCAGGTCAGCCAGCAGTCCGAGGAACGCCAGCAGTTCGCTGTCCCCGCCCGCGAAGAGCCGTCCCGCCGCGCCGATTTTGGAAACGCCCTCCACCATTTCCTGTACGGTCGTGTTGCTCGCGTCCGCCGCCGTGACGACCTTGTCCATGTATTCCGTCACGTCGTTTTTCTCAAACGCCTTGCCCAGCGAGTAGATGTTGGAGATGAGCAGGTCGCTTGCGTCCGCCAGGTCCATGTCGCCCGCCGCCGCGGCGTTCAGCAGCGTCGGCAGCGTTTCAAGGCTGCTTTCAAGCTCCACGCCCGCCTGCGTCAGCGATAGGAACGCGCTCGCCGCGTCGCTTGCCATGTAGCGCGTGTCCGCGCCCGCCTGCCGCGCCGCGCGCCCGATGGTCTGCATCTGCGCTTCGCTGTATCCGCCCGCCGCCTGGATCTTGCGCAGGATGTCGTCGTAGTCCGTGTAGAGCGACGTGCTTTTCTCAAGCGCCGCCGCGATCGGCGCGACCGCCAGCGTCGCCGCTGTGCCGAACCTGCTCACCTGGTCGCCAAATGCCGATATCTTCCCCGCAAGCGCATCCAGCGAGCTGTCCGCCCTGCCGTATACCGAAATGACGCTCTTGAGTTCCTGCTGTTTTCCCGCCGCCATGCGCCCGCCTCCTTTCCGCCCTCTCCGTCGGTCTTACGACCGCCACCTCTCCCAAAGGGAGAGGCAAGGACTTTTGCAAATCAAATTTCTATATCGTAACCCCTCTTGGCTCTCCCTTTGGGAGAGCTGGCGCGCAGCGCCTGAGAGGGCAGTAGGGGCGCGCAGTGCGCGTCCGCCGTCCCCCTTGGCTCTCCTTATGGGAGAGCTGTCCGCGTCAGCGGACTGAGAGGGCTTCGGGCTAAACCCTTCCAAATATCACGCCTTCCCCGTCCGCAAACTCGCAAAAGACCACCATGTCCCCTTCTTTAACGCTTTCCATCGCGCGCATCGGCAGCGTGTTCACCCCGTCCCGGTCGATGCTCTCCACGATCCATCTCCCGTCCTCTTCCTGCCGCGCGATCCTCCCGCGCTCGACCGTCGTTCCGTATCCCATCGCGTTTTCTCCCAAAAAGCAAAAAGCGGGCTGAGCCCGCATTCACTTCCGCCAAAGTCCGTAAAGATTCAAAGCTTTGCGCAGTTTCCTATCCGTCAAAAAACCGCTGACGTCAGCGGTTTTGAATTCTCAAATCCGAACGCTCCCCACGCTCTTCCTCATCTCCATCACCGTCACCCGCCGGATGAAGTCGTGCGCGCATTTGTGTACGAACCATCGCCCGCTCCCCGCGCCGCTTCCCAGTACGCAGACCCGGCTCATCGCCGCGATCCCCGTATTAAGCGGAATCTCCCGCGTGTAGATTTCGCTCTCCATGTTCCGCCGCATCAATAATCCCCGCGCCGCGCGCATCGCCTGCTGGGTCGAGTAAATCTGTTCGTCCGTCAGCGTCTTGCCCGCGTTCCCCGAAACCGCCGTGTCCTCCGCCCGCGCCGTCAAAAGCCCCGTGCGGACGGTCATGTACCGGCATTTGGGCATGCGCATCACGTTCGGTCGGCTCTCCTCGTCCAGTACAAGCTGCGCCCCGCTTCCTGCAAAGAAGCTCTCGTAGTCGATGGCGAGCAGGTACCCGCCGCTCAGCTTGATCGTCGCCCCTTCCAGCGTCATCACATGCGCGAGGAACTGCGGCCACGTCTCCCCTCTGCGTACCACGCGCCGCAGCACCGTGTCCCCGCGTATGCCGTAGAGCTTCGCGCCCTTCATGCCCATCTCCGCCGCCCCGCGCCTTAATAGGTCTGCCAGCGTGATGTTTTCAAAACAGTTCCATCCTTCCTGCCGCGCGCTGTAAGGCACGCTGACCGCGCTCAGCGTGACCCCGCCCATCCGCGTCCGCGCGTCGAAGATTTCCATTTCTCCGGTGGAAAATCCGCCCTCGACCAGCTCCATTTTAAGCCCCTGTCTGATCTCCCATTGGCTCAGCAGCCGCCCGTCCGCCAGCGTGACCTTCAGGCTGTCCGCCTGCCCGCCCGCGCTGTCCGTGGCGACCGCTTCCGTCATCTCCGCGTCAATGGGCGTGTCTTCGATGTATAGCTTCATCGCTCGTTCCTTCTTTCGCTCTCTTCCCGAAGGATGCCGCAGACCGCCTCTTCCAGCCGCATGTAGTCAAGCCGCCGCATCTCAAGGATCATCGGGTACGGCGTGCAGGTGTACCGCCCGACCAGCACCATGGTTTTTATCGGTTCGTCATCGCGACCAGCTTCGACCATGTAAAAAAATCGCTGGCTTTCTCGATCATCGCTTCCGTGTCCGGGATGCCCGCCTGCTCGTCGAGGTCGTGGTAGTCAAGCCCGCTGATCGGGCGCTCGACCTTGTCGTTCATCTTGTAGTAGAGCCTGAGCGCCTGCGCGCGGCTGATCGTGCCCATGCTGCGGTTTCCCCTGTCCGCGTCCATGCAGCCGATGAAGTCCTTGTTCGTCAGTACGGAAAAGTCGTAGTGCAGCTCGCCGATCTCCTCGCCCCGGCTCTTCATCTTCCGGCTCAGGCGGATGACGCCCTTCGTCGCGTCCTCAAGCCGCTTTGCCGCGTCCTCGCGCGCCAGCTCCCTGCGCTCCTCCTCCGGCAAAGCCTGAATTTCCTCCATCGTCATGTCAAAGTAACGCTTTCCCTCCGCGCTCTCGCCCATGTGCTTTCCTCCTCAGCTTTTTCGTCTTTTCTTGCTTTTACCATTATAGCGCTTCCCATCAGCTCAAATCGGCTCAATCTGCAATGGCAAAAGAAAGAAAAGAGCGGTTGCCCGCCCTTCTCATCAATCCAGAATCCTGTTGATCTCGCTCGCGTAGTCCTTCCCATTGATCTGCAAAATGCCCGCCAGCGCGTCAATGAGGATGACGGTCTTTCCGCCCACCTCTTCCTCGTATCGCTGTACGCTGAACTGTACGCTCTGCCCGCGCGGGTTGCCGCGCTCCACCGAGCCGCGCGTGACCTTCATCGGCGTGCCGGTAAAGCGTACCTTGGTCAGCTCTGGCGCGGAGTTGCCCGTCGCGGTCGAGATGACCTGCCGCGCCATGCGCAGCTCGATCTTGTGCGTCTCCGGCGCGTTCAGCCCGTCGCATCCGTTGCCGTTGTTGTGGTTGACCGTGACCGTCATCGCGCCCACCTGATAGGGCATTACGATGTTGATTTTCGCCGTCGCGCCCGGGATGTCCACCTCGTCGCTGACGTATTCGATCTCCGGCGTGTCGATGCTGGTGACGTCCTCGACCAGCGTGTCCCCGTCAAAGAGCCGCTGGTCGATGACCTTGTTGTGAACCTGCTTGTTCATGCCGCTTCCCCCTTTCTTATTCCGTCAGCTCCATCAGCTCTTCGTACCAGGTCGCCAGCCCCGCGTCCGTGTGCTGAACCGTTCCCGTGATGCTCTTGATGGAAAGGCTCTGCGTGATCTCCCAGCGCAGCGCGAAGTCGCCGGTGAGCATGTCGCTCTTCGCTTCCTCCGTCATCACGAAGTACGCCTTGCCGTAGAGCAGCGCGCCGATGGCGCAGAGCGCGTCGAGCGTCGCCTGCTCCTCCGCGACGATCTGCCGGATGCGGTTGACGGAGGCAACCTTGTCGATCTCCTCCGCCCGGCGCACCTGAAAATCGTTGGCAAGGTAGTACATCATCATCAGCGTGCTGTCGTAGAGGTTCATCGCCGTCACGTTGCCCGGCTCGTAGCTGGCGCAGTGGCTTCCCCAAAGCACCCATTTCCCGCCGTGGTAGGTGCAGCTCGTCACGCCGTATTGCAGCAGCATCTCGTTGACCATCTGCTCGTCCAGCACCAGCGCCGTCCCCTCTCCGTAGTACGGCTTGCCGCTGATGGGGATCTGCGTGTTGCTCGCCGTCTGGTAGGGGATGCCGCCCGCCGCGTTTTCAAGCGTCTGGAGGTTCGCCGCGCATAGCACCGACAGGTGGTACATCCGCCCGTCGTTTCCGCTCCATCTGGGCCAGCAGGTCTTTTCGTTGTCCCCGGCATAGCCCTTTTCGCTCTTCCATGCCACAGCTTCCGAGGGCGTGAGCGCGCCGCTCTCCCCCTGAAGGGGCAGGTCGGTCAGCATGAACGCGTCAAAATGCCCGCCGATCTGGCTGCATACGCCCTCCATCGCCTCGTGAACCTCCGGCATGTGCGACGTGCCGGGGCAGAGCAGGCGGCAGGGGATCTTGCCCGTCTCCTGATAGACGCGGCGGATGAGGTAAAGCCCCGTGTCCGTGCCTTCCCCGTCCGTCGTGCCGATGACGTCCTCCTTCGTGACGCCCGGCGTCGTTTCTTCATAGCTGATACTCAGCGTACCGGAAAGCGCGCCCCTGTGCGCGCCGCGCGCCGTGATCCGCTCGGTCACATAGTCGTATGTGAGCGTGTAGTCAACGTCCTTCTCCTTGCCCTCGATGGCGAAGCTGTCAAGGATGACGCCGCCCATCCCGCCGAGGATGATCTGGTTGTTCGCGGCGGTCTCGCTTACCGTCTTTTTCTGCTTGCTCTTCTGCGGGTCAAAGACGTTGATGACCACGATGGGGCCCGCCTGCGCCAGCGCAAAGTGCGCGTAGATCGCTTCGCACAGGTCGTATTTCTCCCAGTCGTCCGTGTAGCCGACCGTCCGCGCCGCCTGCGTGAAGTCGCTGAGCAGGATCGGCACGTTCACCTTGTCCCCGCCGCCCAGGATCGTCTGTACCGGCAGCGCGCCGACGTATACCGGCACATAGTCGCTCGTGCTTGCGCTTCCCGCGTGTACGTCCTGCATGCTGTACAGCGCGTAGTTTCCGTGTTTGTACACCTGTTTCACTCTCCTTTGTTTTAGTCCAGCATCGCCCGTATCGCCGGATCGACCTCTTCCCGGTTCAGCCCCACCAGCGATACCTGCACCACGCCCAGATACAGCGGTCTCCTGTCGCTGACCGCCTCGTTTTCGATCAGCGGCTCGATGGTGATGCTCTCCTTGGTGACCGTCATTCCCGCCACGCTCAGCGCGCTTGCCAGCGCCGCCGCCGTGTCGTCCATCCACTGCCCGAGGATCAGGCTTCCCATGTCCATGTCCTCGTCGGTCAGAAAGACCTCGTGCGGGTCTCCGTCCGCGCCGTCCTGCGTTCGCTCTCCCGGCTCGTAGATGGTGTGAATGAGGTTCAGCGTGATGGTGTTCCCCAGCTCCTTCGGGCGCGATACCCTCTGTCTGCTGTCCAGGTACTGCATCGTCTCCGCGTGCGGCGCGTGCGATATCCGCGTCACCAGGATGCTCGGCGCGATGGAGTATGGGTTCTTCCTGTCCAGCACCCGATACGGGTAAAAGTCCCCGCCGAAACAGCGCGGTTCGCTCCATGCGATGTCCACGTCCCTGCCGCGAACGACCGGCGTTTTCATCTTCCGCCCCTTGCAGCAGTTCTCGTAGACCCATTGCCGGAACGCCCGCATCCGCTGGCTGTAGCTGACTCCCGCGCTCCACGCGCCCGCCGTTCTCTCCGGCGGCGCAACGATTCCCGTCTCTATCTTCATCAAATGATCGTCCTCGCTTCGCTTCCCCTGAGCGTCAATACCCATTCGCCCTCGTTGCTCGTGATGAGCTGGATCGTGCAGAGCTTCCCGTCGAAGGTGATCTTCTCCCCTTCCAGCGGCGCGTCAGCAAGCTGTCCCTCCGGTATCCGCAGCGTGATGACGTGCGCGCCCGCGTCCCATTCTCTTGAGATCGCGTTCGTGTTCCGGCTCTTGCGCATGTCCTCCCCGTCCACGATGCAGAGGATGTCCTGCCCGTTGTAGCTGTGCCGCCGCGCGAACTCGCTTTCCCGGTAGAAAATGCCCATCACGTCGCCGTCGATCCGCTCCGCAAGGCTCATCCGCGCGCGCGCTTCTTTCGGGCGGGCGCTTCCTCTTCCTCGTCTACGATGCCCTCCGCCGCGTCGATTGCGGGCAGTTCATCGTCCTCGCAGGGCTCCTCCGTTTCGCTCTCCGGCTTTTTTCCTCCGGTGCTGTCCGCGTGCGCCGCTTTAAAATCCGCCGGCGTCCGCGGCTTTGAATCCGCCGCGCTGTCCGCGCGGATCGCGCCCAGCGCCGTCAGCCTTGCGGTCTCCTTTTCGTCCATCTGGGGCAGCGTCTCGCCCGGCGCATAGCGCCGCCCGTTTACGCCGATGTGCCATACCGCAATATTCGCCATGCTTTTTCCTTCTTTCTCTGTATAGCCCTCTCCGTCACGGCTTCGCCGTGCCACCTCTCCCATAGGGAGAGGCAAGGACTTTTTCAAATCCAATTTTGTTCGCAATCCCTCTTGGCTCTCCCTCTGGGAGAGCTGGCGCGTAGCGCCTGAGAGGGCGGTTTACAGCACCGTGCCGACCGCCCACGCGTCCACGTTGTAGGGAACCAGCATCGGGCGGCTCGTCAGTCGCTGCATCGCGCTGTCGCTGCCCGCCTTGCTGTAGCGGAAAGGCACCTGCGCCGCCGCGTAAACCTTCGGGTCTTCGCCTTCTTTTTCCACCTGAGCAACCGGTCCGTAGAATTTGCGCAAAAGCTTTCCGCCGCCCAGCAGCATCTTGCCCTTCGGGATGAGCGTCTGCTCCGCGCCGCCCGCCGTCTCGCGGTATTTGCCCGTGTAGCAGTAAAGCTCCGTGCCGGTGGAGAGCGTGCCGACGTACTGCGTCGCCTTCTGGTAGTTCGGCTTGTCCGGCTCGATGCGGCCGAAGAAGCCGTTGCGAACGTCCAGCATCTTCATCAGCTTTTCGTCCTGAAGGATCGCGCTGCGAACGTCCAGACCGAAGATCGCGATGTCCGGGCTTCCGTTTCCCTCGGAAACCATGTCGATCATCTGCATGAAGTCCTCGTAGATGTTCGCGCCGCTCTCGTTCCATTTCTTCGTCGGCACATAGTAGTTCGTGAAGTCGAAATCCGCCGCGCGCGTCGCCTTGACCACCTGACCGCCCTCCAGATATTCAAAGATGTCCAGCTTGCCCGTAAAGAGCGCCTGCGCCGCCATCCATTCCTCGCGCATCGCGATGGTGTTGCGCAGGAAAGCCATGTCCTGCGCTTTCAGCTTGGCAAGGCGGCTGTTCGGGTCGAGTCCGCCGCCGATGTCCTCGCCAAACATGCGCTGGCTCGCGTATTCGTCGTAGTTGATGGTGCGTTCCGGCGCGATGGTCGGGAAGCCGATTGCGCGCGTCTGGAATTTCTCCCGCGGCATGTTCTTGCCGCCCGCGCCCGGTACGACGAACGGCGCCATCGGCACCGTGCCCTTGTAGTAGTCGTATCGCGCGTCCTCCGCCATCACCGCGCCCTCGTTCTGCGTGAACGTGTCGCTCAGGAACGTGTGGATCGGCGGCGTCATTTCAAGCGCTTTGATCTGTTTCCAAGTGTCGTAAAGAATGCCTGCCATTGTCTTTTCCCCCTTTTGTTTCTCAGCCGCCGGCCACTTCGTTGTTCACCGTGCCGTCCATGTCCTCGACCAGGATGCCCTGCCTGCGCATCTCAAGCAGGTCGCCGGCCGCCAGCGCGCCCGCCGTAAGCTTGAGCTTTGCTTTCAGGAATCGTCCCGCGCTGTATGCCCGCGCGCTGGGCGCGATGCCCGCGCTTTCTTCCGTCGTCTCGACGCTTTCCGCCAGTACAGCCAGCGCGCCCGTCATCTTGCCCGTGACCGCCGGCGTATACAGTCCGTCCGCGCCAAGCATCACGATGGTTCCGCGCTCAAGCAGTCCGCTTCCCGGCTTGACCGCCAAGCCGATGGTTCTCTCCGTGCCGGTCTCCGCCAGCAGGCTGTAATCCTGGCTTTCGCCAATCTGTGCGTAAAGTGCTTTCGCCGCCATGTTTCTTTCCTCCTTAATACGCCTTCTGCGCCTTCGCCATCTCTCTGGCCATCGCGCGGATGTCCTCGTCGCCCTCGTCGTTGTCCCCCGCCGCGCCCGCCTCAACGCGGTTCATCTGCGCCGTCTCCGCGCGCCGCTTTTCCATGTAGCCCTCGCCCGCGCCCTTTCTGCCCTCGCCCTTCGGCTTGCCGCGCATCTGCGTCAGGATCGCCATCGCCGCTTCAGGCGCGGTCATCGGCTTCTCGCCGTACTTCGCCTCTTCAATGAGTTCGCGGCTGTCCTCGTCCCCGATGGCGTCCAGCGCCTTCATTCGCGCCCGCTCCTGCAAGATGCCTTCCTCGCGCCCCGTCTGCATGATCTCTTCCACCAGTTCCGGCGCGTCCTTCTTCAGTTCTTCCAGCGTCATAGTCCCTTTGTCCTCCTTGTCTTTGTCTTTCCGGCTCGCCGCGCCGCCCGTGGGTGCGCTTTCGCCTGTTTCAAAATCCGCCGACGTCAGCGGTTTTGCCATTCGCGGCTTGTAGCCGATGAGCTTTGCCAGCAGCGCTTCGTCCTCCGGCGTCCTCTGCGCGCTCATCGTCGCGCCGCTGCCGGGCGCGATTGGCTCGATGGCGTCTATAAATCCGCATTCCATCGCTTCCCGCGGCGTCATCCAGGTTTCCTCCTCCATCATCTGAAGGATGTCCTCAACCGTTTTTCCCGGCATCCTCGCGCTGTACAGCTCGGCGACGCTCTGCGCCCGCTTTTCAAGCCCCTGCCCGTAGGTAATGATTTCCTTCGGCGTGCCGCTCATCCCGCCGCGCGGCATGTGGAAAAGGAACTCCGCCCCTTCGTATGCCGTCACCCTGTCGCATGGGATGCAAAGCAGCGTCGCCGCGCTCGCGCATTCCATGCAGTACGCGTTTTTCGTTTTCGCCTTGTGTTCCTTGATGAGCCGCATCATCGTCATGCCCTCGTCGAGATATCCGCCCGGGCTGTCGATGTAGATGTTCAGCGTCTGCGCGTCCGCGACTTTCTCAAGCTCGCGGCGCACCTGTAAGCTGTCCGTCTCGTTGAAATCGTCCCATGCCCAGCTCGTGATGGGGCCGCTGATGTACAGGTTGCCGACGCCCGCGTCCTCCGCGCTCATCTGCGCCCGGAACGTCAGCTTTTCAAGCCTGTTGTTCATGTCTCCTGTGTCCCTCCTTCCGGCGCTTCCCCGTCCGCGTCCTCCTCGTCGCCCTCCGGCGGCTCGTTTGGGTCGGGCGCGTCCTGCGCGCTCTCCTTCGCGGTCAGCCCCGCCGCGCCGAGTTCCGCAAGCGCCGCGATTTCCCGCTTTCTCTTTGCGATGTTCTCGCCCCAGTCGCTCCCGTTGAATTCCGCCGCCTCGCGCTCCTGCGTGGACAGGTTCAGCGCAATGCGCTTCTCCGCCGCGGATACCTCCTTGAGCGGGTCGAGCTGCTGCATCGTGCTTCCGATCCAGTTGCATTTGCACCAGCTCGCGCGGATAACCGGGTCGTCAAAGAAGCCCGGCGCGTCGATGCGCCCCAGCGCGACCGCCTCCGCTAAAAACGCCTCGTAGACAGGCTGGCAGAAATCCGCGATGAAGTCCCGCCGCGCCCGCGGTATCTTGCGCCAGTATTCCGTCAGCGCGCCGCGGCTGGCGCTGTAGCTCTTGGTGAACGCCTTGAGTAAAATCTCCTTGGGCATTTCCACGCTCGCGCCGATCTGCGTGCATATCGCGTCCACGAACGTGGAAAACGCGCTGTTGTTCCTCGTCGGGCTGATTCCTGTCGGCTTCTGCCCCGGCGCAAGCTCGTAAATTGCGCCCGTGCGCATGTGCAGCGCGTTCTGCGGCGTGCTTCCCGCCGCCTGCTCGTCCTCTTCTACCGAATCTTCGATGGTTGACGCCGGGCTGTTGTCGTTGATGTCGCTGGTGATGAACAGCGTGAACATGCTGGAAATCAAACTCGCGGAGAGTTCCGCGTTCAGGTATCGCTCCAATTGCTTGACCTGCTCCATCACCGGCGCCATCATCGGCACGCCGCGGTATTGCTCCGGTCTGTCCGGAACGTAAACGTGCAAAACGTTTGGCATGCCCGTCTCGCTTCCGTATGCGTCTACCGGGTCGTAGGTCAGTTCCGTGTTGTCGCTCTCGCTGAGCGGGTGACGGCTGGCGAAGTAGTAGCGCACGACGCGCCCCGTCGCTTTTTCCACCTCAACGCCGTCGATGATGCGCCCGCCTGCCGCTTCCTGGCTCGTGCTTTCGCCCGCGCTGTCCGGCGTCGCCAGCCTGTCCGCTTCCAGCAGCTTGACGTGCAGCGTGTACGGGCTTCCCGCCGATTCAAACATTGGCAGCAAAGCAATGACGTCCCCGCTCACCAGCATCGACCGGAAAGCCAGGCTTTGCAGCTGGAAAAAGTTCTTTCTCTCCGCCGCGTCGCAGAATTTGCTTTGCGCCCAGAATGAGAATTCCCGCTTGGCGGTCTTTTCCCATTCCTTCGCCGCCTCTTCCGTCATTCCCAGCGCTTCATAGTCGATGGCGGGCTTGGGGATCAGCCCCGTCCCGACGACCGTCGTCGTCTCCGTCGCGACTGCCGCCCGCGCCACGCCGCCGCCCATGTCGAGGTCTCGCGCCCTGCGCCGCAGCAGCGCGCCGTTCAGGTCGCTGTCGTCCTCCGGCGCGCCGCCCGATGTGATCCAGCCGATCATGCTGCTCTTCTTCGTGCTTGCGCCGTAGTTCGCGTATCCCGCCGCCATCCTCGCGCCGCCCGGCTTCTTCGCGTCCCCGCCCAAAGCGCCGCGCTGGATCGGCGTCAAAATCGGCGTGTCCCGCGCCCTTTCGTCCCGTTTTCTCATACTTCCTCCGGTTTAAGCCCTCTCCGTCAGCCTTACGGCTGCCACCTCTCCCAGCGGGAGAGGCAAGGACTTTTTTCAAATCAAATTCAAATCCGCAATTCTCCTTGGCTCTCCCTTTGGGAAAGCTGGCGCGCAGCGCCTGAGAAGGCTATAAATCATACGGAATCACGACCCGCACCCCTCGTGCCCTGCGCGTCCCGTCGATCACGTCGAGCATGTTCTCATAGTTGCGTATCTCCGCGTTCACTTCCTCAAGCGATAAAAACGTGACGCTCCTCGTGCCGACCGTGTAGCTCGCCGCCTCGCCCGAAAGGATGCTCCTCTTGCATTTTTTGAGAATGTCCAGCATCTCGGTAACTTCGCTTCTCGTCATCGCCATACGCCCGCCTCCTTTCTGCCCTCTCCGTCACGGCTTCGCCGTGCCACCTCCCCCAAATTGGGAGGCAAGGGCTTTTGCAAATCAAATTTTCACTCGCAGCCCCTTGGCTCTCCCTTTGGGAGAGCTGTCTGCGAAGCAGACTGAGAGGGCTAAATTCCCCCCGATATCATCTTCGCCCGCGGCTGCTGCTTTTTCCGTATGTCGCTTTCCTTCTTGATGACGACCTCGCCCCTCAGCCGCCGCTCGATGGCGTCCAGGTCGATTTGGAATCCCTGAAACGCCGCCTGCGCGTAGTTCGCGCAGTCCAGCGGTTCGTTTCTCGCGCTCACCGTCGGGTCTTTGACCCATGCCGCGACGCTCCTTCCGCCCTTCTCTTTCAGCTCCATCTTCTCGCTGAATAGTCCGCGTATCGCGCTCAGTGTGTAGCCCGCTTCCGGCGCGGCTGGAAAGTGGCTGTACCATGGCCCCGCTTCCTTGACGTTCAGGCTGTATGCGATCTGCTCCTTGCCCACGTCAACGCCCAGGATGAACAGGTACAGCCCCCTCTGCTTTTTCATCGCCGAACTCATGCGAACGTATTCCTTGCCCTCGCCGCCTTCGCCCTTGATGGCGAATACCCGCCGCGCCGCGCGCTTTGCGCATTCCCTGTAAACCACGTCCGTAAAGTGTCCGCCGCTGTCGATGAACGTCGTCAAAATCCGCAGCGCCTTTCCGTCCCGCCGCCGGAATCTGCGCTCGAGCAGCTTGTCCAGCTCCTTCCATACCGCGCCCTTCTCCTCGTCCGGCCTCCCCGGGATGATGCCGCGCATGATGCGCCAGTTCTCGTGTTCCCGCCCCCAGCCGATGACCTCGAATTCGAGCCGGTTGTCCTGCGTGTCTACGCCCATCGTCAGCGCCAGCACCCCGTCCGGCACTTCCGCGCTGTAATCCTCTCTGCGCGCGTAGATTTCTTCCGCCGTCGTCAGCCGCTCGACGCTCTCCTGCCAGCATTCGCCTAAGCGGATGTTGGTGAATGCCTGCTCTCTCGCCGGGTCGCCCTTCGCTTCCAGGAAGTACCGGATGATGCGCTTCCATCCCGCCCATGGCGATACGAACGCGTTCAGGTGGAACGAGCGCACGCCGTTTTCCAGCGCGTCCGGGTTCCGCGCGATGTATCGCCCTTCCTGCCTTGCCATCTCGCGCTCCGTGTGTTCGCTCTGGCATCCGGGGCAGCGCCAGCGCACGCTTTTAATCCGGTATATGGCGCGCCCGCCCGCCTCGCTCTGGTCGTATTCGTAAACGAAATCGGCAAGCCGCATAAAGAAAAAAGCGCCGCACTGCGGGCATGGCTTGCACCATTCCTCCTGCGTACCCCGCCTGTATGCTTTTTCGATCGCGCTGCGCCCCTCGATGGTCGGCGTGCTGACCTTGACGATCCTTCTGTTGTAAAAGGTCTCCGTTCTCGCCGTCGCCAGATCCACCGGATCGCCCTCTCCGCCTACGCTCGCCGGGTAAGCGTCCACTTCGTCGAGGAATAAAAACCGCACCGGCTTGCTTCGCAGTTCGGTCGCGCTCTGCGCGCTGGCGATGACCAGGCTTCCGCCCGGAAACGCCTTTAATCGAATGGTGTTGCTCGATACCCGCGTTTTCGGCGCGCGTACCTTCTTTTTGAGGATGGGACAGCAGTCCACCATCGCCGCGATGCGCTGCTTGGAGAAGTCGTCCGCCGTGTTCTGGCTCGGCTGAACCATCATCATCGGCGCAGGGTCAAGGTCAATGCAGCGCCCCATCATGTTCATCAGGATTTCGCTCTTGCCGCATTGCGCGCCGCTCATGATGACGATCTCCTCCACGCCCCTCTGCGTAAAGGCGTCCATGATGGGCGTCTGATACGGCGCTTTGTCGTTTTTCCATCTGCCCGCCGCCGCGCTCGTCTCGCTGGAAAGAAAGCGGTTCCTCTCCGCCCACTCGCTGACCGTCATTTCCGGCGGCGGCGCAAACATCCGCATGATCTCCCGCCTCATGCGCCCCTTGACGCTCTCCTTCATCGCTTCTCTCCTCTTGCGCATAAAAAGAAACAGCTCTCCGCCTTGACGAAAAGCTGTTTCCCTTGTATAATATAGACAGACGAGAAGCCGTTTTGACCCGGTTCTCCCGCTTACAGGAATATCCTTAAAAGCCTAGACCGCCGGTCAGATGCAAGCTGACCGGCATTTTTTTTACATACAAGAAAACAGCTCCACGTCTTGACGTGAAACTGTTTCCCTTGTATAATATAGACAGACGAGATGCCGTTTAGACTCGGTTCTCCCGCCCTTCTTATTCTTTAAGAGAAAAGCGAAAGCCGCCGGTCAGATGCTAGCTGACCGGCGGCACGCTTTTACTTACGATTGAGCTTGTACACTGCGATGAGCAGGTTCAGGACCGTAAGGACTACCATGATGATTTCATAGGAAGTCATGAAACGTCCCTCCCTTCTTCTGTAACAGAAGCGGGAGGCACCGCCGGCAGTTTTTCTCGTCTGCCTACCCTGACATTATATCATAGCGCCTTGCGTCTTCGCAAGGCGCTTATTCTTTTTCCGCCTGTGCCTCTTCCTCGTCCTCTTCGTGAAGGATCTCCTCGGCGTCCAGCTCCTTCGGCGTCCAGTTTTCAAGCCTGCTCATCTCTTCCAGCGCTTCCCGTATCGCCTGCGTCATCGCCGCCTCGATCTCCTCCGCGTCGTCCATCGCGCAAAGCACCGGCGCAAGCGTCGCCGGAATGTGCAGCAGGTTGTTCTTGACCCCGACCGCGATCTCCTGCCCCAGCTCGATGACCTCCGACGCCAGCACCATTTCCCCCTGAAGCCGCTTGACCTCGTATTTCGTCTTTTCCGTCTTGATGATCTCGTGCTGTGTCTTCGCTTCTTCCAGCGTGATCTCCCCGCTCCTGCGGACGAGGCTCTTCTGGTACTCGACCCAGCGCCGGACGAATGTTCCAAGGTCGGCTTTGTTTCCATCCTCGCGGACAAAGAGCTTCTTGTCCTCCTCAAGCTCTTCGTTGATCTGGTAGAGCCGCCGCGGCGTCAGCTCTACCAGCGTCGCCAGCTCTTTGATGTACATGCTCGGCATCCCGTCACCTCTTGATCTTGCCCTTGAGGATCTCTTCCTGATAATGCAAGAGCCGCTGTAAGGCGTACTCGGCGACCTGATCCTGTATGTCGTCCGACGCGCGGTTCATCGCCATCTGCGATACCGTAATGCCTACGCCGTGGGAGACCGTGCCTTTTCTCATGCGAACGCCTGTGATCCTCGTCTTCTTGTTTTTCTTCTTTTTGCCCTTCTTGGTCTCCCAATGCTCGATCTCGCCCGTTCCCTCTCTGCGCTTGCCGATCCATTTAACGTCGTCGTCGTGCCGAACGAAGATGTGTCCCTGCAATCTGCCGCTGGGGATGTAGAAGTGAATGCGCTCGTCCCTCCTGTCGTGCGGCAGGATGGCTTTCGCGCCCAGGATGACCTCCGTACCCGGCCCTCTCTTCATCGCTCGAAACGCGCCTGCCCCTGTTGCAATCGTGCCGCGCGGGTCTACGATTGGGATGATGCAGGATATCGTGCCGTTCAGCGTGTATTGCGGCTTCCGAATGGCTTTGCTGATCCTGTTCTTCTTCGCTTTGTACTTCTTGCGTATCTCGTCGTTGGTCAATACCCTGACATGCCTGCCGACGTCCCGAATCGTGTGCCGCAGTGCAATGTTCATCTTCTCCGGGCCCAGCGCCGCGCCGACTTCTTTGAGCGCTTTGTTCAGTCCGCTCGTGTCGATGGAAAGAACTGTCCTCATCGCCGCCATCCTCCTTTCCGCAAACAAAAAAGCGGGCTGAGCCCGCCTCAGACTGTAGACAAAAAGCTATTCTCCCCCCGAAGGGGGAGAATAGCCCTTTCCACAAATGAAAGAATAGCTGAATTTCTTAATCTTGCTATTCAAGCCAAGTTTGCTTATGTCAACAAGCTGAGCCCGCCTGCATTTCCGCCACAGTCCGTAAAGATTCAAAGCTTTGCGCAATTTCCTATACATCAAAAAAGAGCCTTGCGGCATCCCGCAGGCTCTCGGTCTTTACTTTCTTCCGTCTATCATATTACCACACTTGACCGGCTCAAACAAGCTCAATTTTCGTTTTTCCCGTAATTCTCGTAAAACGCCGCGATCTCCTCCGCGCTGATGCCGAGGATTTTCGCGATTCGCACGCCTGTGGAGAGCTTCGGCTCCCGCTTCCCGCTCTCCCATTGCGATACGTCCTTGGAAAAGCAGCCCAGCTTGTCCGCCAAGTCCTTCTGCGTCATGCCCGCCGCCATCCGCGCCCGCGTGATGGGGCTTTCGTTCCCTCTCTCCCGCGGCTTCGCCCGATAGTCTTCCATCGTTTTCTCCTTGACTTTCTTCTTTCCGCCGCAGTATAATGAGAAAAGAAGAGAAGAGCGGCGGCGGTGTTCTCCGCCCTTCCCTTGCTGTCCGCCTGTCCCGTTGCCCCGGGTCAGGCTTTTTTGTCGTCTTCTATCAGTTTCTCAAGGTATTCGATGATTTCTTTCTTGTCTTCCGCTTTCTTGGCGTAAAGCAGAATCTGTTTGAGCGCCGTTTTGAATTGCTCGTTCGTCATGCCGTTCATTTCCTCGTTTTCTTCCATGTCCTTCACCGCCTTTCTTTGTTTCATCAGCTCTCGCTGACTTCTTTGTTGTATACTATTTATAGTAAATTGTCAACACCTTTTTTGAAAAAAGTTGACTTTCTTTCCCCGCCGCGATACAATAACGAAAGAAGAGAAGAGCGGCGGCGGTGGTTTCCGCCCTTCCCTTTGTGTCAGGAGCTTACTTCGTGCCGGAAGTAGGCTCTTTTTCTTTGCCCTGCATTCGCTCGATGAATCGGATCGTCTTGTCGATGTCTCTCGTTTCCTCCGCGAACGCCTTGATGGCTTCAAGCGCCGCCCTGAATTGCTCGTTTGTCATGCCGTTCATTCCCTCGTTTTCTTCCATGTCCTTCACCGCCTTTCTGTTCTTCGTCAGCTCTCGCTGACTCCTTTATTGTATACTATTTATAGTAAATTGTCAACACCTTTTTGACATTTTTTCGGATTTCGCCTAACCCCTCAAAACCTCTCCCGCCTCTCGTATTCCGCCTTGATCCGCTTCGCCGTCGCCTCGCTCATGTGCGTGACCTGCGCCGCCCGCCATATCGGCATCTGCTCCACATACAGCGCCCGGATCAGCGCCCTGTGCGTCGTGTCCGGTATCCTCTGCAAGACGGCTTCGCATGCCGCGATCTGCTTCTCGTATGCCCCGATGGAGCGCATCCGCGCCTCGTGGATCTCCTGCGCCCGCGATATGACGTCCTCAAGCCCGCCCCCTCCGTTCCCCTTCGGCATCCCGTCAAACTTCGGGCTTCCCAGCATCGCGCGCCGCTCGCTTTCGTCCTTCTCCCTGAGCATGCGGATCTCGTCGAGCATCCCCTTGCAGCTTTTGAGCGCGTATATGTCCCGGTTGCGGATCTTCTGCGGCTCCATTCCCTTTTACCTTCCTTCCCGATATCTGCGGTAATCGCTTTCCGCCCGTATGTTCGTCGTGCTTGCCGCGTTGAACAGGCAGCTGAGCAGATAGCCCCGTATGTTGCGTATCGGCTCCGCGGCGTTTTTCATCTGGTCTATCGCGTCGTAGATGCGCCGCGCGTTCAGTCCCCGCAGCCGCTCCTTGACGATGTCCGCCGCATAGCTGACCCCGCCGATGACGATCGTTCCGCCCTGCATGCTGTAAACTTCCGTCATCAGCTCGGCAGCCTCGCAGATGGGGTCGTCCTCCCCGTCCGCCTCAAGGCTCGCCTCCGTCAGTGCGTCCCATAGCTGCGCCTGTACGTCCCTTTTCGCCTTCTCCCATGCTTCTCGGCTGACTACCCTTCCCTTCTGTCCGTCCTTCCCCCTTCCCGATGGATAGGATGGATAGAGCTGTAAAGGTCTGTTATATGCGTTTTCGTTTACGGTTCCCCTGTTTTGGTTTATATAAGTGTCGCATTTTGCGTCGATATTTGCGACGCAAACCTCTTCCTGTGTCGCAGCTTGCGTCGATTCTTGCGACGCAAAATCCCCCGTGCGGTCTGCGTCGTTCTTTGCGTCGCATTTTGCGTCGATATTTGCGACGCAAAAAGCCGTATGTTCCCCCTCTGAAGCGTCCGCCTGTTGGTTGTCCACAGCGTTTTCCACAGCTTCTCCACAGGGTTTTCCACAATCTTTCTGGAAATAAACCATCTTCACGACGCTCGCCGCGCGCCCACAGCCCCGCTCAACGGAAATCAGGTGGTTTTCGCTCAGCTCTTTCCTCGCCCGCAGCACCGTATCCTTCGACAGCCCCAGTACCGAGCAAAGGTGCGTCGTGCTGATCGCCATCTCCTCCGGAAACCGCCGCGCGTTGAACAGCCCGAACAGCTCAAACCATAGCGCCTGCGCGTTCGCGCTGAGCGGCTGCTCCCTCTTGTAGCGGTGAAAGCTGTTCATCTGAAAGACAAAGTTGATCTCCATTCCGGTCATCCCCCCGTATATGCAAAAGGGCAAGGGGCTGTCAGGCTTAAACCAAACATTTCAAGAAACAATAAACTTAGCATTTTCAGGATATGGGGCTTTGCCCCCTCGCCCCACCAAAGGGCTTTCCGAACGTTTACGGCGCCCGTTTGGCGCATCGCCTTTGGAAACCTTCGGGCGCAAATTCTCAGTTTTTTCTTGAAATATCAGTTTTATTAACCTGACAACCCTTTCCCGATCCGTTACATGTATTTCAGTACAACCGCGCTTTCGTCGAATCGCTCGACGCTCTCCATCGCCAGCTCGTATTCGCTCCTTGGTATCTCCTTGACGCTGGCGACCGCCCAGCGGCGGCATAGCTTTTTGCGTATCTCCCTCGCGCAGTCAAGCCGCGCCTCGTCGCCCAGCCCGTATTTTTCCTTCACACCGGCGGCGCGCTCCTTGATGGCGGCGCTGAGCATCCGCGCCTGCGTCCCCGTCAGCGGCATGCCCCGCTCGATCGCCCTGCTCATCCGCTCCATGCTCTCCTGCATCATGCGCATCTGCTGTGCCGTCTGCGCCATCATCTGCGTCATCTGGTTCATGCCGCTTATCACCGGCGCAAGCACCTGTATCACCGCCTGCGCCGTCTCCTGCTCCGTCATGAGTTCAAGCTGCTGTCCGTTTGCGCTTTCCGGCTTCATGATCTCCGTCATCGCACGCTCACCTCGCCTTCTCCAAGCCCGCACAGCGCCGTCCTCGCGCTCAGGATAAAGGTTTGCAGCGTGTCCAGCCCGCGCAGGAACGCGCCCCTCTCGTCCGTCGTCATCGCGTCATATGCGCCCTGCATCATCGGCACTTCGCCGTTCTCCGAAAGGAATCTGCGGACGTTCTTGGTAAAGGCCGCGCCGCTCATGCGCCCGCCGTCCTCGCTTCCCGCGCCTTCGCCCTGATGAAGCGCCGCCTGCTTGAGCCGCATGTTTTCCTCTTCCAGCGCGCCGCGCTCTTCCCGAAGCTTTTCGAGCATCGTCCGGAGCTGAGCCTGCCTGCTTTCCGCCTGGGCAAGCCTCTCCTGATCGTGCCGCATCGTCTGCTCGATCTGCTCTCCGCTTTCGCGGCTCTCCCGAAGCCGCGCTTTCAGCTCGTCCCGTTCCTGCTCAAGCGCGCGCATCTTTTCCGCGCTTTCCTGTTCGCTCCGTGCGTCCGCCCGTTCTTTCTGCTCTGCCGCGTTCCCTTCCGCCTGCGCCCGCGCCGCCCGAATTTCCTGCCGGAGTTCCCTCGCGCTCATTCCCTGCACGTCGTGCGCGGAAACGAATTCGTCCTCCAACGCTTCCGGCAGCGCCAGCAGTTCCTTCAGCTTGCTGACGCTTCCCAGCGCCGTCAGAATCTCCGGCTTCTGCGCGTACCGCCTGTATGCCGCCACGCTGTACTGCGCCATCCGCTCTTCAAGCCCGTTCTCGGCTAAGAATCGCCCGTAATTGCCGTAGCGCCCGTATTCGCTTCTCTCTTTCACTTCGGTCAGGATCTCGCCGAGACTGACCATGTCCGTCATCGTCCGCGCCATCGCGAATTGAATGTCCTGCGCGATTGCCGCCGCGCGGGTACCCAGCTCGTCGATGGAAAGCGCCGCCAGCCCGATCGGGCGCGCCTTTTCCATGCCTGTTTCCATGCTCGTTTCCTCCCGTGTATGTCGCTCATTGCCGTCGTTCCATACTGTATCCCTTAAAATGTCGGCATGCGGGCAGCATGTCCCCCGCATGCCGTCTAAGGGAGGCGAGGCTTTCGGGGCGCGACCCCGGCGCATCGCGGCGGCAATCCCGCTCTGCGCGCCGTCTTCCGGCTCAGCCTCATGAAAAGGGCGGTCATCCGCCCAGTTCCCGCGCGTATCGGTATCCGCATTTTCTGCATGCGCAGACCACCGCGCCGTTTTTGATGATGATCCGCAGGACCGCCCCGCAGTCCGAACAGATGCCCGGCAATCCTTCCCCGTTCATCCTTCGTTTCCCCTGCTCTTCCATGCCAGCGCTTTTTTCGTTTCTTCCTCTACCGGCTTGTACAGCCAGCACCGCCAGCCTTTGTTGTATTCCTCCGCCTTGACCGCCGCGCTGCTTCCTTTACCCAGCAGTTCAAACACAAGCGCGCCTGCTTTTGTCAGTCTCGGTCTAGCATAGTCGGAAACCCCGTCCCGCCACTCCACAAACATAACCTCTTGACGTCGATTTTTCGCCGCGTATATTACGTCGCAGTATGTCAGCAGTCGGTTCGGATAGTTCTCCAAAAAGTGCCTTGACCATAAAGCCTGTTGTTCTCTTCTCCATTTTGCGGCGTCTACGCTTCTTTTTATCTGAGGCACAAGATAACCCAGCGCCACAGAAAGTACAAAATAGGATAGAAGTATCCGCCAGTTTTTCATGTCAATCTGTATCATCATGTTTCTTTTTCCTTTGCTTCCGTCTGCATTTCAATCGCTATGCCCTCCATCACATACAGCGCGCAGGGAAGCGCCATCCCGTTTCCCCACATCCGGTATTCCGCGCTGTCCGTGTGCAGCTTGTTATACCACTTGAGCAGCGCCATTCGGCTTGCGCAGGGGCGGTATTGTTTGCCCCTAACCTCCGCATGGGTCTTGCGTACCTTTTCCCAGAACGCTGCTTCTTCCTCGCTCATGACCGCTTTGTGTTCGAGCGTTCCCCATCCGTCGGGAAAGCCTTGAAGCCGGCAGCATTCAAGCGGCGTCAATCTCCGAATGATGTACTTGCGCGGCGGCTTTTCTCCGTCCTGTACAGGGACTGAATCGCTCAGGCAATTCCCCGCGTATGCGATTTCCGACGGATGGCTTGCTTTCAGACAAGGGCTTACGCCGTTTTCGATCTGCCCTTTTCCCTTATCTGATCCTTCCATCGCGATGATCGGCTGTTCATGGTTGCAGGTAAGCGTCGGCGACAGATTCTCCCTGATTTCCGCGTTGCTCTGCCCGTGCGCCATGACGCAAATCGTCGTGTAATCCGTAATGCGGTTTTCGTGGTCGCCCGTCAGCGTCGGACTGTGTATGCCGTCTCCGTTTCCTCGCGCATCATAACAGACCGCCGGAATGCTGTTGCTCCCCGATTCGCTTCCGAGCGTCGGCGATTCCGTTTCGGATTCTCCGAGTGACCGCGCCCGCGCGCCCTGCCCGGCTTTGAAACAGATTGCCGGGCGGTCGATGGTATTGAGCGTATAGCATACATTTTCCCGCCATCCGCGCCCGTTGCATCCTGCGCTGTCCGCTCTGTCAATGCCGTTGCCCTGCAACGCATAGACAACCGCCTGATTGTTTCTCGCGCCGTCGCCCATCGCCGGAAGCGTCGGATATACCCCGTCCGGCTGATAAATTCGCTTGCTCTGGCAGTCCCAGGGATTCAGGCACCGAGCGCCACCGCTTCTTCCAGCGCTTCCCGCAGCATCTTCGGCAGCGCTTTGCCCCTCCGCTCTGCCCGCCGCAGAATGCCCGCGCAGGCTTTCGCGCTCAAATAGTATCTTTCCAGCGCGTCTTCCTCTAAAATCTGCCACAAGGTAGATCCTGCTGCGGCGCTGGGGAACTCCCCAGTATTTCGCATCCAGTCTCCTCCATGCGATGCTGAACCCATCGCCCACGATTTCCCCAGCATGTTTCCATTTTCCGCCCGCAGGTCGAGGAACTGTATACCCCCCCCCCGCAGATTTTTGCGAATTCTTCAAGGACACACCTGAAATCTTCTCCACCGTTGGATGAAAAGGCGCCGGGAACGTTTTCCCAAATAACGAAAGCTGGATACCGTCCATGCGTTTCTCCCCTCATCTCCCGTATGATGCGGATTGCTTCATAAAACAGCCCGCTTCTCGTCGTGCTGTCGTCGCCCCTGCTTCTGTGCTTCATGCCCGCCCTCTTCCCGGCAATCGACATATCCTGACAGGGCGACCCAAACGTGATGATGTCAACAGGCTGAATCCGGCGGCCGTCGATCTCGGTCACACTGCCCAAGTGGATCATTTTCGGAAAGCGCGACCTCGTGACGGCTATCGGATAAGGCTCTATTTCAGACGCCCATACCGGCGTAATGCCGCAGAGCGCCGCCGCCAGAGGGCATGTCCCGCTTCCGTCGAATAAACTCCCCAGCGTCATCTTTTCTTCGCCCTCGCCGCTATGACGCCCGTCAGCGCCAGCACGAGCCAGATAAACGCGATCCATTCGTTTATCGTCATTTCTTTTTTCCGTCCTTGTCCATGCGTTCCCATGTAAACCGTCCGTGTCCGCCCGTGCGCCATTGTCCCATGCCGCAGAGCTGTCCATAGTCGAGCGCTTCTTCAACGGCTTCCCATGTCAGCGCCGCGCTGCTCTTGGATTCCTTGTTTTTGATAAGCCTGACCGTAAATTCCATCTGCCATGGCGCGTCGATCTGCTCGCTGGCGGTGACGGTCGTCCGCGGGCCCTGCATCGTGTCCGCGCGGAGCGACCGTTCGCAGTCCTCGTCTGTGTCGTATACCCGCTCGCCGTCCTTCAGGATGTGGATCTTTCTCGGCGCGACGAAGAGGAACTTGTCCACCTTGCTCCTCGCCTGCTTGATCTTGTTGTCGTATTCAAGCGCGTTCAGCGCATTTTTGAAGAATCCGCGTACCTGATAGTCAAGGTACATGCAGCTTGAATCCTCGTCGTCCTGAAGGAATACCGTAATGCCGCGCTCTTCCTCGCCGGGCAGATACGCGGCCTCTTCCTCGCTGATTCCGACAGGATCCGCCGACTTGCTCGCCAGATATGCGCTCCTTACGGCAGGGTTCGCCGGGCTGCTGCCCAGCAGGCTCGTCTTTCCCGTGATCCGGTAGGTTCTCTCCTCGATCGTCATCTTGTTTCTCTCCTTTTCTTTGTCTCGCTTTCGCAGGACGTCTCAAGTCCGTGCTTTGCTCTTGCAGCGCATCTCCATGCTTCTCCATTCGATGCTCCCGCCGCGCTTGTCAATGCTGAGCTTCTGCTATACATTTCCTCTCAATGCTCTTACTTCGCCGGGCGACGCAGTTCAAATCGACGCTCTTACGCCTCAACTCATTTCTTTGCTCTTGCATAACACTTCGACGCCACGCTTCTGCAACGCTTTGCCCTTCCGGTCAATGCCATTGCCAATCGTCTCTTTGCGTTGCTCTTGCGCTGCTCTTCTACTCTGTGCTTTGCGTATCTTCGCCATGCTCTTGCTTTGCTTATCCGCTCGTAGCTTTTGCTGAGCCTTTCCATACGGTTCTTTTGCCGAGCTTTTCGTTTCGATGCTCCTGCATTGCTCCTCCGCTCGCTGCTCCTGCAAAGCTCATCATCGCTATTCTAGGCTGTTGCTGTTCCTCTCATTGCAAAGCTCTCGCTTGTCTTTGCTCTTCAAAGCTCTGCTTTCGCCTCTCGGTTCATCCCTTTGCCGCTGCTTTTTCCAGCTTTTTCTTCTCCTGCGCGGCTCTGTACGCTTCCAGCGTGTCCAGATTCAGGATATCCCGCCGCACGCGCTCGTCAAACTGCGCCTTCTCTTTCTCCTCCAGCGGCTTCTGCACCGCCCGCATGCAGCTGTAACTGCAAAACCACGAATACGCCTTGTCGCCCTTTCGCTTCTCCATCTTGTAGGCGTATGCCGGGGTCAGGATCGCAAACCGCTTTCCGCACTGCGCGCATACCCGGATCTGGATGTCGCCAAGTCCGAATACCCGCGTCGTCTGCGCTGCCGTCCTCATCGTATTCCTCCCTTCGTTTCAAAGAGCATGCGCATCGTGATCTGCACCGTGCCCTTTCTCTTCTTCTGCCTTTGGATAAACGGCGGTCTGTACTTCCATAGCGGGCATTCCTCGCTCCCGCACCTCGCTGCTTCCTTGACCGACCCGCCGCAGCAGTATACGCATTTGCGCCGGATCACGCGCAGCAGGTCTTCCCGCTCGCCCATCGCGTCCCCTTCCTTTCGTTTTTCGGTTTTCTTAAAGTCGCTCTCGCCCTTGGCTCTCCCTCTGGGGAGGGCTGTTGTGCGGCAGGCGGGCTGTGATCCCGCAAACCTCCGGAAAAATATTCCTGCGCTCTCTCTGAGCTGCTGCCGCGTATAAAATAGAGCGCCTTGAACGCAAAGCCGGAAATCAGCCGCTTCTTTGCGCAGACGCTCACCGCGCCCCGGAAAGGAGATAATAGGGGAACGGCGACGCTTGTAGCGTCATGGGGGGGATTTACCAAATGCCCAGTGTGGGAGACGCCGGTTCTGCCCCGGCTCGCATGCCTCGGTTCGGAAACCGATAACCGTCCCGTGCCGTCCGGTCCTTCGCGCGGACGTTTTGCTTCTCCCATGAAACAGCCCGTCTTTCCGGGCTGCCAGAATGAATTTGCCTATGATGTCGCTTTTTGCTTGCGTGGGCGCCTTTCCCGCCTGCCTCCTTTCAAAGATATCAAACGCTGAATCAATCGCCCTCTTCTGTGGCCCTCCGGCGGTTTCGATCCGCCCCTTCCCCTCTTCGCGCTGCTTTCGCTTGTTGGGCTGCACGCCAGTGCTTTCGGGCATGCGGCGCTCAAAGCGCCGATGTTTCCTTTGCCGCGCTCGTCATCGCAATCTTGCGCATCAGCTCTTGCTGAATCCGCATCTGTTCTTCAAAAACACGCGCATCCTCTTCCGGCGTCTTCGCTATATAGTCGTCTTTGACGATGATCCTCACCCCGTTCGGGGCAAATCCGTCGCTGATGATGCTCATGCTCTCGCCTCCCGCTTATTTCATGCGCCCGCCGCTTGTCCTTATGCCCGCCGCCGTCTGCGCCCTGCGTGCTTCAAGCCTCTCCCGCCGCGCTTTGACCTGCGCCCTGCCCATCTCTTCGTCCCGCTTCATCAGGTTCGCCGCGACGATGATAAGCAGGATGCCGCACCCGATCGGCACGCCGAAGAAGCATACGATAAACACCTTGATCGCCATCAGCATTGCTCTTTTTCCCCCTGTGCCATCGCTTCCGCCAGCAGCTGCGCCGGGTCAGCCCCGATTGCCCTGCATAGCGCCATGTATTTTCCCAATATGATGCCGCCCTGCGCTTCCCCGCGCTCGTAGGCGTACAGCGTCCGGAAGCTCACGCCGCTCCTGCGCTGTATCTCGCGCACGCTCAGCCCGCAGGCTTCTCTCTCTCGCCGGATCAGCGCGCCAAGGCGAAGCCAGAATTCCTTCGAAAACTCCATATCTTGTTTCATTATTGCAATCCACCACAACATGTAGTATACTATTCATATCATCTCGGCAGGATTTGCCGAACTGGAAAGGTCGTGTCTGATTGATTTCGTCTTCTGTTTTTGCTCGATTTGCCGCTGATGTGTTCGCAAATCACACTGTCCCATTCAAACGCGGTGGCTCCTCGCTTTCAGGAATGGATAGCGCAGGCTTTATCTCCTACTGCCTGACCCAGTTGGGTCGTCCCACAAAAATGAGCGGCACAAACGACCTCATGCGTAATTACACGACGCAGGTCATCCCCTTCAATGAAGCCCGAAAACAGAAGTTCATTCGTCCCGGCGTACTTCTCCTCCACGTTTCTACCGATGGCGAAGTGTTGCCCAAATATAGGGATGGTCTTGGAAACTGCGATTACGCAATGATCTGCGTTGACCAGGAACACGGAATTTATCCATCTGAAAAAAGAGAAGGATTGATTCAAACTGAGTTTTCAAAATACAACCGCGCCACGCATATGGCTTATTGCAAATATGTTGACTACGGAAGTTCCTCCGGCTCGTCAGATATACACCCTTCTGTTCCCGACGATTCGATCCGTGCTGGCAAAGCAAAGCTCATCGGAAACAACGTCCGCTTGAGAAGCGGTCCTTCAACCAGCTCCTCTCCGCTTGCCTTAATGCCAAGCGGCTCCATTCTGAAAGTGATCGAATCGCGTGGCGATTGGACACATGTGCGCTATACCGATCAGAATGGCACCGTTTTTAACGGCTGGTGTGCTTCCCAGTTTTTGAGCAAGTAACGCTCACCACCAATCAGCCGGTATCTCGCTTCTGGCTGTCCCCTGCATTGCGTCTATCGCCTTTGCGTTGATCGACCTCAGTGTCGCGTTCAGCCGCTTTCTGTCTTCTGACAGATCGGCGATTTCATCAAGCAGCACATGCAGGCTGTTCCAGACATCCTCAATGTCCTGAAATGCCTCGTTGGTCGTTACCCGACCTTTTAATACCCCTTCGCAGCTCACCAACCGCCCATCTTTGAACACGATATGACCGACGCGGTTCTTGGCTGCAAGAATCTCCGTGAATTGATTGTCTGTCATGTTTTCCTTCCCGCCGCCGGAGTTACCAGTCTCCGGCGGGTTTTTATTTTTACCCGAAAAAGATGTACATCATCTTATTGGCATTATCGTATATGTGTGGTATACTGAAACAAAAACTGTTGGGAGGAATTGCAATTCTATTCCAACTGTTTCCGCGCTTCAAATACCTGTTGCGCTTGCTGAAAGGATGCATTTTCTTTGGAAATCATAGCTTTTATAATCTTCTTTGGCTTCCTCGCTCTTCTTCGTGCAGCTTTAAAAGACCCTTTTGTTGGCTCTTCGGACGGTTCAGAGAGTTTAAAATATTCAAGGCATACTGTTCAGTCAAATTATGATCGTTTGCATCGCCGCGTTTGGGATTCATATCTTGAGGGCAGTACCGCAAAAATGAAAAAAGACCTTAGTAACCTTGAAGCAAATTATGAAGCAGCAAAACCTTATCTTTCTTCTGGGCTTATGCCCCTATATGATAAAGATATCCGTGAAATGAAGAAAGATTTAGTAAGTGAATTGATAGGAGACTGGGAAGACACTGTTGATGATGATTTTTTATCTGATTTTCAAGATATCTATCTTGAGCTTTCAGATGAATCCTGTCGTTTAAGTTATTCAGAAGCCAGGAGTGCAAAAAATGAATTATTGCGTCTTTGGCGTAAATACTACGTCTCTGCAAAAAACTATGAAGTCCATGTTGATGCAGATTCTCATCTGAGAAGTTATATGGGGTCTGACTTTTCTTCTTACATGCTTTCCGAATCGGCTCTTGATGCAAAATCAACCGAATGGGTCAATGCTATACACTTGAAAGAAGATGCAACCAATATTTTAAGTGAATTCAAAAAGAGCTATCAGTTCATTGTTCTAAAATCAAACAGCTTTTCAAATGTCGATGAAGCATTTAAATCTAAAACTCATTGTTTAAGTTTAAGAAAGAAGTACTTTGAATTGAATCAAAAATATAATCTTAACATTGATTTAAATGAATTCTTTACAAAATACATGGGTTGTGATTTTGTTACCTGCATGCTGTCAAATGATGAACTCGAATCCCATCTGAACGATTTGCTTTCTCCTCTTCGTTCCATGCAGGAGCGCAAAAAACGTTTAACTCAAGAAATCCTTTCTACCCTTGATTCATCAGCCCCTATTCGTCGTAGTGCCTTGCTTAAACAGCCTTATAAGAATGGTTCTGAGAAAGAAGTAACATGTTGTTATCATGATTTGCTTAAAAAGAACTCAATCATTGAAGAGCAGCTTAATCGTTATTACTATGTCTCTCTTACTGAAAAAGGTCAAAAACAACTAAAGAAGCCGCGTTCTCCTAAATTGGATAAGACAATAGCATAATTCTATTTTCCCCGCCCTTCGGCGGGTTTTTCTTTTCCCCGTTTTTTAATCGTCGCTTCTTTCAAAAAGAATCTCAAGTGGAATATCAACAGACAAAATGTCTTTGATTTGAACTGCCTGCTTTAAAGATAATTCACTCTTTCCGTGCAGTTTCAAAGAAAGCGTCGTCGGCGTCATGTTGAGTTTTCCGGCTAAATATGCTGCTGTAACGCCTTTGCGTGCCATCTCAGCGTCTAAGTTTCTAAACATTTTATCCTCCGTGTTTACGAATTTTCGATATCACGTTTACAGTATATCCGATTTTTCGGTAATGTCAAGAGCTTTTTTTGAAATTTCGTTAAATTATATTGATTTTTCGAGATGCTTTTGCTATTCTAATCTCGTAAAGGAGATGATTGCGTGACAATTGAAGAAGAACTCAAATCTTTCGTCCTATCCAAATACGACAGTATCCGTAGTTTTGCCATAAAGATTGACATGCCCTATTCAACGCTGGATAGCATTTTTAAACGCGGTGTTGAAAAAGCCAGTATTGGAAATATTATCCGAATCTGTGATGAACTCTCCATAAGCGTCGATGAGTTAGCCGCCGGAAAAATCGTTTATAAGCGTCAGCCTACAACAACTCCGCATGAAGACGCTCTTCTCCATTATTTCCGTTCCGTCAATCCCGACGGTCAATCTCGAATCCTTGATTATGCCCAGATTATCTCTTCCAACAAAGAAATGCAAAAAGACCACAGCGCGGCAATGTGATTCGCTTTCCTGAGAAAAGCTAATGTTGCTCATATATTCGGAATTCCCGCCATCCCGTCCACATCCATAAATCCCCTTGATCGGAGGTATCCCCATGCCCTACGCCATCCACCTGCGCAAATCCCGCGCCGATCTGGAAGCCGAAGCCCGCGGCGAGGGCGAAAGCCTTGCCCGCCATCGCGCGCGCCTGCTGGCTTTCGCCGAGCGCGCCGGTCTGCCCGTCGTCGCCGAATATAGCGAGATTATCTCCGGCGACCGGCTGTCCGACCGCCCGGAGATGCAGCGCCTCCTTGCCGACGTTTCCGCTGGGAAGTATGACGGCGTGCTGACCGTCGAAGTCTCCCGTCTGACCCGCGGCGACCTGATGGATCAGGGGCGCATCATGAACACGTTCAAATACTCCGGCACGAAGATCATCACGCCCGAACACACCTATGACCTCTCCGAGGACTGGGATGAAGACGTCCTTCAATCCGACCTGATGATGGCGCGCCGCGAGTATAAGTATATCAAGCGCCGCATGCAGCGCGGCCGTCAGGCGTCCGCCTCCGAAGGTCTGTGGCAGGGACGCATCCCCTACGGCTACCAGAAGGTCAAAGTCCGCCCCGGCAAAGGCTATACGCTTGAGCCGGATCCACAGCAGGCGCCCGTCGTCCGCATGATCTTTGACATGTATGTCAAGGATCGCGTTGGATGCTCTACCATCGCCAAGCGCCTGAACGACCTGGGTCTGCGCACAAACCTCGGCAAGCCGTGGACGGACAGCTCCGTCATGTGCATCAGCAAAAACCCCGTCTACGCCGGTTATGTCACCTGGGGCAAGCGCACCTCCGTCACCCATATGGACGATAACGGCACGCTGACCACCTCCCGCGTCGCCAACCCCACGCCGATACTCTCCAAGGGAAAGCACCCCGCGCTCGTTTCGCAGGAGGTTTTCGACGCCGCCCAGCGCGCGCGTTCTTCCAACGACTTGACCCGCTGTCACGTCAGCGAGCCCGTCCGCAATCCCCTTGCCGGTCTTGTCTACTGCTCCATCTGCGGAAAGGCGATGGTCCGCAAGGATAACGGCAACGCCCGCGGTTCGCGTTACGATATGCTCAAATGCCCCACTCCGGGCTGTCCAACGACCGCCACCGCGCTTTCTATCGTCGAAAGCGCCGTCCTGTCCTCCCTGAATCAGTGGGCTTCCTTGGCGGCTTCCGCTCCATCCGCTTCGCCCGAAAACCATAACAGCGAGAAAATCGCCGCCGCCCAGGCTTCCCTTGAACGTCTGCGCCAGCAGCGTGAGCGTATCTACGCCGCCTTTGAAGATGGCGTCTATGATTCCGCCGCCTTCATTGCCCGCCGCACGGAAAAAGATAAAGAGATTGCCCTTGCCGAGCAATCTCTCGAATCTCTGAAAAAAGATACCGCGCCGACCGATGAAGCCGTCATCCGCGCCAACCTTCCGCTCATCCGAAACGTGCTGAGCCTGTATAACCTCACGACCGATCCGCGAGATAAAAACCGCCTGCTTAAATCCGTTTTTTCCCGCATTGAATACAATAAAACCCGCCGCTGCTTTAGAAACGAAAACCCCGCGAATGCCCTGACCCTCTCCGTCTATCCCCGCAGATATAAAAAATAAAGGGATATCATGCAGAGAAGAATTCATCGCACACCGAGTCTGCGAACTCTTCGCACGGCGGGACTTCGCAGTAACCGTAGCTCGGCACAAG
>CAKTXP010000005.1 GCA_934631055.1 uncultured Clostridia bacterium | reverse complement strand
CTGAGAGAAGTTTTTTGAGAAGCTCTCATAATGCAAAGAAAAGTCAGGCAGTGCAGACAAACCTGCGCTGCCCAACTTTTTTGCCGGTTATCCTGTTTTACAATCTGTACATCAGTTCGCCGGGTTTTCGATGGTGGACTGCTGCCAGCCATAGCCGACACCGGTGAGGAACTCCTCAGTCGGCAGCCAGATGCGCTCGTTATAGATGACGGAGTTGTCGTTCTGCATCAGCGGGATGAACGCGACTTCGCCCAGCAGCAGGTCTTCCATGCGGTTGAGCGCCGCGATTCTGCCCTGCGGATCGTTGAGCAGGTCGCCGTATACGCAGTCATACTGGAGCTTGTCGAACTCTTCGTTGTCAAAGCCGGTGATGTACTTATCCGCGTAGTTGGTCGTCCAGGGCGCCATAGAGGTGTACGGGTTGAACGGGCTGCACAGGCGCACGCCGATACCCATGTCATAAGTGCCCGCGCGATAGCGGTCATAAGCGGCGTTCGGGAGAACAGCCTCAAGCTTCAGCTCGAAGCGGTCGGTGCCAAAGAGGTTCTCATAGATCTCCTTAGCGACCTCGGCGGTACGCTTCATGTCTTCCTGCTCGTCGAAGTAGATGTAGCCGACAGAGATCTTCTGACCGCCCAGCTCTTCATACGCCTTGTTGAAGTACTCCAGCGCCAGCTCGCGGTTGGTGGCGTACTTCTCCTTGATCTTCTCGGCTTCCTCGGTCTTACGGTAGATGATGCCGTCCGCGCCGTCGTCAACGAAGATGGACTCGGCGACCATATAGGAAGCGGCGGTGTACATCTTATAGACGTCGTAGGACATCTCCTCGCGCGGAGCCGCGTACTGCAGCGCCAGACGGAGGTTCTTGTTCGCCATCACGGTGTTGGAGGAAGCGGAGTTCACGAACAGACCCCAAACGGAAGCGGTCATGTTCTTGTGAACGCGCGGGTCATCCTTGTACTGATCGTACTCGGTGCCGAGCAGGGTATGCTGATCCAGCTCGCCGTTCCAGAACAGCTCGCTGCGGGTGCTGGAGGAAGAGAGGAAGAGCACATGCTCGCCATCCACGGAGAACCAGCCATCCTGAACCAGCGGATCATCCGGGTTGAGGACGAACATCTGGTAGCCGTCGATGACCCATTCGGTCATGATGTAGTAACCGCAGGACGGGCTCGTCTCAAGCGTCGTGCCGTAGGTGGTGGACGTGCGGTCCGCATTCATCAGGGACTCATACAGATCTTCCTTGACCGGGTTGATGTACTGGCAGATCGTGGTGTAGAAGTCGATATCCGTGCAGGGATACTCGAGATCAAACTCCAGCGTGTACTGATCCAGAACCTTCACTCCGACCTCAGACCAGTCGGTCACCTTGCCCTGGAAGTATTCCTTAGCGTTCTTGACCACGACCGGATCAAAGACGTAGGTCGCGCCGGTGTTTGCCAGCTTCGGATCGATCTGCATCTTGATGGAATACTCATAGGTATACGCATCGATCGGCGTGCCGTCGGTCCACTTCAGACCTTCGCGCAGCTTGACGATCCAGGTCAGACCGCCATCCTCGCTGGTCGGCAGCTCTGCGGCATGCTCCGGAACGAACTCCAGATGAGTTCCATCCTTAGATACCATCTGGCGCACGAACGTGCCCAAATGCGGCATGCGGGTGGACGAAGTGGTGGACGTGTACATGTGCGGGTTCTGCGTCTTGGGGGGCGAAGTCCAGCTGTACAAAATGTTGTCCGTGTGATCGGCAACGGCGCCGCCGGCAATCAGTGCGAATGCCATCACGAGAACAAGTGCGAGAAGCTTCTTCATGGAACTCTCTCCTTCTCAAAATAAAAATCTGTCATGAAACTGCACGCGCGCAGCCTTCATGCTCAAGCGCCGCGTGCCGAGTTTAAGCCGTTTTGTCAACCCCTTCGGCTCACTCTCTGCACAACGAACTCTCAATGAGTTTGATTATACTCGAACAAAGTGAAAAAATCAATCATAAAAAACCGAAATTCGATGAATTTTTGCATCAGTTCTGCTCGAATTATCCGGATTTATGGGGAAAACCATCCTTTTCGTCCGTTATCTTTGCTGATTATTCACTTGTCAACTTGCATGCTTGCATATTCTTCATCTTGTTTTTGACTTTTCTTCACATCGTCCTGTTGCGCCATTGGCGGACGACCTGAAGCGCGTCGTAATAACGCAGTGCCAGCCCGAATCGCTTTTTCTTCATCAGAACGACAGCGACCCGTTTCCACTTCTCCCCGATCCACGCCGTTTGGCAGGATGCAAGGCTCTTCTCCACTCGCGGATAGGCGCAGAACCGCTCGATCATGCCGCAGCGCTCCTGAAAGGTGAGCTGCTTTTGAGCAAAAGCCAGCTGCTTGAGGGCTTCATGGGCACTGTTCGCGCCGCGCACCGCCAGCATCCTGTCAAACGCGCCCGGAGTCGGTTCGTTTCTGCGGATGATGTCCACATTCTGCATGCGCGCCCGCTCATGGGCGTCATCGAAATACGCCGGCTGAAAGCTCGTCATCGTCGAGCCGGGGCGGATATCATAGATGTAATTTACGTTCTGGTTGAACGCCATCCCCTTAAACGGCGCGTCGTGAACATGCGCAAGGAACAGCGCGTCCTCGCCGAGCCGACCGCCGCCGAAGAAGATATGGTTTTCAAGAAGGAACGCCCGCCTGTATATCCTCAGCCAGACAAAGGCTGTGTTGATCTTATCGCAATTCGCCCAGAACTGCCCGCGATCCATACAGCCGGAGAATTTCGGCAGGCAGACCGCGCCTTCCTTTTTTGTATTGCCATCCTCGTCGGAGTAGCGTTCCTGATAGCCGAATACGACGATATCCGCATCGTTCGCTTTCGCCAGCGCGAGATTGCTCTGCGCCATATCCGGCGTCACCTTGTCGTCCGCATCGACGAACGCGACATACTCCCCCTGCGCCAGTTCCAGCCCGCGGTCGCGCGCCAGCCCCTGTCCCCCGTTCTCCTTGTGGATCACATGAATGCGCGCGTCGCCTGCCGCCAGCTCATCGCAGATCGCGGGCGAGCCATCCGTACTGCCGTCGTCGATAAGGATAATCTCCATATCCTCCAGCCTCTGCGCCTGAACGGACTCCACACATCGCCTCAGCCATTTTTCCACGTTGTAGACCGGTATGATAAACGAAATCTCAGGCATGCCCATCACCCGCTTTCTCATTTCTTTTTCCGCTTTGCCATCATCTGCATGAAATACTTGAATTCCGGCGTCCTGCCATACAAGACCAATGCAATCGCCGCAAAGATGGCGGTATACAGCAGTCCACCGCCCACGAATCCGAGGATGCCGTTATCCACAAAGCCTCGGCACAGCATAAACGCCGCGCCATACGCCGCGCAGACCGACACCGTGCGCACGCCGTAATTGGCGAAGTACTTTACCAGTCTGTGCAGGCTCATTGCGCCAATGTTCTTGACGATATGCCTGCATTCCGCCTTGCTTGGGAACTTGCGGCATCCCTTTAAATAAGGATAATCCTTATCGACCTTGACCGATACGGCAACATTAATCATGAATTGAGAGACCAGCTGAATCGCCAGATAAAGGATGAAGCTGCCCGTCAGCACCAGCTTGAATACCTGCTCCCACAGCAGACGGATATACGCTTTCTGATAAGCGAGCAAAATCGAGTTCTTATAGGAAAGCAGATACGAGCTTGCCGACTGGATGAGGTACAACAGATAGATGAGCTTCAAATGGTCGATGTCTGCGCCGCGGGTGATGGGCGAGCGTCCCGCCCTTTCGGGTATCTCCCGCCCATTTTCATCGACATAGCGATAATTGCAGACCGCCAGTTCCGAGCCATCGTCCACCAGGATCACTTCGATATCCCGAAAAGTCTGCTTTAAAATGCTGTCGAATTTCCATACAGTCCTATTTTACCCAGAACCTTTTTGTCTGTCAACCTCAGCGCCCCGAAAGTTGAAAACTGTCGAAAAAGAGCGGTTTCGCACCTTTTTTACGATGCAAAGCCGCCCTTTTTCCAAAGCAGACCGATATTCTGTTTTGCAGATAGCCGCATTCAAAGCCGACCGTTGGTACAAATCGCTGTGAAACGTCTCATCCCAAGTCGATTCCCATTTCAGAGGGAAGCTTTCCTTCCTTCGCGCAGGCTTCAAGCGTCTTTTCCAAATCGCGCACGCAGAGGAAATGGTCTCCGTTCAGCTCCACATGGTCGATAAGCTCTTCGCGCACGAGCCGGATCGGGTTGTTCTGCACCATGCGCACCGCTTCGATATGCGGCAGATCCGCTTCGATGCCGCAGATCGGCGGTTCGCCCGTGCGGACAGCCTCCACCGCATCGAGCAGCTTCTGCATATCGCCGCCCGGCTGAATCTGGGAATAGTCGAATTCCGCGCCATCCTTCATGTGGACATGGAATTCCGGTTTTTCATATTGGTAAGTAATCGTCGCCTTTTCAAATTCAAGCACGCCGACCGGACCCCAGCATTCCGTCCGGATGGGATGCGCCGTGTAATACAGCACCGGCACGCCACCCGCCATATGGAAACGGAGCGCGGCAATGTCGTAGTTTTCGATCGTCCGGTTCGCGCGGTAAAGCTCGGCTTCGACGCTTTCCACGTCGCACGCCGTGCGCATGCTCTGCCCCAGCAGGAACGTCAGCATCTGGAAATGATGCGCACAGGCGTTGGTGAACGGGCTGTCGAATACCTCGCGCCCATGCGCCGTGATATGCCCCGCCCAGTCATTTCGGGCATAGTATTTCGCGCCGCGGCGGAAACCATGATAGACCGCCATGCGAACCGGCTTTCCGAATCTGCCCGCAATGATATCCGCTTTCATCGCCAGGATATCCCGTCGATAGTCGATCTGATAGCCGACGGACAGAAAACGCCCCGCTTTCTCCGCGGCTTCCTTCATTCTCTGCGCTTCCTCGACCGTCAGACACAGCGGCTTTTCGCAAAGCACGTTGGAGCCGTGCGCCAGACAGGTCAGCGTCATATCCGTATGGAAATGAACCGGCGAAACGAGAACCGCCAGATCCGCGCGATTCTCCCGATAAAACGCCTCGATGCTCGGATAGATCGGCACATGGTGCGCGGCGATCTCCGGAAAATGTTCGCCCAACTGCGGGTCGATGTCGCAGATGCCGACCAGATCCGCGCCGATATCGTGCTTGAAGATGTAATCCATATACCAGCGTCCGTAGCCGCCCGCGCCGACCAGCAGGATGCCGGGTCGTTTATTTTCCATGACGTTTTTCCTCCTTTTCGCGGTTCGCGCGCCATACGCGCTCAAACCATAGGTCGCGTTCAGGGATGGGGCGCGCCTGTCTGCGCCGCGTTCCCCCGTCATCCGTTTCCAGAACGCCTTCGTCCGGATGCTCGATATCAAACAGCATGGCGTCCAGAATGCGCGCCTGCGCCGTCATCATATCCCGCAGACGGATGCGCGCTTCCAGCTTATCATCGCCCTTATCCAGCGGCAGGCAGTCCTGCGAAAGCTCCTGAAGCCGCAGGCGCATAGCGCGGATGCCGTCCGCATCGCGCATGAACGCCGCGCATCGGCTCATCTCCGCCTGCAATTCCACGGTCAGCGCTTCCGGTTCGCCAGCCGGAAGCAGGATCTCTCCGATCATCGGCAGGCTCTTTGGAATCTGCCGCTCGCTCTGCGCGATATCCTGCGCCGCGCGCATGGAGCCGACCTGCGTGCTGTTGAGCGCCGTTCCGCCGGGACGGTAATGCCCGAATGTTCCCGCTGCTTCGCCGCAGGCATACAGTCCGGAGATATCCGTCCGCCAATGGCAGTCCACGCCGATGCCGCCGTTATGGTGCTGTGCGCAGACGCGCACTTCCAGCATCTCGCGTTCCAGGTCAATGCCGTGCGCACGGTATAACTCGATTGCCGGGCTGTTCATCGCGCGCAGGCGCTCGATGGGCGTCTCCTGTGTCGCGCCGCACCGCGTCAGATAATCCCGCGCTTCTCCGCTGAGCTTTTCGAGCGAGTAGCCCGTCGGATTGCGGCGGAAATCCATATACACCCGCCGCCCCTTGTCCGTCTCCGCCTTGACCAGCATATCCATGCGCGAAGAGCCGTTGACCTTCCTCGGATCAAAAGGCCATTGGTATCCTTTCAGAAAGGTGAAATTCAGCTTGTCCTCCACCGTCAGGCTGTCGCTCAGAAAATCATATTCCCTGCCGCCCTTGTCTACGGAAACATAGCGCGGCACGACCTGCTGATAACTGCCCGATACATTCCAGCGGAAGCCGACCGACGCCAGTCCGTACTGCCAGCAATGCAGGTTGGCGCCTCGGCATCCCGCGTCGAACGCCATGCCGCTCATGCCAAACTGGCTCTCCGGGTAAACGCGGTCAGCGTAAACGCCCGCCGCGCCGCCCGTCGCCAGCACGATATGCGCACAGCGCACAGCGGTCAATTCCCGCGTGTCCGTATCCAGCGCCAGCAGCCCGCAGACGCCGTTTTCATCCGTCAGGAGCTGAAAAGCCAGCGAATGGTCGAGTATCGGTATATTTCTCTCATGCACGCTCTTTTCAAGCGCTTCGGTCATGTATCGGCTGGTCAGCGGTCCGGCAGATGTCGCCCTGCGTCGGGTGTCGTGGTCGGTCTGATAACCGACGTACTCGCCCATCTCATTGCAGGGAAACGGCACGCCCAACTGAGCCAGCTTGAAAAAGCTCCTCGCCGAGCCTGCCGCCTCGCATAGTGCGATATCGCCGTCCACATCGGGCGCGGCCAGCGTTTTCGCCAGCTCGCCGACGCTGTCGCCCTCGTCTCCGGCGAGCGACAGTTTATAATAGGTCTGCTTATCGCTGCCCGTATTGCGCGACGTTCCGCTGTTCATATTTTCCGTAATCAGCAGAACGTCCTCGCCCAGCGCGGCGAGCCAGTCCGCGGCATTCAGCCCCGCGCAGCCCGAACCGACGACCGCCGTCCGCACGACGATTTCTCTCATGCTCACAACCTCCTGAGCGAAAAACCGCCGTCCGCGTCCAGAACCTGCCCCGCCGAATAATCCAGCAGACCTGAGCAGCACGCCAGAACCATCTTCGCGACGTCCTGCGGCTCGCCGAACCGGCGGACCGGCAGGAGCCCTTCGTCGATCAGCTTCTGGTATTTTTTATGGACGACTTTTGTCATGTCCGTGTCGATGATTCCCGGTCTGACCTCGAACACCGGTATTCCCTCCGCCGCCAGCCGCTCGGCGAACAGCTTGGTCACCATGCCGACGCCCGCCTTGCTGATGCAGTATTCGCCGCGGCTGACGCTTGCCGTATACGCCGACATGCTGCCGATGTTGACGATGCGCGGCGCATAATCCGTAAGCGTCCTTCTGCCCGCCAGCATGGCGTTCGCCGCCAGCTGACACATGAACATCGTTCCCCGAAGGTTCACGCCCAGCACGCGGTCAAAGCTCTCCTCGTCCATTTCCAGAAGATCCCGACGGACGAGCGGCGCGACGCCCGCGTTGTTGACCAGCACGTCGAGCCGGCCATATTTCTCCAGCGCATAGGCGACCAGTGCGCGGCGCTGTTCTCCGTCCGCGATATTCGCCGCGAAATAGTCCTTTTCATTGGGCAGATCCGCCGGACGTTCCGGCTTTGTGCCTGAATAGATGACGGTATAGCCGTTTTCGCTGAGCAGGTCGGCAATGCCGCGCCCGATGCCTCGGCTTGAACCGGTCACAATCGCCGTTTTCACGCGTGGTACACCTCCCTGTCCCGCACGATGCAGCCCGCCGGTCTGCCCGCGCGCAGGAGCGCCGCGCATCCGCCGCAGGTCACGCAGACAGACTTCTTGTCGATGCCGCCGTTTCGGCACTGACGCACGAATTCCGGATCGGCAAACGCCATGCGCCCGAATCCCGCCATCGCGCATGCGCCGGAAGCGACCATACCCGCCGCCAGATTCGGCGCAAACTGACGCAGATAGCTGAACGCGCTCCCCAGCACGGGCAGATTCGGCAGCGCTTCCTGAATCTCTTTCACGCCCGCCATCATGCGCCCCAGCCCCGTAAACGGATGCTCATCCGGTACATAATTGCCGTGGTCATACGGGCGGTTGACGTGCGGATTCTTGTACGGGTTGCCCATCGTCACGTTGATGAGCGGGATATCGAATTCATCCTTCAGTTCGCCGATAAGACGGATCGGCTCGGTCAGATCCGGCTCAAGACTTCCCTCGTGAACGCCGAAACCATAGGGATAAGCAAAGCCGTCGTAAACGTTCAATCGGCTGGTCAGGAAGAAATTGCCCGAAATGCCCGCCTTCGCCGCGCGATAGGCGTTTTTCAAAAAGCGCGTGCGGTTCTCATAGCTTCCGCCGTACTCGCCGGGACGCGTATACGCGCTGAGCAGCTCGCATGCCAGATAGCGGTGACAGCATTTCACGTCCATGCCGTCAAACCCCGCCTGCTGGCTGAGCTTTGCGGTCGCTTCAAACGCTGCTTCATACCGGCGCAGCTCGTCGTCCGTCAGCACGCGGAACGGCTGGTCAAGCCCTTCCTCCAGCGGCGGACAGCGATAGGCGATGATCGGCTCAGGCTTGCCCGTCGGCTTGGAATAGCGTCCGCTGTTCGTCGCCTGCATGACGATGAGGGGCGCATAACCGTTTTCTTTCAGGCTGATCTCGCGCATTCTGTCCGTCAGGCGCTTGAATTCATCGACGTTTTTCTCCGTCAGATAGAGCTGATGCGCGCTCGCCCGCCCTTCCGGCACGGTCGCCACGGCTTCAAACCAGATGACGCCCGGGCCCGCCTTGGCGAAGCGCTCATAGCGGCGTATCGTCCATTTATCCGGCGCGCCGTCCTCCGTTCCATCCGTACCCTCCATCGGCTGGAACGCAATACGGTTATTGACCGTCTTTCCTGCAAGCGTCAGCGGCGCATACAGCGGAGAAAGATCCTCCTGAATCGGTAAAAACGCATGGAGCCTTTCGGCTGTCTGCCTGACGTCGTCCAGACTGGCATAGTGAAAAGTTTCGTGGCTCACGGCATATGCCTCCTTGCCTTTGTGATACATTTATGATAGAGTATAAATCAAAAAGCAAACGCGCCGTTTCCTTTCAAAAATATGTAAAATCGAATCGGAGTGAGTTTCATGTCTTTCCGCATCGTTTACAGCGAAACGCCCGTCTCCCACCCCATTCACAGCCACGTCTATTACGAGCTGCTGTATGTCGCCGAAGGGGCTGTCCTCATGCGCATCCGAAATCGGGAATACCGGGTGGAATCCGGTTCGCTGGTCTTTATCAATCAATTTGACGAACATGCCACGCAGACCGTCGCAGACGTATACAAGCGCTATTATCTGCTCATTCCCCCGACCCAGCTGGACGCGTTTCATCACGACGTGCTGCTCCTGTCCGTCTTTCGGTTCCATGGCGAGGGCTTCCCCTACGTTCTGCCCGTCGGGGCGGAAAAACCGCGCTTTGACCTGTATTTTTCCCTGCTTCGCGACGCGGCGGCGCGTGGCGGCGATTATCTGGACGCGCGCATTGAATCGCTGATGACGCTTATCCTGGTCGATGCGCACGCTCTCCGACCGGACATGTTCATTCTGGGCGGCGATTCGTCCTTTCTGCCGATGCAGACCCTGTTGACCGAGCTGGACAAGACCTATGCCGAGCCTTTTTCCCTGCAAGCCTTAGCCGCGCGGTATCATGTCAGCGCGGGCTGCCTGTCCGCGCATTTCCGCCAGCAGGTCGGCATGAGCCCGATGCAGTATGTCACGCTGAGCCGATTGAACCGCGCGCGCACGCTTCTGCACAGCACGGATTTATCGGTCATGGAAATCGCGGCGCAATGCGGTTACGCGGATATGAGCAACTTTGTCCGCCGCTTCCGCCAACAATACGGCGTCACGCCGCTGCAATTCAGAAAAAAGGGGCTGTCAGGCTAATAAACCTGATATTTCAAGAAAAATCTAAGGATTTGCGCCCGAAGGTTTCCAAAGAGGTTTTCATCTGTTGCCGCCAGCGGCGGAAACAAACTGCAGAAAACGAAAGCCCTTTGGTGGGGCGATGGGGCAAAGCCCCATCGCCTGAAAATGCTTAGATGATTGCTTCTTGAAATGTTCGGTTTAAGCCTGACAGCCCCTGCTTTTCTTAGGAGAGTTCCTTCATCTTTACCCTGAATGTCTTGACCTCAAACGGACGGGCATGGATCGGCGCATCCGGCGCGATCTTCTCCGCCCGCTCTTCTTCCAGCATGCTGCACGGAACGAGCGCCGCGACCGGCAGATCGGTCATCAGGCGGAACGTCGTATCCGCCTTCTTGCTTTCGTACAGGCGCAGGATGAGGTCGCCGCTTCCGTCGTCCGCAGGCTTGAGCGTATCGACAACGATATTCTCACGATCCGCCGTAAACGCACTGAACGTTTCCAGGCTGCCGCTCTCCTGCGCAATCGGTTCGTTGAACGCCAAACCCTGACGAACAACCGGCGCATCGGCGAACGCGCCCTCCCACGCGGTAAAACCATAACGGAAATGCTGCTCGCCCTGATCGCTCTGCATCTCCGGCGAAGCCGCCGCGCGCAGGAGCGTCAGCTCGATGCTGTTCTCCTCCACGCCGACGCCATATTTGCAGTCATTCAGCACGGCGCATCCATGCGCGTTATCGCACAGCGCGGTGTAATGATGGTTGCAGACCTCGAAGCGCTGCTGGTCATAGCCGCGGCTCCTGTGCGTCGGGCGCTCGACAAAGCCAAACTGCATCTCGTGAATCGCGTTTTCCGCACGCACATCCACCGGGAATTCCACCTTGAGCAGGCGGTGCAGTTCGCGCCAATCGACTGTCGTATCAAACGTCACGACCGGACTGCCCGCCGTCAGCGTGATCGTCTGGCGGACGGCGGAATGCCCGATCATTCCTTCCCATGTAATGCTTGCGGACAGACCCGCCGCGCGCTCGATCTTGATATCCGCCGCTTCTGCGGTCACGCTCGGCTGCTCACGATAGTTACTGTCGATATCCCATGCGTCGAAAATCCGCGGTACATCCTTGTACATCCGTAGGACGTTCATCGGTCTGCCCGCCGTCATCTCGCGCCCGTCGAGCTTATAGGAAACAACATGCGCCTGCGCGTCAAGGCACAGCTCCACTCGGTCGGAGCGCATCACGAAGCCGCCGGGAATCCTGTTCGCCGTGACGACCGGCGCGGCTTCTCCGTCCTCCGCCGGAGTCAGCGTAACCGCGCCCATCGCCGGAACGCGAACGCGTGCCTGCCCGCCGCAGACGGCAATGTGTTCGCCCTCCAGCGTCGCCGCGCCATGCGCAAACGCTTCCGGCAGTTCAACGACTTCCTCACGCTCAAAGCCAAGCGAATTAAGCAGTGTAACGCCTTCGCCCGCCTTTACAAGCGCATGCCGCGCAGACTCCGCCAGCTTTGCCGCGTCCTGCTGAAGCTGGCGATGGGCTTCGTTCGCTTCCACATAGACCCGCGCAATGGACGAGCCGGGCAGGATATCGTGGAACTGATGCAGAAGCAGCTGCTTCCAAAGCCGCTCAGCCTCCGCCTGTGGATATGCCTTTCCTTTAAGCGACGCCAGCGCACCCCAAAGCTCCAGATCGTGCAGGGCAAACTCGCTGCGCCGATTGTTCTTCTTGACCGCCGCCTGCGTGGTATACGTTCCGCGGTGAGCATTGAAATACAGCTCGCCGTCCCATGTGTTGACCGGCCCGCCCTTCTTTTCCAGATCCTCGAAGAAATCCAGCGGGGACATCATCTCCACCCGCGGCATGCCTTCCAAATCGCGCTCTCGCATCGCATATTCGACAAAATCGCGGCACGGTCCGCCGCCGCCGTCGCCATAGCCGAACGGAATGAGGAAATCCTCCAAGCGGCGCTTCTGCACGCGGGATCTCCATACGCTGCAAAGCTCCTTCGGGTCTGTGCGGTAGGTATAATTGGTCGGCAGGAAGGACGTGACCGTCGTGCCGTCCATGCCCTTCCATGTGAAATAGTGGTACGGAAACGGGTCGCCCTCGTTATAGCTCCAGAAGATCTTCTGCGTGACCAGATACTCCACACCGCAGTCGCGCAGCAGCTGAGGCAGAACCGCCGAATAGCCGAACGTATCCGGCAGCCAGAGCATGCGGCTGTCCACGCCGAACTGTTCCTTATAGAAGCGCTTGCCGTAGACCAACTGGCGCACCAGCGCTTCGCCGGAGGGCATATTGGTATCCGGCTCGACGTACATCGCGCCCTCGGCGATCCAGCGTCCGTCCTTCGCTGCCTCGCGGATGCGCTCGTACAGCTCCGGATAATGCGTTCTGCACATCTCATAGGCGGCGGGCTGGCTCTGGATAAAGCGATACTCCGGATAGCGTTCCAGCAGCCTTAACTGTGCGGCGAACGTGCGCGCCGTCTTTCTATGCGTCTCCTGCATGGGCCAGAGCCACGCCAGATCCAGATGCGCGTTGCCGACCGCCGCCATCAACGGCGCCGTCGAACCGTTATGACTCTCCATCAGCGGGCGCAGGCGTTCCCGAGCCTTTCTGTAATCCGCGTCGCGCGCCTGCGGCGACTGCTCGAAATCGACGATGCGCGTGTATTCCTCCAGCCCGTCGGCGATCTTCGACGCGCGCAGAGAATCCTCCGGCAGCTCGTCCAGCAGCATGCTCAGCGTCGAGACGTCCATCCACAGCTGATAGGCGTCCTCGTTCCAGACGCCGAACGTGCTGTGTCCGACGCGGGCGCGCCGTCCTTCTTCCTTCGGATCCTCAAACGCGCCGGGCAGGACGGGGCCTGTTGCGCATCCGCCGACGTCCGGGTAATAATGCCCCGCATAGACCTCAAAGAGCAGATCGAACGTCTGCCCTTCCTCGCCGTGCAGCGTCAGCACATTGTCGGAAATATAATGATGCGGAACCGTGACCCATTCCGCGCGCCGCGTACCGAACGCCCTGCCATCGACGAACAACGTCGCTTCGCCGCCCATATCCAGCGACATGACGATCTGCTCGCCCTGCGCCGCCGCGGGCAGGACGACCTGCGCGCGCATCCACATGTATTCCCACGTATGCCCCCACTCAAGCCCTTCCTCGACGGGTGCAAAGCTTCCCTCTGCCGCCTGCTGCGGAGTCAGATGCTCCATCGTCGTAAAGCCTTCAAAGCGTATTCCGCCCAGCGGACGATAGAAGTCCTGCGTCAGAGTCCTCTGCCAGTGTTCAAGCCGCGCCCTGTATTCCGAATGCATCAGTGCCATATTTCGCTCTCCTTTGCTTTGGGTCTACCCGTTTCTTTTCGTTTCAAGCGGGTGATTTTGCTATAAGCATAACCGACCGGTACAGTTTGCGCAAGATGATTTTTCAGAGATTCTTCATAAAATTTCCGAGAATTTTTGTCTTTTTTCGTTTCATAGGAAATCTGTACAGCCCCGTCGAAAAAATGGATTGACATTTGCATTCGTTTGACGATATAAATAAGTCATCCCGATACGATTCAGGTCAAACTGCTCAAACCCAACCGGAGGAATCACACGATGCGCCACTTGACCCGCTGGGCGGCAAACCTGCACGTCCGTACAAAATTCCTGCTCATCCTGCTGCTGGCGATCTCGCTGGTCAGCGCGACGGCGCTCCTTTCCCTGCATATCCCGCAGGCGGCGTATGACGAGCAGCTTTATCAGAGCAGCGCTCAGATGATCACCCTTTTCGCCGATCAGATCGAATCAGAGCTGACCAATTTCGAGGCGTTGAGCTATCATATCCTGACGGACATCGCGCTGCAAAAAGACCTCTCCACGATGAAGCGCCTGTCCCCCGGCACAGTGGCGTGGGTCACGGCGCACACGGACGCAAGCAACCGCATCGCCTATTTCAGCCTGTGGTTTCATAATACCGTCAGTTTCCAGATCAAGGCGGCGTCCGGCGCGGCATTCAGCCATTACTTTGGCTCGTCGATCAACGCCGACGAGCTGACGCCGGATATGATCGCCCGCGCCGCCGGACACAGCGGTCGTCTGGTCTGGTACGTCAAAGAGAATTCCGGAAATCGACCTCAGCTTTTCTTGCTGCGCGAGATCCGCGAGATCGACGGGCTGACGCTGGACACGCTGGGTACGATCCTCATCGAGGTCAACTTCAATTCGTTGGTTGAAAAATACCTCGCCGGTATGCGTCAAACAGGCTCCCCCATGCTCTGCGCCATATACAGCAGCGACGGCGTCTGTCTCTACGCAAGCAACGACGCCATCCGCGCACTGGATACCAGCGCGAACGACGGATACACCTTCATGACGCTGGACGGGCAGGACGTCCTCTGCGTCCGCTACACCGCTTCCAACGGGCTGAAATATGTGACGCTGGTCGATTACAGCGATATCAACGCGACGGTATCCAAAGCCACGATGGTGACCATCATCGTCATTGTCGCCGCCATGGTGCTTGCCCTCGTCATCAGCGCCATCCTTATCAGCAGCATTCTCAAGCATCTGCGCATCTTGCTGCAAAAATTCGACGCATTCGCCATGGACGGTCGTCCGGTTCTCAAGGAAAACAGCCCCTATCGGCACCGGCAGGATGAAATCGGTCAGCTGCATCGTCATTTTGACCGGATGACCCGCGGATGGGACAAGATGATCCGCGACCGCGACGAGCAGCAGAAGCTTCTTCAGGAAAAGCAGATGCAGCAGCTCCGCGCACAGGTGCGCCCTCATTTCCTCTATAATACGCTGGAATCCATCTACTGTTTAGCCAAGAGCGCCAACGACGAGCGCATCGCGACGATGACCGACGCGCTGGGCAAGATGCTGCGCGCCTCGCTGAACGACAAGCGCGATATCGTGACCGTCAGCGAAGATTTACAGATCACAAAAGAATACCTGCGCATCCAGCTCATCCGCTACGGCGACCGTCTGCGGGTGGAATACGATGTGGATGAAAAGATCATGGACTGCCGCATTCCGGCGATGACGATTCAGCCGCTGGTCGAGAACGCCGTTCATCACGCGGCGGAAGAGATGCTGGATACCTGCGTCATCCGCATCAGCGGGCATGTCGTTTCCCGCGGCATCGACATAATTGTCGAGGACAACGGGCCCGGTATGGACGAGGATATCCTCGCGAAGCTGGAATCGGGCGAAGTGAAGCCCGAAGGCTTGGGCATCGGCATGCGCAACATTCACCGCCGCGTACAATACGCCTTCTCCGACCGATACGGGCTGGAGGTTCGCTGCGAAGGCGGGCATACGCGCATCATCGTCCACCTTCCGGAAACAAGGAACCCCTGATTTTTAAAAATTTCTCATTGCGATTGACATAAGCGAGGCATAGATATGTACAAACTGCTGCTGGTTGACGACGAACAGATCATCCGCGAGGGCATCGAGCGCATGATCGACTGGGATAAGCTGGGCATCACCCTGACCGCGTCCTGCCCCAACGCGATTGCCGCGCTGGACAGCATGACCGACAACATGCCCGATATCCTGCTGACGGATATCCGCATGCCCGGCATGGACGGGCTTGAGCTGGTCGAACGCGCCGTATCGCTCCATCCTATGCTGCAAACCATCATCCTATCGGGATATGATACCTTTCAATATGCCCAGCAGGCAGTGAAAAGCGGCGTGATGGAATACCTGCTCAAGCCCTGCTCCAAGACCGATCTGGAAAGCGCTTTGGAGCGCGCCTGCCGCGCCATCGACCGCGAGCGCCAGCGCGTCCTCTACCTCTACGGCGAACGGCGCGAACGCATCAATTCGCTGGTCGCAGGCTTCAACGCCATGCGCGGCAGCTCGCAGGACAGCGCGCAAATCGAAAAGCAGGTGCATGAACTGGCAAAGACTGCCGAAGATCCCAGCCTGCTTCAGGAAGCGCTCATCTCCATGATCACCAGAAGCATGGGCAGCGGTCAGACTGAATGGGGCATGAATATCATCATGGACGCCATGCGCGAGCGCGGCTCTCTGGAACAGCTCATTTCCCGCTGTCTCATCCGCCTGTGCGGGGAAGGCGGCGGCTCAAAAGGCGGCGACTTCGTTCAGCAGATGACCGCGTATGTGGACGCGCATTATATGGATGAATCTCTTTCGCTGCAATATGTCGCGGACAATGTCGTCTACATGAACGCGGACTATATCGGGCGCGAGTTCACCCGCGCGATCGGGCGCAAATTCAGCAGCTATCTGCTGGAAACACGCATGGAACATGCCAAGCTGCTGATGGCGGGCGACACCTCCATGCACAGCTATGAGATCGCCGAAAAAGTCGGCTTAGGTAAAAATCCGCATTATTTCAGCCAGCTTTTCCGAAAATACACCGGTCTGACGCCCAAAGACTACCGCCGCGGGCTTCAAAGCGAGAATGACCGCGCATAAATTTGGTATAATTTTCAGAGGAAAAGTTTAACTTTTTCTCTGTTTTTTATACATTCGTATAAAAGAAACTATATTTTTCATATAAATTGACGTTTAAGGACGAAAATCTATACAAATACATCTGAAAATTGAATTTACTATTTGTCTGAATTTTATATAATGAATTCAACATCAATCATATGGAGGTTGTTCCCTATGAAGAAACGCTTTATCACTTCCCTTGCAGCAGCCGCGATGCTCTGCTCGTCTCTCGTTCCCGCCGCGCTCGCCGAGGAAAAGACGACCGTCAATATCCTCTGGTGGGGCAGCCAGACGCGCCACGATCTGACCGTTAAGCTTATCGAGAAGTTTGAAGAGCTGAATCCGGACATCGACGTCGTCATGGACTACTCCGACTGGTCCGGCTACTGGACGAAGCTTCCGGCGCAGGTCGCAGGCGGTCAGACGCCGGACGTGTTCCAGATGGACTACGCTTACCTCTCCCAGTATGCTGAGAACGGCGTCCTCGCCGAGCTGGACAGTTATATTGCCGACGGTTCTCTGGATATGAGCGACGTTTCCGAGAACGTTCTGGCTTCCGGTCAGGTAAACGGCAAGACCTACGCCATCTCCACCGGCACCAACGCTCCGGCGATGCTCTACCGCAAGGATATCCTCGATGAGCTGGGTCTGACCCTGCCGATGAATCCGACCATGTCCGAGTACACCGCCGTTGCGAAGGCTGTTTACGAAGCGACCGGTCTGCGCGACACCTATGTGACCGATTGCAGCGCCGTCATCCTGCGCATCCACCTGCGCAACTACGGCTTGAACCTCTACAACGAGGACGCGACCGCGCTGGGCTTTGACGACCCGAAGTACCTCGTCAACATGTGGAAGCTCGCGCTTCAGGCTCAGGAAGAAGGCTGGGGTCTGATGCCGGGCGAAGCCGCCGCCGTCACCGCGTTTGACTCGATGGTCGTCGATGCGTGGAGCCGCTTCCAGAATTCCAACGAGCTTCAGGCTTACCGCGACGCGACCGGCAAGGATATCGGCATGGTCATGCTGCCCAGCATGGACGACGCCACCACCCCCGCGCTCTTCCTGAAGCCCGCCATGTTCTGGTGCGTCGGCGCTGACAGCGAGAATAAGGAAGCCGCCGTCCGCTTCATCAATTTCTTCACCAACAGCCCCGAGTGCTTCGATATCGTCGGCATCGAGCGCGCTGTCCCGATCTCCGCGAAGATGCGCGAGTATGTTGCGCCGTCTCTGAACGAAACGAGCCAGGAAGTCGCCGCTTACATCGACTTTGTCAGCCAGCCGGGCATGACCTCTCCGCTGATGAACGCCGACCCTGCCGTCGCTTCCACCGTTTCCGAGCTGCTCGACCAGTATTCTGAGCAGGTCCGCTATGGCATGGCGGACGATCTGGAAGCGACCGCCCGTCAGTTCATGGACGAAGCGAACGCGATCCTCGCCGAAGCCGCCGCGAAAAACTGATTTGTCCGCTTCATACACAACGACGAAAGATTTAGGAGGTTGCTCTCTATGAAGAAACGCGTTCTGACTACGCTCGCGGCAGCCGCGATGCTTTGCTCGTCCCTCGTTCCCGCCGCCGTTGCGGAGGAAAAGACCACCATCAGCATTCTCTGGTGGGGCAGCCAGACTCGTCACGAAAAGACCGTCAAGCTCATCGAGAAGTTTGAAGAGCTGAATCCGGATATCGAAGTCGTCGCGGATTATTCCGACTGGGGCGGATACTGGACGAAGCTTCCGGCGCAGGTCGCCGGCGGTCAGACTCCGGACGTGTTCCAGATGGACTATCTCTACCTCGCCCAGTACGCTGAGAACAACGTGCTGGCCGATCTGGACAGCTATATCGCCGACGGCACGCTCGACATGAGCGACGTCTCCGAAAGCGTCCTTCAGTCCGGTCAGATCAACGGCAAGACCTACGCCATCTCCACCGGCACCAACGGTCCTGCGATGCTCTACCGCCGCGACCTCGTTGAGCAGGCGGGCGTCGAGCTGCCGATGAACCCGACGATGTCGGAATACATCGCCGTCGCCAAGGCCGTTTACGAAACGAGCGGCATGAAGGATAACTTCGTGACCATCTGCTCGATGGATAACCTGCGCCTGCGTCTGCGCAACTACGGGCTCGATCTCTACAACGACGACGACTCCGCGCTCGGCTTTGACGACCCGAAGTACATCGTGGATATGTGGAGCCTCGCCATTCAGGCGCAGGACGAAGGCTGGGGAATCCGCCCCGGCGAAGCGACCGACGTCGCAGGCTTTGACTCCATGGTCGTGGACACCTGGTCCCGCTATCAGTATTCCAACGAGCTTCAGGCTTACCGCGACGCGACCGGCAAGGACATCGGCATGGTCATGATCCCGAATATGGACGACGCTACGGCGCCCTCTTCCTACCTGAAGCCGTCGATGTTCTGGTGTGTCGCCGAACAGAGCGAGAACAAGGAAGCCGCCGTCCGCTTCATCAACTTCTTCACCAACAATACCGAGTGCTTTGACATCTGTGGTCTTGAGCGTGCGGTCCCGATCTCCAGCAAGATGCGCGAATACCTTGCGCCGACGCTCGACGGAACCAATCAGGAGGTCGCCGCTTTCATCGACTTCCTCAACCAGCCGGGCATGGTCTCTCCGCTGATGCGCCCCGCCGCCTCTTCTCATTCCAACATCGCCGATCTGTTCAGCCAGTACACCGAACAGGTCCGCTACGGCATGGTGGACGATCTGGAAGCGACCGCCCGTCAGTTCATGGACGAAGCCAATGACATTCTGGCGAAAGCTGCTGTTGAAAAGTAAGATTTAAAAATCGGCTTTCATCCTGTTGCGCCGGAGGAAAAATCCGTTCCTTCGGCGCAATTCTTTCAATCTCCCCTTATGAAAGGAGTCCTCGTCATGCAAAAGGCCCTCCGCCCCACGCGTTCGCTCGCTTCAACGCTGAACCGCGATAACGTAGCGGGTTATGTGTTCATCCTGCCTTTTATCATCGGACTTGTGGTGTTTACCGCCATTCCGTTCTTCACCTCGCTGTATCTGGCTTTTACAGAATACAACGTGCTTTCCCCCGCCAAGTGGGTCGGACTCAAGAACTTCAAAACGATGTTCTTTGAGGATAAGCTGTTCTGGACTTCTTTTAAAGTCACGTTCAAATTCGCCTTTATTCAGGTTCCGATCAAGCTGACGGTGTCTCTGCTGGTGGCGCTGGTGCTTTCCCGCGCGACCAATGTGACGGGATTCTATCGTTCGGCGTTCTATATTCCCTCGCTGATGGGCGGCAGCGTTGCTATCGCCCTGCTCTGGAAGCAGCTCTTCGCCTACAACGGCGCGATTAACCAGCTGCTCGGACTTTTCGGTCTGCCCAGCAACACCCGCTGGCTCGGCGACCCGAAGACCGCGCTGGGTACGCTGATCGCGCTGGGCGTATGGCAGTTCGGCAACTCGATGCTCATCTTCCTCGCCGCCATCAAGAACATTCCGGCAAGCTATCATGAGGCCGCCATCGTGGACGGCGCGGGTCCTGTCCGCCGCTTCTTCTCCATCACGCTCCCAATGCTGACGCCGATCCTGTTCTTCAACCTCATCAATCAGGTCATCGGCGCGTTCCAGGCGTTCAACTCCAGCTACCTCATCACGCAGGGCAAACCGCTGAATACGACGCTCTATTACGGTGTCCATCTGTATAACAAGGCGTTCAACCACTACGAGATGGGTTATGGCTGCGCCATGGCGTGGTTCATGCTGCTGGTCATCGCGTTCTTTACGGCGCTGATCTTCCGCTCCTCCAGCGCCTGGGTCTACTACGAATCCGAAGGGAAGTGAGTTTTGATGAAGAATATTACGCAGAGCGTCACCGCTCAAAAACGCCTGAGCAAGATCGTATATCATACGCTGATGATCCTTGCGAGCTTCGTCATGCTCTATCCGGTGCTGTGGATGATCGCCTCGTCCTTCAAGCCGAACGGTGAGATCTTCTCCACCGCTTCCTCCCTCATCCCCAACAACTTCACTATCGAGCATTATATCGACGGCTGGCGCGGCTTCGGCAACTATACGTTCGGCACATTCTTTAAGAACTCGCTGTTCGTCGCCATCCTCTCCTCCCTCGGCATGGTCTTCTCCTCCGCAGTCGTCGCGTTCGGTCTGGCGCGCATCCGCTTCAAGGGGCGTCAGTTCTGGTTCGTGCTGATGATCATCACGATGATGCTGCCGGGTCAGGTCATGATGATCCCCCGCTTCGTTCTGTTCAACAAGATGGGCTGGGTCGGAACGTATCTGCCGATGATCGTCCCGTCCTTCTTCGCAAGCGGCTTTAACATCTTCCTCATCATGCAGTTCATCCGCGGCATCCCGCGCGACATGGATGAAGCGGCGACGATCGACGGATGCAGCTGGTACGGCATTTTCCTGCGCATCATCCTGCCGATGATCGTGCCTTCTCTGGTGACGGTCGGCGTATTGACCTTCATCGGCAGCTGGGAGGACTTCATGGGCGCTCTGCTCTATTTGAACAAGCCCGCGATGTACACGGTCGCTTACGCGCTCAAGATGTTCAACGACAGTTCTCAGGCGGATTACGGCGCGACGTTCGCCATGTCCGTCCTCTCTCTGGTCCCGATCCTGACGCTGTTCTTCTTCTTCCAGAAAAACCTGGTCGAAGGCATCAGCACGCAGGGTCTGAAGGGGTAAGAGAAAAACACAAATCATTCTCTTCCCTCGGAGGGAATGGTTTATTTGGATAAAAAGGAGGAAATCCCCCATGTCCCGCATCGACCGCCTGCCCGCGATCCCGCTGATCGCGTCCGACCCCTATCTGTCTATCTGGATGCCTGCCGATACGATGACCCAAACGGACAGCGCGCATTGGAGCGGGCCCGTCAAGCCCCTCCGCGGCACGATGACCGTAGACGGCAAGCCCTGCCGTTTTCTGGGTATGGGCTGTGAGCCGGAAGCCGCATTGATCGAGCTTCGCGTCAGCGCGACGCAGACCGTCTTTACCATCGAATTCGGCGGCGTTCAGCTTGAGACCCGTTTCATCACGCCCGCCCTGCCGGACGACCCTGACGTGCTGAGCATGCCTGTGACGCTGGTCACCTTCCGCGCATCGGCAATCGACGGCGTGAAACACGCCGTCTCCATCCGGCTGCATCTCTCCGACCGGCTCTGCTACGACGGCGATATCCGCCCGGCAATGACCTCCGCCGCTTTGACGCTCGACGGACGCAGCGCCGCGTGGTGCGGACAATCCACGCAGAAGCCGCTGTGCCATTCCGGCGACCACGTTACGATCGACTGGGGCTATCTCTATCTGACCGGCGACGGCGAAACACAGCCCGTCGGCGACGGCTTGCAGATGACCGCCGAGCTGACGGACAATGTCGTCCGCGCCGTGATTGCCTATGACGATATCGCTTCCATCAATTATTTCGGCGACCTTTGCAAATCATGGTATCGTCGAAACGGTTTGCAGATTACCGACGCAATCCATTATGCTTTTGAGCATTTTGACGAGCTTCTGAACTGCTGCGCTCAGCTCGACGCCGACATCGAGCGCGATTCCCTTGCGGCAGGCGGCGAAGATTACGCCCGTTTGACCGCAGCTTCCTGGCGTCAGGTCATGGCGGCGCACAAGCTCATCGCCACGCCGGAAGGCGAAATGGCGTATCTCTCCAAGGAGAACGATTCCAACGGCTGCATCGGCACCGTCGATATCAGCTATCCCTCTTCCCCGCTCTTCCTGCGCTACAACCCCGAGCTGGTCAACGCCATGTGCCGTCCAGTGCTGAAATTCGCTTCCATGCCCGTCTGGACGGACGATTTTGCGCCGCACGACGTCGGGCGCTATCCGCTGGCGACCGGTCAGGTCTACGCCGCCGTTCACCGCGTAGGAGTCAAGGAGACGCATCCGCCCTATTATCTCTACCCCGCCGGTTCGCCCGTCTATGACCCGCGCGGGCAGATGCCGGTCGAGGAATGCGGCAACATGCTCGTCATGCTCGAAGCCGCAAAGACCTATGGCGCGAGCGACGCTCTCGTCCGTCAGTACCGCCCGCTGCTCGACCAGTGGGTGCGCTACCTGCTGACCTATGGCGAAGACCCCGGCGAACAGCTCTGCACGGATGATTTCGCCGGACATCTGGCGCATAACGTCAACCTCGCCATGAAAGCCATCGTCGGCGTCGCCTGTTACGGCAGGCTCATCGGTGAAGAAACCTATGTCGAGAAAGCGCGCGGCATGGCAGCCCGGCTGCTCAAGAAGATCGGCGAAAATGGCAATACGCCGCTGACGCTGGATGGGCAGGGCTGGAGTATGAAGTATAACCTGCTCTGGGACAAGGTGCTGCATCTGTCGCTGATGCCCGAATCTTTCTACGAAAACGAGACGAAGAGCTACCTGCCGCGCATCAACGCCTTTGGTCTGCCGCTGGATTCCCGCGCGGACTATACCAAGTCCGACTGGATCTGCTGGGTCGCCGCCATGGCGGAGGATATGGATGTGCGCCGCGCACTCATTGCCCCGATCGCGCGCATGCTGCGCGAAACCACGTCCCGTGTGCCTTTCTCCGACTGGTATGATACAAAGACCGGTCGTTACGTCGCTTTTATCGGCAGAAGCGTACAGGGCGGACTGTTCGCCCCGATGCTGAGGCTGTAATTCAAACAAGGAGGAACAATTTTTGAAGATTTATGCGTTTGCTGACGAAGCATCTCCTTCCATAGATGGGCAGATCGCCGCAATGAAGCGCAATGGGCTGAACGGGCTTGAGATTCGCGGCGTAGACGGCGAGAACGTATCCGCCATCTCCCTTGCAAAGGCGCGCGAAGTCCGCCTCAAAATGGATGACGCCGGTCTGAGCGTCTGGTCCATCGGTTCGCCCATCGGCAAGATCGATATCAAGACCGGCGATTTCGCCGCGCATCTTGACCAGCTCCGCCATACGCTGGACGTCGCCCACGAACTCGGCGCAAAGAACCTGCGCATGTTCTCCTTCTACATTCCCGCCGTTGAAGACCCCGCCGCTTACCGTCAGCAGGTCATCGACCAAGTCGGCGAGATGATCCGCGTCGGCGAAGGCAGCGGCATCCTCTACTGCCACGAAAACGAAAAGGGCATTTATGGCGACATGGCAGACCGCTGCGAAGAGCTGCTTCGCCTCTTCCCCACGATGAAGGGCGTCTTTGACCCGGCGAATTTCGTCCAGTGCGGTCAGGAGACGTGGGGCGCGTGGGAGCTGCTCAAGCCCTATATCCACTACCTGCATATCAAGGACGCGCTTGCGGACGGCAGCGTCGTGCCTGCCGGAAAAGGACTGGGCAGCGTCAAGCGCATCGTGGACGCCTATCGCGCGCAGGGCGGCGATACGGCGACCATCGAGCCGCATCTGCGCGTATTCGACGGTCTGAAAGGATTGGAGCGCGCAGGCGAAACCAGCCAGGTCGGTCTGTATTGCTACGACAGCAGCGACGCCGCATTTGACGCAGCCTGCGGCGCGTTTAAGGAGCTTCTGTGATGGATATCTGCCTGCCTGAAAAACCGAAGCCGGTCGTCAGCTCCGGCGAATTCCTCTTCTCCGCCGTCGGTCTGGCGCATGGGCATATCTACGGCATGACCCGCGCCCTGCTGGAAGCGGGCGCAACGCTCTGCGAGGTTTGGGACGACGACCCGCAGAAAATCGCCGCCTTTTTGAAAGCCTTCCCGCAGGCAAAAGCCGCGCCTTCGCTTAACGCGGCGCTGGGCAATCCCGCCGTTCAGCTCATCGCATCGGCGGCAATCCCCTCCGAACGCTGCGCGCTGGGCATCCGCGCCATGCAGGCTGGCAAGGATTATTTCGTCGATAAAGCTCCAATGACCTCGCTTGACCAGCTTGCGCAGGCGCGTAAAGCCGTCGCCGAGACCGGCAGGAAATACATGGTCTATTACTCCGAACGCCTTCATTCGGAGGCCGCAGTGATGGCGGATCATCTCATCCGCGAGGGAACCATCGGGCGTGTCCTGCATACGGACGGTTTCGGACCGCATCGGCTGAATCTGCCGACGCGCCCATCTTGGTTCTTTGAAAAAGCGCGTTACGGCGGCATCCTCTGCGATATCGGAAGTCATCAGATCGAGCAATTCCTGCACTTTACCGATTCCAAAGACGCCGTCGTCCAGTCCGCGCGAAAAGCCAACTACGCGCATCCCGACTATCCGGAATTCGAGGATTTCGGCGACTGCATGCTTCTCGGCTCGAACGGCACAACAGGCTATTTCCGCATCGACTGGTTCACCCCGGACGGACTGAGCAATTGGGGCGACGGCAGAACGTTCATCCTCGGCACGGACGGCTATATCGAGCTTCGCAAAGTGGTCGATATCGCGAGCGGCACGACGGGCGGCGAACGCGTCTACTGGGTCGATCGCCAAGGTGAGCATAAGATGGATGTTTCCGGACGTGTTGGCTGTCCCTTCTTCGGTCAGTTCATTCTGGACTGCCTGAACCGCACAGAATCTTCCATGACGCAGGCGCATGCGTTCCGCGCCGCCGAACTTTGTCTGCGCGCACAGGCGCTCGCGGATCATTCATAACGGATTATTTTCCAGGGCTGTCAGGCTGCTCAACCTGACAGCCTTTTTTTGAATTCCACACTGTGGGCAGTCACGCTGAATGCCTGTAAAGAAGAAGGCAGAGGCTGCTTTTCCTGTATTTTAAAAGCCTTCCCCTTTGGGGAAGGTGGCTGAGCGCAGCGAAGGCCGATGAGGTCCTCCAGCGTGAATTTGTACAATACTTCAATTGCTCATTGATTGAAAATAAAAAAAGCCCCATCCGCATCAGCGAATGGGAAGCTTGGCACCTCCAATGGGAATCGAACCCATGATTTTGCCTTGAGAGGGCAACGTCTTGACCGCTTGACCATGGAGGCTTAAATGGCTGGGGAACTAGGATTCGAACCTAGACAATACGAGTCAGAGTCGTAGGTGCTGCCGTTACACAATTCCCCAATAAACTTGCTTTCAACGAAAGCTATTATATCAGCTTTCAGCGTCTTTGTCAATCGTTTTTTAAAATTTTCCTCTTTTTTTGCCGCTTCTCCGCTTCATTTCGCCCAAACTTGCCTATCCGGCAGAATCATGCTATAATATAATTCAAATTTCCGGCGCGGGAAACCTTTTTCGCGCTCCGAAAGGGAGTTTTTTGATGAAAACAACGAGGGCTTTCGCCCTGCTGCTGGTTCTGCTTGCTCTTCCCCTGTCCGTAAGCGCGGGCACCCTCGGTCCTGCCTTTACCTACAAAGAGCTGCTGACACTGGCAGGCGAAGCGCGCGACGGCGACGTTCTTCTGGTCTCCGGCGACGTGACCGCCACGTCAGACGCGCTGCAAACACCGGTCCTGCTTCAAATATCCGGCGACGGAAAAGCGGCGATCCGCCAGCTTCATATCAGCAATTCCTCCATCATCTTCTCGGATATCGACCTGCTCGATTCCCTTGTCATCGACGGCGTTTCCAACATCGAGCTGCGGGACGGCGTCCATGTCGAGGGCGCAGACGGTAAGAGCGGGCTGACCTTCACCGGAAGCGGAACGCTGCTCATCGACAGCAACTGCTCCGTGGCGGGCGGTTCCGGCGCGACTGGCATCACGCTCACCCACCGCAGCGGCGATCTCTACGTCAGCATTGAAAGCGGCGTCCGCGGCGGCGGCGGTCAAAACGGCGGCAGCGGCATGGAGGTCACCTCGCTGGGCGAATATGGCACGATGATGCTCTCCGGCTCCATTCGCGGCGGCGACGGCAAAACGCTCGGCGGAAGCGGGCTGAACCTGTTCGACCTGAGCGGCAACGCGTTTGTGACCGTGGCGGGAAGCGTCCGCGGCGGACGCGGTTCTATCGGCGGAACCGGCATGCAGATCGTTTCGCTTGCCGATAACGTCAGCGTCGGCGTCAGCGGCGATATTCGCGGCGGCAACGGCACGGAATACGGCGGCAGCGCGCTGATCCTGATGGACGCTGCCGGCTCGTCCTATGTCAATTTAAACGGTTCGCTCATTGGCGGCAACGCTTCTTCTCAAGTCGGCGAACCGGGGCAGTCGCTCCAAGTCGTCGGCGACAACGGTTTGTCGCATGCGCGCGTTGTAAACTGCCTGCTTCAGGACGGCGAAAATACGTTTGCCTACAATCGTGAACCAGAGATCACGCCGCTCCCTGAAATCACCTCTTCCATCGAAACGCTTGAGCCTATCCATACGCCAAGCCCGACGCCTGCGCCGGACACGACCCCCACGCCGGATGCGACGCCCACGCCTACGCCGAGCATCGCCACGCCGGATGAAGCTTCGCGGGAATAAAATCCACATAGGAAAAGAGGGCTGTCACGTCGGCAGCCCTCTTTTCATGTTCTTCTTCAATTATTCCGCTTCGTGTGCTTCTTCAAGCTCGTCCACGTCGTCGACCGGCGGCTTGAGTCCCTCAATGACCAGACCATTCTTCTGCGCATAGTCCCACAGCGCTGCATGCACCGCCTGTTCAGCCAGCAGCGAACAGTGAACCTTGACCGGCGGCAGACCGCCGAGCGCTTCCATGACCGCTTTGTTGGTGACTTCCAGCGCTTCCTGAACCGTCTTGCCGATAATCATTTCCGTCGCCATCGAGCTGGTCGCGATTGCCGCGCCGCAGCCAAACGTCTTGAACTTCGCGTCGCGCACGATCTGGTTCTCGTCGATATCCAGGAAGATACGCATGATGTCGCCGCACTTCGCGTTGCCGACCGTGCCGACGCCGCTCGCATTCTCGATCTCGCCGACATTGCGCGGGTGCATGAAATGATCCATTACTTTTTCGGTATACATAATATCCTAACTCCTTTGACGCCTTCTCTGTTTCTTTATACATGCAAGCCATAGCTTGCAAAGCAATCCATATATGGGAAATCCAAGAATCTCAGGTTCTTAATGGGAGTTTGAGGGATTGGAGCCATGCGCCCTCAACGTTCTCCCGTTCCCTTCTTTACTTATTCTTCGATATGAAATCCGCATACAGCGGGGACATGCTGCGCAGACGCGGAATAATCTCCTTGAGCTGATCGACCACGAAATCCGCGTCCTGCATCGTCGTCTCCTCGCTCAGGGACAGACGCAGGGAACCATGCGCGATCTCGTGCGGCAGACCGATTGCCAGCAGCACATGCGACGGGTCAAGCGAACCGCTCGTGCAAGCCGAACCGCTGGACGCACAGATGCCCGCCGCATCCAGCAGCATCAGCATGCTCTCACCCTCGATGAACTGGAAGCAGAAATTTACGTTGCCCGGCAGGCGGTTCGTCCTGTGTCCATTAAGCTTCGCATACGGGATTTCCGCTTCGATGCGCTCGATCAGGTGATCTCGGACAGCGCTGACGCTTTCCATCGTCCGCTCCATATTCGCCTGCGCCAGACGCGCCGCTTCGCCCATGCCGACGATACCCGGCACATTGCTCGTACCCGCGCGGCGGTTGCGTTCCTGCGCGCCGCCATCCATAAACGGAAGCAGCTTCACGCCCTTGCGGATATACAGGAAGCCCACACCCTTGGGGCCATGGAACTTATGCGCGCTGACAGACAACAGGTCGATGTGCATCTTCTCCACGTCCAGCGGGATATGGCCGAACGCCTGCACCGCATCGGTATGGAACAGCACGCCATGGCGGCGGGCAATTTCGCCGATAGCCTCCAGCGGCTCGATGGTTCCAATCTCGTTATTCGCCGCCATGACGGAAATCAGCACGGTATCCGGACGAATCGCCGCCTCGACGGATTCCGGCGCGACGACGCCGTCCGAATCGACCGGCAGGATGGTCACGTCAAAGCCCTCGCGCTCCAGCGCCTTGGCGCTGTGCAGGATGGCGTGATGCTCGATGGCGGAGATAATGAGGTGACGCCCCTTCTTCTCGTTCGCCTTCATCGCGCCCTTGAGCGCCCAGTTATCGCTCTCCGTGCCGCCGCTGGTGAAGAAAATCTCCGCGCTCTTTGCGCCGATAACAGCGGCGACCTGCGCGCGGGCATTCTCCATCGCTTCGTTGCTCTTATTGGTGAAGCTGTACGTTCCCGCAGGATTGGCGTACTGCTCCATCATAAAAGGGCGCATCGCTTCAAAAGCTTCGCTGCTGAGCCGCGTTGTCGCGGCGTTATCCATATAGATCACAAAAAACTCTCCCTTGCTTTTTGATACGACAGGTCAAATGGGAAAGACGATTGGGGCTTTGCCCCAAACCCCACTGAGGGACCAGTCCCTCAGACTCCCTCCTTCGCTTCGCGGCAGCTTTAATAAACTCATCCGCCATTTATCGCAAAGCGATAAATGAAAGTGGGAAATCCAAGAACCTCAGGTTCTTGGCAGGGTGTGGGACAGCGTCCCACAACGTTCCCTCGTTCCTTTACAAACAGCTTCCCGTGTGAACGGGCTGGATGTCCTCTCCGTCGGGGATCAGGTCGCAAAGCGTAACGCCGTCAATGACGTTGTTGATGGCGCTGTATACCTTTGCAAAGACCGCATGCGACGGACAAACGCCGCTTCGCACGCATGCCTGACCATCCTGCGCAACGCATTCGGCAGGCGCAAGATCGCCCTCCGTCGCACGCAGGATCATGCCCACGGTGATCGCCTCCGGCTTTTTCGCCAGATGATAACCGCCCTGAGCGCCGCGAATGCTGCGCAAAAGCCCGCTGCGGGTCAGTACGCTGATGATCTGCTCCATATACTTTCCGGAAATATCCTGCCTTTGCGCGATCTCCCGCACGCTGACCGGCATCTCGCCGTCATGCTGCGCGACATCGACCATAATGCGCAAAGCATATCGACCTTTCGTAGAAATCATCATGGCACATTCCTCCGCTTCTTCACTCAGTGTTCCCAGTATACCATTTTATATCATACTTCGTCAATAGGATTTGAGGGATTTTCAAACACGGAAAACCCTCTCCGTCTTTTTCTGCGGCGGAGAGGGCTCGTTTCATTCCTTCGTCAGCGCATCATACACGCCGTCGCTCGCGCCCTTTGCCGCATCGGCAAGCGTCTCTTTCCGCACGATGCCGTCCAGCAGCAATGCGCAGAACCGGTCGCCCGTTCCCCAGTGTTCGCCGGAAACACGGGTAAACGGCACATTGATCGCCTGTCCCAGCTTTGCGTCATAGCCGACAACCGCGTCCCCCGCGCTGGTAATCAGCACACTCCGCTTTCCCTCTGAAAGCTCTTTCAAAAGCGCATGAAGCGCGTCCCCGTCTGCCTTCACCTCCGCATATGGCATATCCGCCAGAAGGCAGGCTTCCGTCAGATTCGGCGTGAGGATATCTGCATGCTTCGCCAGCATCACCATTGCACGCGCCTGTTCATCGCTGACGCTGTTGTACTTCCGTCCGTTGTCTCCGAGGATCGGATCGACGACGACAGGCACGCCGCGCTCCCTTGCCGAATCCGCGACAGCGCACAGCTTTTCCGCCTGTGCCATACCCGTGACAAAGCCGATATACAGCGCGTCATACGTCAGCCCCAGCTTTTCCCATGTTTCAAGCGACTCCATCAGATAATCGGTCGTATCGAGCGTTGCCGCGCGCCCAAGATTCAACGTATTGGAAATCAGCGCCGTCGGCAGGGCAAGCACCTCATGCCCGCGCGCTTCAAGCTCGCAGGTCAGCATGCGCAGGGCGACGCGGCTGCGCCCCGTCAGGTCGCCGAGCAGTAAAATCGTCATGGCAGATACCTCTCTTTTTGATGAAGGTATCATATCACAAAGCCGTTCAAAGCTCAAGCGCGCAGCCACCCCACTGGGCGCGGAATGCGCCTGTCGATTTCTTTTTCTTGCACATTTCTCCACCCTGTGCTATACTATGGGATACATCGGAGAAGGAGGTAATCGCATGGCGCGCGCAAAAGGCATCAAGCCCATGGCTCAAAACAAAAAAGCGTTCCACGATTACTTCGTCGAAGAGCGCGTCGAATGCGGCATGGAACTGAAAGGCACCGAAGTCAAGAGCATGCGTCAGGGACGCATGAACCTCAAAGAGAGCTTTGCCATCGTCAAAGACGGCGAGATCCTCGTCTGCGGCATGCACATCAGCCCGTATGAGCAGGGAAACATCTTCAATACCGATCCCCTGCGTCAGAAAAAGCTGCTTCTGCACAAGAGCCAGATCCGCCATCTGGGGCAGGAAGTCGCCAAGATGGGCTATTCGCTTATTCCGCTTCAGGTATATCTGAAGGATGGGCGTTTCAAGATGGAGCTTGGGCTATGCAAAGGCAAAAAGCTGCACGACAAGCGCGACGACATTGCGGCAAAGGACGCCCAGCGCGACATTCAGCGCGCTTTGCGTTCAAAGAACCGCGGCGACGATTGATTTTTTCGTTTCTTTATGGGGGTGTACTGGTTTCGACGGGATTGTGGGCGGTCAGGTAAGCGAGCCGTGGACCCGAGCCACGTTAAAATCGGGAAATTAAAAATTAACTGACAATAACGATTATTGCCTCGCGGCCTAATTAGGCTGCGCGTCGGCCCGATGATCCCGCTGCATCGGAATCCGGCGTCATTTAGCGGGCCATGTTCTTGCCTAAGCTTTGCAGCATGAACACATAATGAAGCTACTGAATCCTTGAGCCTGTTCACGGGCGCTGGGAGGAGGGAATGTTAAAACATGAACTGCGCTCGGAGAAAACTTGGCAGTCGCTTTTTCGGACAGGAGTTCGATTCTCCTCACCTCCACCATCCAGCCGGAACGCTTTGTTCCGGCTTTTATTTTAGAAAAGAACGAGTGGGACTCCGTCCCACACCCTGCCAGAAACCTGAGGTTTCTGGACTTCCCGACTGGAGGGTATCAGGCTAACAAATCTGATATTTCAAGAAAAATCTAAGAATTTGCGCCCAAAAGTTTCCAAAGGGCGATGCGCCAAACGGGCGCCGTAAACATTCGGAAAGCCCTTTGGCGGGGCGATGGGGCAAAGCCCCATATCCTGAAAACGCTTAGTTTATTGCTTCTTGAAGTGTTTGGTTTAAGCCTGACTGACCCAACAGTCAGAATCATGCTTGGGAGGGAACCTCATGAACCGATCCGCGCTTTCAAAGCGGCGCATCACTGCCGCCCACGCGTTTTTTCTCGGCGCCGTCTTGGCGCTGTTTGCCCTTGCTCCGGCGATACTCCCCTACGGCGGCAGATTTGTGACCCGCGGGGACTTTATCGAGCAGCAGCTTCCTTTCATCCTTGAAACGCGGCGCATCCTCCGCGGCGGGCTGAACAGTTACAGTTTCAACACATTCCTCGGCGCGCCTGCGGTCGGAAGCTATGCGTTTTATACGCTGGGCAGCGTCTTTGTCTGGGGGCTTGCGCTCCTGCCTGCCGCGCTCATCCCCTACGGCATCAGCGTGATGGCTGTCCTCAAGCATGCCGTCTGCGCGGTGACCTCATTCTGTTACCTGCGCCGAATGATAAAAAATGAAAAACTCGCGCTGCTGGGCAGCATCCTGTATACGTTTTCATCCTTCACGCTGGTCAACACACAGTTTTACCATTTTACGGAGGTCATCGCTTTCTTTCCGCTCATCCTGCTCGGCATGGAGATGGTCATGAGCGACCGACCGCACCCCGGCGCGCTGGCGCTGTTCTGCGGCTTAAACACGCTGACGAATTATTACTTCATGCTGTCCAGCGCGCTGCTGGCGGCGCTGTACTTTGTCTTTCGCTTTTTCAGTAGAGACTGGAAACCGTATCGCACGGTGCGCCGCGTGCTCTCTCTCGTTTTTGAATGCGGCGTCGGCTGTGCTCTGGCAGGCGTCCTGCTCTGCCCTGCGATGCTCTTCATGCTCAGCATCACGCGGACGGGCGCGGGCGACACGCCGCTCCTTGCCCAGCATTACACCCCCAGTGTCCTGCTCGAACGGCTTCGCGCGCTGCTGATGCCCATCGAGAGCAACGTCGTCCACGCGTATTACGGCGACGCGGGAAGCTGGTGTTCGACCGCCGCCTATCTGCCCGTATTCGGTATGACGGGCGCGGCTGTCTTTGCCTTTGCGCAGAAAAAACAGCGCTGGCTCAAGGCGCTGCTTCTGGCGCTGCTGGCATGCAGCGTGGTTCCGATCCTCTGCGGTGCGTTTGCGTTAGAGACTAACGTCGGCTACACCCGCTGGTGGTACGGGTTGGCGCTGATGACCACGCTTGCCACGCTCTATGCTCTCCAGCCTTTTGCCGAAAAAACGGACGCGCCAGACCGCGCTTTTCTGCATGCCTTCATCGGTCTGACCGCGCTGGTTCTTCTGCTGACCGTTCCGTTCATGCTTCCGGAAAGCCTGCTGACCACATTAAGCGTGCGCTCCGGCTTCATCGGTCGTATCGGTCAGGCGCTCCTGAACCGCCGCGGCGGCGCATACGCGTCTTTTGAGTTCCGCGCGCTATCCATCCTCGCGACGATGCTCGGCGGCGGCGCGATGCTGTTCCTCATCCTGAAAAAGCCGCGCTTCGGAGCGGCGCTTACGCTCGTCTGCATAGTCGCAGCCACCCAATATGCCGGATATATCGCCGTCGGGGACAAATATCTGCTTTCCGGCAGTGAGACGCCCGGTCAGGGCATTTATACGCTGAGCGAGATCGCCGAGCCGACGCTCGAAGCTGCCGCTCAGCCCGATTTCAAAGACTGGCGGCGCATCGACTACGGCGGCAAGATCCGCAACTACGGGCTTCTGCGCGGTGCGTCCTCGCTGACGAGCTTCATGAGCCTGCGTTCCTCTACGGTCGGGCGTTTCGTATCGATGGCGGGCTTTGGCTATGACGAATCAACGACCGTCCGTCCTCCGGATGACAGCGCCGCGCTCCGCGCTTTCCTGAGCGTTACGGAATACTACCAGACCGACGACTCCCCCGTTCCCGAAGGCTTTGTTTTCGACCGCGAAGAAAACGGCGTTGCCGTCTATACCAACCCTAACGCCGTTCCAATGGGCTTTTTGCAGACGACCTGCACCGGCACGCATCATCAGCAGATGGACAGCGAGACCGTGCCGACCGTCATGCTCGCCGCCGTCACGCTGGAGGACGACGCGCTGGAAAAGTACGGCGGCTGCATGGCAAAGCTCGACGTTTACGCCATCCCGGACTGGCAGGAAAGCGTTGCCCGTCTGAAAGCAAACGCCTGCGACTCCTTTGAAACCTCCGCCAACGGCTTTACTGCGCATATCGACGCAAACGACGCCGGCATGCTGGTCTTTACGATTCCGTTTGACAAAGGCTTCTCCGCCACAGTCGATGGGCAGAAGGTCGAGATCGTCAACTGCGATGTCGCGTTCATGGGCGTCTTTGTCGAGGCAGGCGAACACGATATCGTCTTTACCTATCATACGCGCGGCTTGACCATCGGTATCGTCATGAGCCTGATTGCAGCCGTGACACTCATTGTTTATTATACCGCCGCAAAGCGAAAGAGAATATGAGAGGAAGCTCCTTCCGGAGTTTAAAGCAGCCCCATCATTTCTTCAGCACGGAAAAGTGAAGCTGAACACCGTTCCCTTTCCTGCTTCGCTTTCCACGTTGATGATGATGCCGTGCCGCCTTGCGACCTCGCTGGCGATAGCCAGCCCCAAGCCTGTACCGCCCTGCCCGCTGCGCACGCGATGAAAACGGTCAAAAATGTGCGGCAGCTCTTCCTGCGCAATGCCCGCGCCTTCGTCCGCAATGACGACCGTCCTGCCGTCAAACGCAAGGCTGACTGTCTTCCCCTGTTCGGTGAACTTGACGGCGTTGTCTATGACAGCGAACAGCATCTGCCGCAGGCGCGTATAATCGCCCGTGATGACTCTTTCCTCTTTCGGCTCTTCGCAGACAAAACGGACGCCTTTCCTTTCGCAAAGCGCGCCCGCGCTCATGGCGACATCGCCGAGCAGATCCCGCATGTTTACCTCCCCCATATCGAGCGAAAAACCGACGTTTTGAAGCCGGGAAAGTTCCAGCAGATCTGCAATCAGGCGCTGCAAGCCTTTGGTTTCGGTCAGCATCTGGTTATAGTACGCCCGCACGTCGTCCGGAGCGGAAACCACGCCATCGCGCAGGGCTTCCAGCGAACCCCGAATGACCGTGACGGGCGTTTTGAGTTCATGGGAGACCGTCGCGAAAAACGTCTGCTGCTGTTCTTTGAGCAATTCATCTTTCCGGCGCGCTTCCTCAAGCCGCTGTGCCAGAATATCCATCGAGCCATACAGCGCGCCGATCTCATCTCGTTTATTCGTCTGAATGCGCGCATCGTACTGTCCTTTTGCGAGTTCGCCTGCAAAATGCTGAACCTCTGTGATGGGCTTGGTAAAGATGCGCGAGAAGAAGAAGCTCAACCCCAGCGCAAATACGAAGGCAATGATGCCGCTGAACGCCAGAATACCTGTGCTGGATACCTGCGCAAAGCCCAGTTCGCGGAGCGTCGATTCCAGCAGGACGACGCCCAGAACATGGCTCTGCGCATTCATGATCGGCATGCTGGTCGTCAGGTGCGTTTCTCCGTCCTCTTTCATCATCAGAAACGGCGTTTTGCCCATAAAGCCCAGTGCGATCGTCTGCTCGATATAGCTGGGCAGGAGCGGGCTGCCGATGGTCTGCACCACGCCGTCGAAATAGCCGGTCACATGGTGCTGCTCATCGACAAGATAGACGTTGCAATGCGTGATATGTTCGATAAGCGCCATGTAGGGCGCAAGCGTGTCCTCCCCGACGATAAACGGGTTTTCATCCAGCGAATCATACGACGACGGCGCGATCATCTCCGAGAGATTCTGCGAGATGGCGTAGGCGTCGCGCTGCATGGTCTTGCTGTAATGAGAGATCATCTGCCGCTCCATCATCGCGTTGAACAGCAGCGTCAGCAGGAGCGTAAAGACGACAAGCATGATCGCGAACAGATTGGTCAGCCGCGTGACCAGCCGATAGCGCAGTTTCATGGCAGATTCCTTTCAAACCGATATCCCGCGCCCCAGACGGTCGCGATGGTAAAAAAGTCGTGCGGATACGCATCCAGCTTGGCGCGCAGGCGCTTGATATGGGAATCGACCGCGCGGTAATTGCCCGCGAACTCATAGCCCCATATCATCGTCAGCAGGTTATCCCGCGTAAAAACGCGTCCCGGCGCGCTGGCAAGCGTATAGAGCAGCTCGACCTCGCGACGCGTGAGGTTGAGCTTATGCCCGTCAAGCATCACAGAAAGGGACGGCATATGGATGGACAGCGTGCCGATGACCAGCGTTTCCGCCTTTTCCCCCGCCGGAATGCGGCGCATGACCGCGCGGATACGCGCCATGACTTCGCCGGGCGAAAACGGCTTGACAATATAATCGTCCGCGCCGATATCCAGTCCGAGGATACGGTCGGCATCTTCATCCTTGGCGGTGATCATCAGGATCGGTATGCTGGATACCTGCCGGATGCGTCGGCAGACCTCCAGCCCGTCCATGCGCGGCAGCATGATATCCAGCAGGATGAGCGCAGGCTGCGCCGCGTCAAACAGGGCGAGCGCTTCTTCCCCCGTCTTTGCAGTCAGCAGCGCCCAGCCTTCTTTTTTAATGTATTGCGTTAAAATATCCAATATCTGTTCGTTATCGTCTACGACGAGGATGGGGTTCATGTCTTTCCCTCCTAAACGCTTTTTATTCATTGTAGGATGCGTTTAAAGGAATGTCAAACCCTTTGCGCGAAATTTTAAATTTGACAACTTTTTTGCAAAAAGACACACTTTTGACATCAATTCACTTTAGAATGATTTTTGTAACCGGGAGGAAATCACATGAAACGTTCTCTCGCCCTGCTGGCTCTGCTTCTCGCGTCCGCTTTTCCCGCTTTCGCCGAGAATTATCCCGACGGCATCTACCGCGGGTTTTACTACGACGGCGGCATTGAGCAAATCGCCATTCAGTTTGAGCTGAAGAATGAAGTTTTTACATCGCTTATCTATCGCGGCGTCAAATACAAGGACGGCGATTACATGAGCGAAGACGCCAGCGACGCGCAGAAAGCCATTCTGCACCAATATCGTCAGTTGTCGGATTACCTCATCGGCAAAAATGTTTCCGCAATCGACGACCTCTACTCCCCTTACGACATCGTTGAAGACCTGGACGCCGTAACGACGGCGACCATGAAATCCGGCAAGCTCATCTCCGCCCTGTGGGACGGATTGAACCGCCATCCTTATAAGATTGTCGATACCACGAAACTGCCCGAAGCCGAGCCGTATCAGGACGGCGTTTACCGCGGCAGCTACATGGAAGACGGCGGAGAACAGGTCGCTTTGGAATTCACGCTGAGCGACAACCGCTTTACCGAAATTCACTATACCACGCTTCAATATAAAAGCGAGGATTATCTGTCAAGCGACGCCGAAACCGCGCAGGGGAAAATCAGCGCACAGTTTGGTCAGCTGCTTGACTACCTCGTCGGAAAGGACGTTTCAAGCGTCAACCAGCTCTATCTGCCCGGTCAGATTGCATCGGACACAGACGTTTCCACCGGCGCGACGCTCCGCGCCCCAAAGGTGATTTCCGCCATTTGGGATGCCCTCGGGCGACACGCCTATACCATCATTAAGTAAGTTTGCCGCATCTCCATCCGCGGGGAAATGCGGTGAGCGATATATTTTGCACCCATTGATCTGCATTTGGAGGAACATATTTATGAAAAAGTTTGCTATGGCTGCCGCGACTGCGGCTCTGCTTCTCTCTGTTTCTACCGGCGCTCTCGCCGCGACCGGTCTGGGCTCTGTGACCAGCATGTCCGGTTCCGCCGCGACCGCTGACAAGGCGGGCTCCGTCACCGTGAACACCACCATGTGTGCGCTCGAGCTGGATGACGAGGGCAAGATCGTCAGCGTCAGCTTTGATATCGCCCAGAACAAGATTGGCTTTGACGCTGCCGGTGCGCTGACCACCGACCTGGCTGCTGAGCATCCGACCAAGAAGGAGCTCAAGGAAGGCTACGGCATGAAGGCCGCTACCTCCATCGGCAAGGAATGGTACGAGCAGGCTGAAGCGCTGGAAGCCTGGTGCGTCGGCAAGACCGTTGCGGAAGTTGTCGGCATGCCGACCTACGACAAGGGCGACGGACATCACACGCAGGTTCCGGACGACGTGGATCTGAAGAGCGGCTGCACCATCGACGTTGGCAGCTTCCTCGCGGCGATTCAGAATGCCGCGGACAACGCAAAATAATCCTGAAAACTGATCATCTCGCAAGCAGCTTCCTTCTCCTGTTGGGAAGCTGCTTTTTTCTGCTCAAATTCCACGATGGAAAGCGCAAAGGGAATGTACCTTTCCACGTTGAACCCCCGTGCAAATCATGGTATACTGAAGGCAAGATCAGACCGCCCCGCGGTCAGGAAGGCAGGTACATTTATGATTCACTACAATCCCCTGCTCCAAAATATGGAAAACAGCAAAAAATTTATCACCATGGGCGAAATCATGCTCCGCCTAACGCCTCCGAACTACGAAAAAATCCGTATGGCGTCCGGATTTGAGGCAAGCTATGGCGGCAGCGAAGCCAATATCGCGCTGGCGCTCGCCAATCTCGGCGTGGACAGCACGTTCTTCTCTGTCGTTCCGAACAACAGTTTAGGCAAGAGCGCCGTCCGCTGGCTGCGCTCCAACGACGTCCACTGCACCCCGATGATCCTCACTACGCCGGAAGAAACGCCGACCCATCGCCTGGGAACCTATTATCTGGAGACCGGATACGGCATCCGCCCCAGCAAGGTGATCTACGACCGCAAGCACAGCGCCATTGCGGAATATGACTTCTCCGATGTTGATCTGGGCGCGCTGCTGGAAGGCTTTGACTGGCTCCATCTGAGCGGCATCACCCCAGCGCTCAGCCCGAATTGCAGCAAGCTGGTTCTCGATATGCTGCGCATCGCCAAGGAAAAGGGCTTGACGGTCAGCTTCGACGGCAACTTCCGCAGCATGCTCTGGAGCTGGGAGGAAGCGCGCGATTTCTGCACGCAGTGCCTGCCCTATGTCGATATCCTGCTGGGCATCGAGCCGTATCACCTCTGGCGCAGCGAGGACGACCACAGCCTGGGCGATGTCAAGGACGGCGTGCCGATGCAGCCGAGCTATGAGCAGCAGGATGAAATCTTCCAGCGTTTCGTTGAACGCTATCCGAATCTCAAGTGCATCGCGCGTCACGTCCGCTATGCGCATTCCGGCAGCGAAAACAGCCTGAAAGCGTTCATGTGGTACGAGGGACACACGTTTGAAAGCAAGCTCTTCACCTTCACGATTCTCGACCGCGTGGGCGGCGGCGACGCATTTGCCAGCGGTCTGATCTATGCCATGCTGCACGATTATAAGCCGATGGATATGCTGAATTTCGCCGTCGCATCCAGCGTCATCAAGCATACAATCCACGGCGACGCAAACATCACCGATGACGTCAGCAGCATCCGCAATCTGATGAACATGAACTACGACATCCGTCGCTGAAATGACCGAGATAAAGAGAACCGTTGGGGCTCTGCCCCAACCCCCCGCCAGGAACCTGAGGTTCCTGGACTTCCCCGTTCGCTTCGCGCCGGTTTTAATCGACTTTATCAAGCAATGCACATCGTGTGCTTATGCTTATTTGAACCACCGCGAAGCGAAGAAGGGAGTCTGAGAGATATCATCTCTCAGGCATCCCAGCGTTCCCCCTCTTTGCGCATATTAACGAGAAAGAAGAACTTCCCATGGCAGATAAAAATAAAAATGAAAAGACCAACGTGATGCGTGTTCTCGATAAGGAAGGCATCCCCTATCAGGTTCATACTTATTCTCCGGATACCGGCATCGACGCGCTCTCCGTATCCAA
>CAKTXP010000004.1 GCA_934631055.1 uncultured Clostridia bacterium | reverse complement strand
GGAGGCGAAAGCGCGGCTGCTTGAGCATATGGGCGCTTTTATGAAGAGCGCGGAGAAATACAGGGATATCATTTGAGATCCAGGGCGACGGTTAAAACAGGCTGTGCGGAATAAAAACCGAACATTCCGACTGATTGACGGAGGAATCAAAGAATATTTACGGAAAACGGGAAAGGGAATTGACATTTTGCGGGGCTTATGATAAAATGAATCGCAATTTTACCGAACATTATGGATGCGGAAAGGGTGAAACCTCCGGTGAATCGTAAAAAGAACTGGGTTGTGGCGGCGCTGGTGCTGCCCGGCGTGCTGTTTGTCGTGTTTTTCATGCTGATTCCGCTGTTTTCGCTGTGCCTGACGTCGTTCTTCCCCGATGAGAGCTTTTCGCTTTCTTCCTATTTTTCGCTCTTCGGGGATCTGTATTTTCAGCAGGTGTTTGTGCGCAGCCTTCGTTTGAGCCTGCTGAGTACGGCGGTCTGCGCGCTGCTCGGCTTCCCGACGGCGTATTACATCGCCAAGCATTCCAAACATAAGGGCATGATGATGGCGTTTGCCGTCTTTCCAATGTTCACCAGCCCGGTCATCCGTTCGTTCAGCTGGATGGTCATCCTCGGCAAGAAGGGCATCGTCAACAGCGCGCTTGTTTCGCTGGGCATTTTCGCCAAGCCGCAGAGCCTTTTGTATAGTGAGTTCTCGATGACGGTCGGCTTTGTGCAGCTGTTCCTGCCGCTGATGATCCTTTCGCTGATTGGCGTTATGGATCACATCCCGGACGACTTGAGCGAAGCGGCGGGCAGTCTCGGCGCGACGCGGTTCGGCGCGTTCATTCACGTCGTGTTCCCGCTGAGCGTTTCCGGTCTGGTGACGGGAAGCGTACTCGTTTTCACTGGCTGCATGACGGCGTACACTACGCCGCAGCTGCTGGGCGGCACGGATACCCGCGTGCTGGCGACGATGATCTATCAATACGCGATGAGCCTTCGCGACTGGACGCAGGCTTCTGTCGTCGCCGTGGTCATGATCGTGGTGACGATGCTGGTTTCCAGCGTGTTCAACGCGCTGAGCCGTAAGATCAACCCGATGGCGTAAGGAGGTAAGCGACATGGCGCTGCTCGAACTCAAGGACATTACCGCCGGTTACGGTCAGAATATCATTCTCCGCGATTTTAACCTGAATGTGGAGCGCGGAGAATTTGTCAGCCTGCTCGGTTCTTCCGGATGCGGCAAGACGACGACCCTGCGCATGATCGCGGGTTTTTCCGAGCCGAATCAAGGCACAATCACCTTCAATGGGAAGGATTACACGCATGTGCCGCTGCACAAGCGCAATTTCGGTTTTGTTTTCCAGAGCTATGCGCTCTTTCCGCATATGACCGTATTTGACAACGTGGCGTTTGGCTTGAAGATGCGCAAGCTGGACAAAGAGACCATCCGCCGCGACGTCATGGAGATGCTCAAGCTTGTCGATCTGGAAGGGTTTGAAAACCGCTATCCGCGCGAGATGAGCGGCGGTCAGCGTCAGCGCGTGGCGCTTGCCCGCGCAATGGTCATCAAGCCGGATCTGATGCTCTTTGACGAGCCGCTTTCCAACCTCGATGCCAAGCTCCGCGTGAAGATGCGTGTGGAGATTCGCCGCATTCAGCAGGAGCTGGGCTTTACGGCAATCTATGTCACGCACGATCAGGAAGAGTGCTTCGCCATCAGCGACAAGGTCGCCATCATGAACAAGGGCGTCATCGAGCAGATGGACGCGCCCAGCACCATTTACAACAGCCCGAACACCGAGTTTATCGCGCGGTTTGTCGGCTTTGAGAATTTCTTTGACCTGACCCGCGCCCAAAGCGGCGCTCTGACCGCGGCAAATGGCGCGGCAATCGCCGTTGCGGAGGACAAGCCGGGCGAGCGCTTCAAGGCGTGCATCCGTCCGGAAGACGTCCGCGTGCTTGCGGCGGGGGAGAAGGCGCAGAACGCCATCCCCGGCGAGGTGCTGGTCAGCACATTCCTTGGACGGCACAACCAGCTCAATGTCAAGACGGATATCGGCGAATTCGTTGTCAGCGCCGATCAAAACCAGGTTTTCCCGATCGGCGCGGCGGTCACGCTTTCGCTGATGGAAAATAAAATTAAACTTATCGGCTAACAGGAGGAGAAAAAATCATGAAGAAGTTTGCGACTCTGCTTGTTACCCTGCTCGTCATCGCGAGCATGACGCTCTGCGCCGCTGCGGAGGATAAGCCTTTCGCCGGTCAGACGCTGACGGTCAGCACGTTCAGCTTCAACGCCGAACTGATGCAGAAGAACATCTATGCGCCGTTCATGGAGCAGACGGGCGCGACCGTCGTCATCGACAGCGGACGCAACGCCGAGCGCGTGACCAAGATCATCGAAGCGCCGGAAAACTATGACGTCGTTGTGATCGGCGATATGTTCGTCAACCAGCTGATTGAAGCGGGCGTGATCGACACGTTTGACAACAGCTCCATCAGCAATCTTTCCTCGATCTATGAGTGTGCGCGCGCGCCGATGGGCGAGGGCTATGGCCCGGCGTACACGATGAACCGTCTGGGCATCGTCTACGACAGCGCGTTCTGCGATGTTGAGATCAAGAGCTGGGCTGACCTGTGGAATCCGGAACTGGCGGACAGCGTTGCCATTCCGGATATGACCACCACCTCCGGCCCGCTGTTCTACTATGCGACTGCCGCCGCTTTCGGTCTGGAGCCGGGCAAGGACGACGAAGCCATCTTCGCCAAGCTGTCTGAGCTGAAGCCGAACATCAAAAAGACCTGGACCAGCGCGAACGACACCATCACCATGCTCAACCAGGGCGAGATCAGCGTTGCCGTTCTGCTGGATTACAGCTACACCACCGCCAAGAACGCGAATCCGGATTACGTCTGGGTCGATCCGACCGAAGGCTCTTTCTCCGGCTACAACATGATCAACATCATCAAGGGCAGCCAGAACAAGGAACTCGCCGAAGCGTTCATCGACTTCTACCTCAGCTATGAAGTGCAGAATGCGGACGCGCTGGACGGCGTGGACGCGCCGGTTCGTCCGGACGTCGTGCTGACCGAAGAGCAGGTTGGCAGCTTCATCTATGGCGAGGACGAGGTCGCCAAGCTGGTTCTTCCGGATTGGAGCCTGATCGCCGAACATCAGGCGGATTGGATCAACAACTGGAACGCAATCTTCTCCGTGAAGTAATCGCCCTTTCCGGCATTTAAGGATTTCTTCTAAAAAAGAAAGCGGCTGAGAGGGCAGAGGATTTTTGCAATCGCTCAGAGGAGGACAAACCATGAAAAAGAACAAACTGCTGCTTCTTGTGACGGTGCTGGTCTATCTGTTCCTGATCGGACCGCTGCTGGTCATCATGGCGGCGTCCTTCAGCGACACGAATTACCTGAAGTTCCCGGGCGAAGGATTCACGCTCAAGTGGTACCAGCAGGTATTCACGATGAGCGCGTTTGCCAGCGCGGCAAAGCTCAGCATTTTTATCGCGCTGGGCGGTACGGCAATTGCTTTGGCGCTCGGTCTGCCGGCGGCGTATGCGCTCAATCGGTATGATTTCAAGGGAAAGGATATCATCAAGACGATCTTCCTTTCTCCGGTGCTGATTCCGTGCATCGTGCTGGGCTTTGTGATGCTGCGCTATGTGGTCAATCAGTACAAGCTGCCGGTCATTCCCAGTCTGCTGATCGGTCACACGCTGCTGTCGATTCCATACATCATGCGCGTCGTGACGTCGAGTCTGGCGAATTTTGACTTTGCCATTGAGGAAGCGGCGTGCAGCTTGGGCGCGACGCGGCAGTACACGTTCTTCAACATCGTATTGCCGAATATCAAATCCGGCATTGCCTCTGCCTGCATCATGGCGATCATCAATTCGTTCAACAACGTATCGCTTTCCGCGTTCCTAACCGGACCGGGCGTCAACATGCTGCCGATCGAGATCATGAGCTATGTCGAGTATCATTTTGACCCGACAATCGCGGCGCTGGCGACCATCATGATGGTCACAACGCTGGGCGTGATGCTGCTGATTGAAAAGACGCTGGGCTTGCAGAGCGTGGTGTAAAAGAGAATATCCTAAAAGGGCTTTCGTTCCCTGCATGAGCAGAGAGCGAAAGCCCTTTTCTATACACCTTATTCAAACCGCCGCGAAGCGAAGACGGGGTTTGGGGCGGTAGCCCCAAAACGTTCTTTTCCGTCTTACTTAACTCTGTGGCATGCCACAAAGTGTCCCGGCTTGACCTCGCGCAGCTCCGGACGCTCGGCGGCGCACTGCTCCGTCGCATACGGACAGCGCGCGCGGAAGCGGCAGCCGCTCGGCGGGTCGATGGGCGTCGGCACATCGCCGGAGAGGTGGATGCGCTCGCTTGCCGCCGCCAGATCCGGATCGGGAATCGGAACGGCGCTCATCAGCGCCTGCGTGTACGGATGCAGCATGTTGGAATACAGCTCCTGCACCGGCGCGCGCTCGACCATGCAGCCCAGATACATCACGCCGACGTTGTGGGAGATATGGCGCACCATGGACAGGTCATGCGAAACGAACAGATAGGAGAGCCCCAGCTTTTCCTGAAGCGATTCCAGCGTGTTGATGACCTGCGCCTGAATAGAGACATCCAGCGCAGAAATCGGCTCGTCGCAGACGATAAACTCCGGATTGCATGCCAGCGCGCGGGCAATGCCGACACGCTGACGCTGACCGCCGGAGAACTCATGCGGATAGCGCTGCAAATGGTCAGGCTTTAAGCCGACCAAATCAACCAGCTCGCGCACGCGTTCCTGCTGTTCTTTTGCGCTGACGCCCGCATAGCGGAGCGGTTCGGCAATGATCGAGGATACCGTCATGCGCGGGTTCAGCGACGCATACGGGTCTTGAAAGATCATCTGCATGCGGCGGCGATAGGGGGCAAGCTGCTTTTCGCCCATGTGCGCGATATCCTGACCGTCGAAGAAAATCTCTCCCGCCGTCGGTTCATACAGACGAACCAGACAGCGCCCGACAGTCGTTTTGCCGCAGCCGCTTTCGCCGACCAGACCGAAGGTCTCGCCTTTTGAGATTGAAAAGCTGACGTCGTCAACCGCTTTGAGCAGCTTCTTGGGCTTGCCGCCCATCGTGCGTCCGATAGGGAAGTACATTTTCAGCCCACGGGCTTCTATGATGGTATTCATTCGCGATTTCCCTCCCAAGTGACGCGCGGCGCGCCTTCATCGAGCAGGCGGCAGCGCGCGCAGTGCGTATCGGATAAACGGGTCAGCTCCGGCAGTTCGCTGTTGCAGATGTTCATCGCATACGGGCAGCGCGCGACGAATGGACAGCCCGGCGGCGGCGCAATCAGATCGGGCGGCGAACCGGGGATAGGGATAAGCTTGCGCTTTTCGCCGGATTTCTGCGGGATGGAGCGCAGGAGTCCCCAGGTATACGGGTGTTTCGGCTCGTAGAAGATTTCGCGCACTGTGCCTTCTTCGACCACGACGCCGCCATACATCACCAGTACGCGCGAACACATGCCCGCGATGACGCCGAGGTCGTGGGTGATCATGATGACGGCGGTGCCGAGCTTCTTTTGCAGGTTTTGCAAAAGGTCGAGAATCTGCGCCTGAATGGTCACGTCCAGCGCGGTCGTCGGCTCGTCGGCGATGATGAGCCGCGGATTGCACATGATCGCCATGGCAATCATGATGCGCTGGCGCATGCCGCCGGAAAGCTCGTGCGGATACTGCTTCATGCGGCTCTCCGGATCGGGAATTTCGACAAGGCGCAGCTTTTCAAGGACGATCTCGCGCGCCTGCTGTTTGCCCATGCCCTTATGGATGCGCAAAGGCTCGACGAGCTGGTCGCCGACGGTAAAGAGCGGGTTGAGCGAGGTCATCGGATCCTGAAAGATCATGCCGATTTGGTCGCCGCTGATCTTACGGAACATCTTGGGGGTGAGCTGCGTCAAGTCTGTGCCTTCAAAGACCATTTTATCTGCCGAGATCTTCGCATAATCGGGCAGAAGATGCAGGATGGAGAGCATCGAAACGCTCTTGCCGCATCCGCTTTCGCCGACGACGCCGACGGTTTCGCCTTCATCGACGTGCAGGTCAACGCCGCGGACAGCCTGCACTTTACCGACGTGGATATCGAACGTCGTCCGCAGATTTTCAATGTCAAGGAGTCGTTGCATGTGAACCTCCTGAAATACGTTTTGGGGTTACGTTGGGCTGCCGCCCAAACCTGCTTGAGGGATTAAATCCCTCAAACTTCCTGCTACGCTTCGCGGCATACCGCGAAGCGGGAAGCGGAAGGTGTCGGGAACTCAGTTCCTGACCGGGGTTTGGGGCAGAGCCCCAATCGTCTTACTTCTTGAGCTTCGGGTCGAGGGCGTCGCGTAAGCCGTCGCCGATGAAGTTCAGCGAGAACATCGTCAGGCTGATGGCGGCGATGGGGAAGAACATCTGATAAGGCGCGCTGGTCAGCGTGCCGATGGCGTCGTTCGCCAGAGAGCCCCAGGAAGCCATCGGCTTTTGAATGCCGATGCCGAGGAAGGAGAGGAACGCTTCGGAGAAGATCGCGCCCGGAATCAGGAACATGACCGATACGATGATGGGCCCCATCGCATTGGGCAGAAGGTGATGCAGCAAGATCTGGAAATCGCTTGCCCCCGCGAGCTTCGCGGCGAGCGCATATTCCTGATGCTTCAGGCTGACGACCTGCGAACGCGTGATGCGCGCCGTGCCGACCCAGGAGGACAGGCAGAGCGCAATCAGGATCGAGCGGACGTTGGAGCCCATGAGCATCATCAGCAAGATCGTATACAGCAGCGACGGCAGGGCGATGATGATATCGACGATACGCATCATGATGTTATCGACCTTGCCGCCGAAATAACCTGCGATGCCGCCGTACAGCACGCCGATAATCATGTTGACCAGCGCGGCGACGACGCCGATGGACAGGCTGATGCGTGCGCCGTACAGCACGCGGACGAACAGGTCGCGTCCGAGCGCGTCCGTGCCGAACCAATGCGCTTTCGAGGGCCATTGAGCGATGGAGAGGAAATCCGCTTCATCATATTCGTACGGACAGAGCATCGGTCCGAAGATCGCGAACAGCGAGATGATGATAATCATAATCAGACCGAACACAGCCAGCTTATCTCGGCGGAAACGCCGCCATGCGTCCTGCCAATAGGAAACGGACGGGCGGGAAATCTGGTCGGCGGAGATCGCCGAGGTATCCAGCGGCTGATAACGGGTATCGACTGTCTTTTCCATCATTATAGAATCCTCCCGGTCATTCGTCCAGTTTGACGCGCGGGTCAATGATGCCATACACGACGTCAACAATCAGGTTGCAGCTGACAACGAACACGCCGAGGAAGATCGTGACGCCCATGATGATATTGTAATCGCGGGCGGTGATCGAATCGACGAAATACTTGCCCAGACCCGGTATCGCGAACAGACGCTCGACGATGAACGAGCCGGTCAGCAGATTGGCGATGAGCGTACCCAGATAGGTGACGACCGGCAGGATGGCGTTGCGCAGTCCGTGCTTGAGGATGACCATGCGCTCAGCGACGCCCTTAGCGCGCGCGGTGCGGATATAATCCTGCTGCATGACTTCCAGCATGGAGGAGCGGGTCATGCGCGCGATATACGCGATCGGGGAGAAGGAGAGACAGGTGACCGGCAGAATATAGTGCTTCCAGCTGCTCAAGCCGTAGGTCGGAAGCCATTTCAGAACGCCCGCAAACAGATAAAGCAGCAAAACCGAAATGACGAACAGCGGCACGCACACGCCGATGGTTGCCAGAACCATTGCGATGCCGTCAAACAGACTGCCGCGTTTGACTGCCGAGATCACGCCCAGCAAAATGCCGATTACCAGCGAAAACAGCACGGCAAGGATGCCGATGCGCGCGGAGATCGGGAAGCCGCGGTTGATCAGGTCGTTGACCTGCACACTCGAATTCTTATAGGAGATACCGAAATCGCCGTGAAGAATATTATCCAGATAACGGAAATACTGTACATAGAGCGGCTGGTCGAGACCGTATTTCTCATTGAGCCGCTGCATGACGGCCTCGGGAACGCCCTGCTCGCCTTTGGAAAACGGACTGCCCGGTATGGCGTGCATTAAGAAAAAGCATGCCGTGATCAGAATTAGGATGGTGACGACACCGGAGAGGATGCGTTTGAAGATATATTTGCCCACAAGGCGGAGCCCCCTTTGCCGAATATATGATTCCATTATAGAATGATTCTGCGAAAAATTCAACCTAGTTTTGACAAATTTCTAATTTTATGAAGGAATTGAGCTGAAAAAATTCAAAAATCCATGAATACCGGCTTGTCGCTTGACAAAAACGATAGCGTTTGCTATCCTCTTTACATATTCGGCGAGGGAAGCAGCAGGCAACTCTGCCGGAACATTTAACCGTAGGAGGAAAACAATAATGATGAAAAAATGGTTTGTACTGGCACTAGCCGCCATGATGCTGCTGTTTGCATGCGCCGGAGCGACTGCGGAAGCGAGCCTTACGTTCCAGATGAGCGGCGAGCCGGAAAACATGGATCCGACGCTGAACGACTATTCTTCCGGTTCCTACGCGCTGCAAAGCCTGTTCCGCGGTCTGTATAAGTACGCGGAGGACGGAAGCCTTGTTCCGGCGATGGCGGAAAGCTATGAAGTCTCCGAGGATGGCTGCACCTATACCTTCAAGCTGAAGGAAGGGCTGACGTGGAGCGACGGAAGCCCGCTGACCGCCTATGACTTTGAATACAGCTGGAAGCGCGTGCTTGATCCGGATGTGGGCAGCGAGACCGCCTACACGCTTTACGGCGTCATCAAGGACGGCTATGAGTGCTATGTGGAAAAGTCGGTCGCGGTGGACGATCTGCCCATCCGCGCGCTGGACGACACGACCTTCCAGGTCGAGCTGAAAGCGCCTGCCAGCTACTTCATCACGCTGACCGCTTCCACCGCGTTCATGCCGGTCAGCAAGGCGAATGTTGAAAAATACGGCAACGACTGGGTCAACACGCCGGAGACCTATGTCTGCAACGGTCCGTTCATGCTGGCGGAGATGAAGAAGGACGAGAGCTATACCCTTGTTAAGAACCCGAACTACTACAATGCCGACGAAGTGAAGATCGACACGGTTAAGTATGTGTTCCTCAACGCGCCGGAGACCGTCAAGATGGCGTTTGACAATGGCGAGATCGACATCGCGACCTCGGTCAACAGCGACGCGCTCAAGGCGTATGCCGGCACGGATAAGCTGATGAGTTCTGAACGTATCGGCTACCGCTATTATGAATTCAACTGCTCCAAGGCGCCGTTTGACGACGCTCGTGTCCGCCGCGCGCTGACGCTGGCGCTCAACCGTAAGATTTTGACCGAAGGCATCCTTCAGGATGCGACGCTGCCGCAGCTGTATGGCTGGGTTCCGTATGGCATTAAGGACGTCCTGGACGAAAGCAGCGATTGGCGCAATGTAGTCGGCAACGCGTTTGAAGAGGATATTGAGGAAGCGAAGGCGCTGCTTGCTGAAGCGGGCTATCCGAACGGCGAAGGCTTCCCGACCTTCTCCATCAAGTACACGCCGAGTACCGAGCTTGAAAATGTCGCGCAGGCGATGGCAGCGATGTGGAAGCAGTATCTGGGGCTGAACTGCGAAGTGACCGCGGTCGAGAGCGGCGTGTATTGGGCGGATGAGACCGGCACGCGTGCGTCCGGCGATTTCGAGATTGCGTACATGGGCTATACGCTCGACTATCCGGAACCGAGCGCCGCGTTCGCCGTTCTGGAAAACGCGGAAGGCGATGCGAAGACCCGCTGGGACTGCCCGAAGTATCTGGAACTGTGCAACAAGATGCGTACGAGCCTGACGAACGAAGAACGCGAAGAACTGTATAAGGAAATGGAAGCGCTGCTTGCGCAGGAATGCCCGGTCATGCCGATCTACAACTATGTAGCGACGGCGCTTGTCTCCGAGCGTGTGCAGGGTTTCACCCGCAACAGCAACGGTCATCCGAATTTCGAGTATTGCACTGTGTCGGAATGATATAATAAAAAAATGAAATAGGAAACTGCTGCACAAGCCCTCTCCGCCCTTCGGGCACTTCCCCCCAGATTGGGAGGCAAGAGACGCAGAACTTCAATGATTTGCAGTCTCTTGGCTCTCCCTTTGGGAGAGCTGTCACGAAGTGACTGAGAGGACAGGTGCAGCAGTTTCTTTTTTAGCTTATTGGAAATTGCATAAAGCTTGCTCACGTGCGTAAAGCTTTGAATCTTCACGGACTGTGGCGGAAATGCAGGCGGGCTCAGCCCGCTTTTTTAGATTCAAATTCATCAGACCACTTATCAAAAAAATACAAAATTCTAATCTGAATTTCAAAAGAATGCTTGCAAACGTCGGATGAATTGGGTTATAATGGTCAAAACAAAACCCAACTTTTTACATTTGGAGGATTCATCCATGGGAAAGAATGCTATCGTCGGGCAGAGCGGCGGCCCGACTTCTGTCATCAACTCCAGCCTTGCGGGCGTGCTTCAGGCTTGCCAGATGCGCGGCGCGGATCGCGTATACGGCATGCTGCATGGCGTGGAAGGACTGCTTGAAGAAAAAGTGGTCGACCTGACGGCGACGCTCGGCTCGTCGCTGGAGATCGAGCTGCTCAAGCGCACGCCGTCCTCCTATCTGGGAAGCTGCCGCTATAAACTGCCGGATTACCTGACCCATCCGGAGGTTTACGAAAAGCTGTTCGCCATTCTGAAAAAGATGGATATCGGATACTTCTTCTATATCGGCGGAAACGACAGCATGGATACCATCTGCAAGCTGAGCGATTACGCCAAGCAGGTGGGCAGCGATATTCGGTTCATGGGCGTGCCGAAGACGATCGATAACGACCTGATGATGACCGACCACACGCCGGGCTACGGTTCGGCGGCAAAGTATATCGGCGTGGTGATGAAGGAGATCATCCGTGACGCGACGGTGTATGGCACGAACTATGTGACCATCGTGGAGATCATGGGCCGCAATGCGGGCTGGCTGACGGCAGCGGCGGCGCTGGCGCGCGGCGAGGACTGCGAAGGCGTCAACATGATCTGCCTGCCGGAAGTGCCGTTCAATGTGGATCATTTTATCGACAAGGTTGCGCGGATGCAGAAGGAAAGCAAGTCGGTCGTTATTGCGGTGAGCGAGGGCGTGAAGCTGGAGGACGGACGCTATGTCTGCGAGCTGTCCGACGACGCGCACTTCGTGGATGCGTTCGGTCATAAGAGTTTGACGGGTACGGCGCGCTATCTGGCGAACCGCGTTGCCGGTTCTTTGCAGACCAAGACGCGCTCTATTGAACTATCCACGCTTCAGCGCTGTGCGGCGCATATGTCCAGCCGCACGGACATCACGGAAGCCTATCAGGTCGGCGGCGCGGCGGCGAAAGCGGCGTTTGAAGGGCATACGGGCGAGATGGTGGCGCTCGAACGCCTTTCTAACGACCCATATCAATGCACGACGAAGCTGGTGGACATCCATCTGATTGCGAACTTTGAGAAGAAGGTTCCGCTGGAATGGGTGAACGCCTATCACACGGACATGGCGCCGGAGTTCCTGCAATATGCGCGTCCGCTGATTCAGGCGGAGCTGACGCCGGTATTTATCGACGGTTTACCGCGCCACATTCATTTGGGGTAACGGGGGAGAACGATTGGGGCTTCGCCCCAAGCCCCACAAGGAAACTGAGTTCCCTTGACCCTCCACTACATTTATCACTTCATGATAAATGGGGAATAAAACTATATATACAATAACCCCCCCAGCTTGTTAAACATAACAGACTGGGGGGTTATTTGTACACATCGTTTATCTGCCCTTTATCGCAAAGCGATAAAGGAAGAAAGGGTGCAGGGAACAAGGTTCCCTGCTGGGGTTTGGGGCAAAGCCCCAATCGTCGCCCCAATCGTTTCCCTCTTTTTTTCGGGAAAGTGAAACTTTTTGACTGCCTTTTTCGTCTATATAGATGAAGCGGTTATCGGATGAAGTTCGTGCGCTTTCGCGGCTGCTCCATGTCGGGCGGCAAAAGCCCGTTTTCGCGCGCGATGGCAAAGCTTTTCATCATGTACGCCATATAGCGGGCGAGCATGCGCATGATCTGCATGCCCTCTTCGTCCTGACGGACGTCCTCCGGCGTGCTGCCATGCACCATGCACCAGTATTGGCTCGGCGCGATGGGCATGCCGCAGATGGCGAAATACTTTTGCAGCTGGTCGAGCGTGGCTGTCGTACCGGCACGCCGCGCGCTGACGACTGCCGCGCCGACCTTTGTGCGCAGCTGACTGCCGCCCGCGTAAAACATGCGATCCAGGAAAGAGGTGATGCTGCCGCCTGCCGCGGCGTAATGTACCGGCGAGCCGACGACAAGCCCGTCGCATTCGAGCATCTTATCCAGCGCTTCGTTGACGCGGTCATCCTTAAAGACGCAGCGGCGCGTGCCGGATTTGGCGCAGCCGCCGCAGCCGATGCAGCCGCGGACAGCCTGATTGCCGATCCAGAAGATCTCGGTCTCGACGCCTTCTTTTTCCAGCGTATCGGCGACCTCGCGCAGCGCGGTATAGGTGCAGCCTTTTTCGTGCGGACTGCCATTGAGCAAAAGAACCTTCATGACGCAGATTCCTCCCTTTTTGGTTTCCTATATTATACGCCGCATGCGCTGGGGTGCGCAAGCCGGTTAAAATGGTTAATGTTTCGTGAATTTTAGGGTTTGGGCTTGAAGGAAAAACGCGAATCCTGTATAATGTGTTCGGATAAGTCGATTTCGACGAGGAGGATGTATAACTATGGGTGCAACGCTTTTGATCATGGCGGCGGGCATGGGTTCCCGCTACGGCGGAAATAAGCAGGTGGACGGTCTGGGTCCGAACGGCGAGATCCTGATGGAGTATTCCATCTATGACGCGATCCGCGCAGGCTTTGACCATGTCGTCTTTGTCATCAAGCCGGGCATGAAGGATATGCTCGCTTCCATCTGCGGCGACCGCATCGCCAAGAAGGTGAAGGTGGATTACGCCTTCCAGGATTTCTCCAGCGTTCCTTCTTTCTATCATATTCCCGAAGAGCGCACCAAGCCGTTCGGCACGGTGCATGCGGTGCTGGTCGCGCGCGACTACATCGATCAGCCGTTCGCCGTCATCAATGCGGATGACTACTACGGCGTATCAGCGTTCGGTACCATTTACGACAAATTGCAGACTCTGGCGCCGGAAGGCGAAGCGACCATGGTGGGCTATCAGCTGCAAAATACCGTTTCCAAGAACGGAACGGTGTCCCGCGGCGTCTGCCATGCGGTCGATGGCAACCTCGATAAGGTCGTCGAGACGCTCAAGATCAAGCTCTGTGAGAACGGCGAGATCCGCGATATCGGCGCGGGCGAACCGGGCGAGCTGCTGGATCCCCTTGCGCCGGTCAGCATGAATTTCTGGGGCTTCACCCCGTGGATCTTCGGCAAGCTCGAGGAGTATTTCGTGAACTTCCTTCAGGGGCTTGCGCCGGATGCAATCAAGGCGGAATGCCTGCTGCCGGTGTTTGTGGACGAGCTGATGCACAAGGGCGAGCTTGTCGTCCCGATGCTCACCACCGACGCCGTGTGGTTTGGCGTGACCTACAAAGAGGACAAGCCGTTCGTGCAGGCGGAACTCCGCAAGCTGCATGAGAGCGGCGTGTATCCGGCTTCGCTTCACGAGTAATCGGCGGACGTATCATCCCGTGCGGCTCCCCGGAGGGCGCCGCATGGGATTTTTTCAACTCACAGGAAATTGCGCAAAGACTGCCCGCATGCCGGAGCTGAGGTCTTGCAGACTTTGACGAAAGCCCAAGCGGGCTCTCGCAGGGGCGAATCCGTTTGATGAGGGCGGGGATGCTTACCCCGCCTGCCCGGAGGAATATGAAATTCAAACTGACCAAAGAAGAGCTGCACGACCATGTGAAGGTCAAAAAAGCCGCTTTCATTTCCATTGCCATCAACGTGCTTGAGATCATTGCGGGCGTCGCGATGATGATACTGGTGCGCAAAATGCTTTCGGGCGGGGTGGAAGAGAGTCTGGTGAGGATGATCTCGCTGCTCTGCTTTACGATTGTCGGCTGGGGCGCGCTGACGGATATCGGCGCGTCGCTGACCAGCCTGCGCATGGTTCGCAGAACGGAAGAGCTGGAGGAAGCTTATGCCCAGTTGGAGGACTTGAACCGCGAGATGCGCGCCCAGCGGCATGACTTCATGAACCACATTCAGGTGGTTTACAGCCTGATCGAGATGAACGAGCCGGGCGAAGCTATGGCGTATATGGATAAGATATACGGCGACATGCAGCGCGTGAGCCGCATGATGCGCACGGCATGCCCTGCCGTCAATGCGCTGATCCAGGCGAAGGTCGTCGAGGCGGAACAGCGCGGCGCAGAACTCAAGCTCTCCATCGCCGCCAAGTGGGATGACCCGCTGATGCCGGCGTGGGAGATCTGCCGCGTGCTTGCCAATCTCATCGACAACGCGCTGGACGCGACGACGGGCGCGGAGCATCCGGCAGGGGAGAAGCCGACGGTCGAGCTGGTTTTGGGTGAGGATCTGCGGAGCTGGTTCTTCTCGGTGCGGAATAACGGGCCGGCAATCTCTGAAAAGCAGCGCGCAAGGATATTTGAGGCGGGCTTTACGACTAAAAAGACAGGGCAGGGCATGGGTCTGTTCATCGTCAACCAAACGGTCACGGAGCTGGGCGGACGCATCACGGTCGAATCGCACGACGGCGATACGGTCTTTTCCGGCTTTGTTCCGCGCAAGCGCCTAAAGCTCACGGAAGGACAGGATGAGACGGAAAACCCAAAGAATATGAAGAAAACGCCTGAAAAGGATGACAATTCCATAAACTAAATCATTACAAGGCGTTGACAAATTAACAAAATTGTAATAAAATTGTTTCGTGATGATAGAAAAGGGCAGGTATAGTTTGAGGGGACGCCTGCTCCAACTACAATGCCCGCTGCGAAAACGCGGGCTGAAAGAGGGGATCCACTTTGAAAAACGGCAAACGAGCCGCGCTGTTTGCGGTCCTGTGTCTGCTGGTGATGGTCTTTGCCATCCCGACAGCGAGCGCCGCGAATTACAGCAAGGTCTACGGGCAGACGCAGGACAGAGTCCGCGTCCGTGAATCCGCATCGACCAACGCGACCATCATCGACAACATCGTCAAGGACGCCTGCGTGTATGTCACGTCCTCCAAGACGAGCGGAAGCAACACGTTCATTCAGGTGAAATACCGTTCCAGCGATGGAACGATCGAGACCGGCTGGGTCTGCCAGAACGACGGCAAGACGACTTATGTCAAGATCCTCAGCACGGATCAGACGAAGAAGCTGTACGACGTCAGCGGCGGCAACCTGCCCAGCAAGCGGGTCGGTACGTTTACCGCCGCCGAGCGCAAGGCGAGCGCCGCAAATTCGGATAACACTTACATCCGCGAGAACGCCAGCGGCGAGACCGTCAAGAGCGTTCAGACCAAGCTCAAGGCGCTGGGTTTCTATTCCGGCTCCATCACCGGCAACGCGGGTCCCAAGACCATCGCTGCCATCAAGGCGTTCCAGAGCAAGAACGGCTTGACCGCCGACGGCATTGCCGGTCCGCAGACGATTGCAAAGATCGATGCGGCGTATGAGGCGAAGGGCGGAAGCTCTTCCTCCGCAGTCACCAATTCGAACGTTCTTTCGCTGAATTCCTCCGGCACGTCGGTCAGTAATCTGCAAAAGGATCTGACGACGCTGGGCTACTACTACGCGCAGATTACCGGCAACTTCGGCCCCAAGACCGAGGCGGCTGTTAAGGCGTTCCAGAAGGCGAACGGCTTGACGGCGGACGGCGTGGCGGGCGCAAAGACGCTCAGCGCCATCGCTGCGGCGGTCGCCCGCAAGGGCGGCACGAGCGCGTCCACGACTGTCAGCGGCACGACGCTCAAGCTCAACAGCCAGGGAACCAAGGTCAGCGAGCTTCAGACCAACCTGAAGCAGCTGGGCTACTATTACGCGGAGATCACCGGCAACTTTGGCTCCAAGACGGAAGCGGCTGTCAAGGCGTTCCAGAAGGCGAAAGGCTTGACGGCTGACGGCGTTGCGGGCGCGAAGACGCTCAGCGCGATTGCCACGGCGGTCAACAACGCGGGCGGCTCTTCCAGCACGTCCACCAGCACGAACATGAAGCTTGGTTCGACCGGCACTGCCGTCAGCACGCTTCAGCAGAACCTGACGACGCTGGGCTACTACTATGGCGACATCACCGGTCACTATGGCAACCTGACCCAGCAGGCGGTCAAGAAGTTCCAGAAGGCGAAGGGACTCACGCAGGACGGCGTGGCCAGCGCCACGACGCTCAATGCGATTAATACTGCGCTGAAAAATGCGGGTATTGACAACGGCAGCACTGGCACGACGAGTACTGCGCTGCGCGAAGGCGATAAGGGTACTGCCGTTACCGAGCTTCAGACGATGCTCAAGTCGCTGAACTACTACTACGGCGATATCACGGGCAGCTTCGGCAGCCTGACCAAGCGCGCCGTGCGCAAATTCCAGGATGCCAACAACCTGACCGTGGACGGCATCGCCGGTACGACGACGCTCAACAAGCTCCGCAGCCTGACCGGAAATAGCGGCTCGACGGATACCAGCGGAAGCACCAGCGGTTCGACGGTCAAGACTGAGAATTCCTATGGCCGCACGACGAAGGATAACGTCTATCTCCGTTCTTCCTATTCCACGACGTCCAGCGCGAAGGCAAGCCTTTCCAAGGGACAGAAGTTCCGTATCTCCAAGGTCTACACCGTCAGCGGCGTGAAGTGGTACTATGTGACGGTTGTCGTTGGAAACTACACCTATAAGGGCTATATTCGCGGCGACATGATGGAGAACATCACGGCTGCCGAATTCGGCACCGGCGCCGACAACTCCGGCGAGCAGGAAACCATTGGTATGATCCGCATCACGGGAAATAACGTTTCCCTGCGCTATCAGCCGTCCACCGATGCCGATCGCGTCGGCACGGCGAATACCGGCGACTGCTTCTACTATGTGGATACGGTCAGCGGCTGGTTCCAGACCAAGGCGGGCTATTGGATTTCCAGCAGCTATGCCAAGGTGATGACGGACTCCGAGGTTGACGCCTATATCAAGAACAACGGCGGCAGCGGCGATACCGGCACGACCTACAAGTATGACTCTACCGGCTCTACGGTCACCTATATCCAGACTGCGCTGACCTCGCTGAAGTATTACACCGCGCAGATCACCGGTCACTACGGCGGAAAGACGGTGGATGCTGTCCGCGAATTCCAGCGTGACCATAACCTGACGGCGGACGGCGTCTGCGGACCTGTGACGCTGGCGGCGATCCGCAATGCGTACTCCGGTTCCAGCAGCGCGACGACCGACTTCAAGACGACGGTCTACAACCTGAGCTGGTTCACCAACAAGGCGAACGGCACGCTCACGACGATCGGCATTGCGCGCAACCAGACGGCAAAGCTGACCGACCTGACGACGAACAAGTCGCTCAATATCCATATCCAGTCCACCGGCAACCACATCGACGTGGAGCCGCTGACCGCTGCGGATACGACGACGCTGTGCGAGATCTACGGCGTCTCCTCGCCGAACTCGATCAGCTATAAGCGCCGCCCGATGCTGCTCACCACGTCCAAGGGTGTGCAGGTTGTCTGCTCGATCTATGGTCAGCCGCACGGCGCGGAGGATATCGACAACAACAATTACGACGGTCAGTTCTGTCTGCATCTGCTGGATTCCAAGACGCACAGCTCCAGCAACGTGGATACGGATCATCAGGCAGCCATCAAGAGCGCGGTTTCGATCATGTCCGGTAAGACGATCAACGGCGTTCAGGTGACGGTCAAGACTGAGTATCCGTAAGATGACTGAATAAGCCCCCCAACCCCTCTTTTGCAGAAGCGACGCTGAAAGATGCGCCGCTTCTGCCGCGTTTTGGGCTTGACAACCCCGCAGTTTCTGACTATAATAAATCCGATATGCAAAGGCGATGAAGTGCAAAGAGCCAAGCCGATGGCGGCGCTCAGCGAGCCGGGGAGGGTGCAAGCCCGGTGCGCAGGCGGTTTGGCAGCCCTGCAAAGAGCTTCCGGCGAGGAGCCGGACGGTTCACCCGCGTTATGGGTCGCAAGAGGGCGTGTCTACCCGTTTGGACGCGTCAACCGGAGTGGTACCGCGAATCAACGTCTGTTCGTCCCCGGACGGCAGGCGTTTTAGTTTACCCAAAAAACGGATAACATAACCATGAAGGAGAGAAAACAACCATGAAGAAGATGACTTCCGGCGAGCTGCGCAGCATGTGGCTGAACTTCTTTAAGAGCAAGGGTCACGCTGTCATCCCGAGCGCTTCCGTCATTCCGGAGAACGATCCGACCGTTCTGTTCACGACTGCGGGCATGCATCCGCTGGTTCCGTATCTGCTGGGCAGCAAGCATCCGGCTGGCACCCGCCTGACCGACGTGCAGAAGTGCATCCGCACCGGCGATATCGATGAGGTTGGCGATGCGTCCCACCTGACGTTCTTCGAGATGCTGGGCAACTGGTCTCTGGGCGATTATTTCAAGAAGGAAATGATCTCCTGGAGTTGGGAATTCCTGACCAGTCCGGAATACCTCGGTCTGGACAAGGACAAGCTCGCCTTCACCGTCTTTGAGGGCGAAGGCGATATCCCGCGCGACGACGAGGCCGCCGGTTACTGGATGGCGAACGGCGTGAAGAAGGAGAACATCTACTTCCTCCCGCGCGAGCATAACTGGTGGGGCCCCGCGGGTCAGACCGGTCCCTGCGGTCCGGATACCGAGATGTTCATCATCAAGGATCAGCCGCCGTGCGGTCCGGACTGCTCTCCGGCATGCTCCTGCGGTCGTTTCCTGGAGATTTGGAACGACGTGTTCATGCAGTACAACAAGACCGCGGACGGTCAGTATGTGCCGCTGGCGAAGAAGAATGTCGATACCGGCATGGGCTTGGAGCGCACGGTCTGCACGCTGAACGGCTGCAAGACGGTCTACGAGACGGATGCTTTCACCGGCATCATCGCCAAGATCTCCGAACTCTCCGGCAAGCACTATGACGACGACGAGGAGACCACCAAGGCGTTCCGCATCGTTGCCGACCATCTGCGCACCTCGACTTTCATCATGGGCGACCCGCGCGGCGTCAGCCCGAGCAACGTGGATCAGGGCTACGTCCTGCGCCGCCTGATCCGCCGTGCTGTCCGCTTCGGCATGGAGCTGGGCATGCCGGAAGGCTTCACCGCCGAGATTGGCAAGGTCGTCATCGACCAGTATGCCGAGGTCTATCCGGAACTCAAGCAGAATGAAGCGTTCGTTCTTGAGCAGTTCAAGCTGGAGGAGACCCGTTTCGCCCGCACGCTCCGCCAGGGCGAGCGCGAGTTCGAGAAGGCTGTTTCCCGCATGGGCGAGAACAAGGTTATCGACGGCGTTGTGGCGTTCAATCTCTACGCGACTTACGGCTTCCCAATCGAGATGACCCGCGAGCTGGCGAAGGAGCATGGTCTGACCGTCGATGAAGAGGGCTTCCAGAAGCACTTTGCCGAGCATCAGAAGAGCAGCCATGCGGGCGCTGAGCAGCGCTTCAAGGGCGGTTTGGCGGACAGTAGCGCTCAGAGCGCGCGCCTGCATACCGCGACCCACCTGTTGCATGCGGCTCTGCGCAGCGTCCTCGGCGACGAGGTCGCGCAGAAGGGCTCCAACATTACACCGGAACGCCTGCGTTTTGACTTCTCCTTCGGTCGTAAGGTGACCAAGGACGAGCTGGCTCAGGTCGAAGCGCTGGTCAACGAATGGATCAAGGCGGATGTGCCGGTCGTGATGACCGAAACGACCGTCGAAGAAGCCAAGAAGGAAGGCGCTATCGGTCTGTTCGAGAGCAAGTATGGCGAGCGCGTCCGCATGTACACCATGGGCGAGTATTCCAAGGAGATCTGCGGCGGACCGCATGCGACCCATACCGGCGAGCTGGTCAGCTTCAAGATCCTCAAGGAAGAATCCTCTTCCGCCGGCGTCCGCCGCATCAAGGCGGTCATTGGCGCGAAGCCGGAAGACTGAGCTTCAATTAACTGAATGAAAAGAGCGCTTTTCTGGTTGAAATCAGGAAAGCGCTCTTTTTGTGATGGGATATTCTGTTTTAAAGCACTTGATGAAGCCGTCGAGAAGCGAAGGCAGATATAAGTTTGGAAAGCAAACTTGTGTTTCTGAAAGTGAATCGGAAAATGTAGTTCACATCCGCTCATAAGCAAATCTTGGCGAGCCGTCCGCAACATGAATGACGCCGCATTTTGTGAAGCCGTTTTTTGAAATGACGTGCTGCATGACGAGATTGTCAGGATGGGTGTCGATGCGCAGATGGCGAGTCGTCTGCTGGCAGTAAGCAACGATCTGCGTCAGGAAGCCGTGGATGCTGCCGTCGCTGGCGACTGCGTGAATCGTACCATAGGGCGAGTCGGAAAGCCAGCTTCCGTCTGTAATGACACGATAGGTGGGGTCTTCGCCGAGAATGAACGCGAAAACGCCGTGAATAATGCCGCCTTCCTCTAAAACGAATAGCTCATTTTGGACGATATGGGCGGTGGTATCCGCCTGCGTCGGACGGCTGTCGCCCCATTGCGTGGGGTTGCCGTGTTCAGCCATGAAGCGGCGGGCATAGGCGTAGATATCCAGAATGCGGGGAAGGTCGGACGAGGTCGCTTGACGGATCATGAGGATCGGCTCCTTTGACTGCAAAATGTATGCAACCATTATACTCCGCCGAGAGAAGAGAGGGAAGCTTGAAAAGCATAAAAGAACATGATATACTCGCGATAAACGGAAGCAAAGGAGTGCTTTGAACGTGCATGATATCTGGAACCCGTGGCATGGCTGCGTCAAATGCAGCGAGGGATGCCAGAATTGCTACATGTATTTTCTGGATAGAATGCGCGATCAGAACGGCGCGGATATCTATCGAACGAAGAACGGTTTCAACTATCCGCTGCAAAGGGAACGGGCTGGCGGGTATAAAGTGCATAGCGGCGAAATGATTCGGGTGTGCATGACGTCGGATTTCTTTCTGGAACAGGCGGATCCGTGGCGCGCGGAAGCATGGGAGATCATGCGGCAGAGGAGCGACGTGAAATTCTTTTTGCTGACCAAGCGCCCGCAGAGGGTTCGGGCATGCCTGCCGGAAGGATGGGGCGACGGCTGGGAGAACATCTTTTTTAATGTGACCTGCGAAAACCAGCGCCGGGCGGATGAACGCGTGCCGATGCTGCTGGAATTGCCGTTTAAGCATAAGGGCGTCATGTGTGCGCCCTATATCGGCCCGGTCAGCCTGAAAGAATATCTGCCGTCCGGACAAATCGAACAGGTCATCTGCGGCGGGGAGAATTACGACGGTGCGCGTCCATGTGATTTTGACTGGGTGAAGTCGCTTCGGGAAGAATGCGTGCAGGCGGATGTAACGTTCTGCTTTATCGAAACAGGAACCGTATTCGTCAAAGACGGGAAAACGTATCATCTGCCCAACAAGGCTTTGCAGAGCCGCATGGCATATAAGTCCGGCATGAATTACATCGGAAAGCCCATGCGCTTCAAATTGACGGACGGGCTGGGCTGCGAGATTCCGGAGAATGAGCTGTATACGCCGTATTACGGCGAAAACTGTCAAAACTGCGGGAGCAGACTGATTTGCAACGGATGCTCGCGATGCGGGAAATGCAGGGGTTCGCGGAGCGATTCGGAAGAGAATCGAGAAAAACCTGATTAAAACCAGCGCGAAGCAAAAGTGAGGTCTGGGGACTGTTCGCCAGACAGGGTTTGGGGCGGTAGCACCAGTGTAACTCTTTGTTTACGGATTACCCCAGTTTCCGATACCCCAGCTTTGCGCCGCAGCTTTCGCGGACGATGAGCGAAGCCTCGCGCATCAGGGAGAAGGACTGGTGCGCGTTGTCGCGGGCGAAGAGCAGCTCACGGATAGCGCTCTGCGCCATTTCTTCCGGATAAAGCTCGACGGATGTGAGCGGCGGATCGGTATAGGGACAGAAGAACTGATTGTCGCAGCCGATGAGCGCCATGTCCTCCGGCACGCGGAGCCCCATCTTCTTGAGCTGCTTGAGCGCACCGAGGGCAACGAGATCGTTGAAGGCAATCATCGCGGTGGGCCAGTGGCTGCGCGGCAGACCGGAGAGCATGCGCGTTACGGCGCGTTCGCCGCTTTCGGCGTCGTAGCCGCAGTCAACGTGATAAGCGGGGTCGTCCGGCAGACCCAGTACGCGCAGCTCTTCCAGAAAATTCTCGCCGCGCTTGCTGAAATCATGAAACTGCATCGAGCCGCCGATGAAAGCGATGCGGCGATGCCCGAGCGTATGCAGATGGCGGACAGGCAGACGCGAACAGCCGACAAGGTCGCTGTGGATACAGATGCAGTCCAGCTGGGTCGCAGGGGGACAGATAGCGACGACGGGCATGTGATGGCGCAAACGTTCGAGCGCTTCCACAAGACCAGATCGCTCGTTGCCCCAGATGTTTCCGGCGAAGACTGAGCCTGCAAATCGGCGGCGGATCAGCTCGTCGACCATTTCGCGGGAAATAGGCTTATGTTCTTCCGCCTGAAACAGCCAGAGCGTGTATCCGTTGGATACGGCAGCGGCGTTTGCCGCGTCAAACATGCGCGTAAAATAGGGATTGACGATCTGCGGCAGGACGATTGCCAGCGTTTTTGAATTGCTGCCTTCCAGGTCGCGCGCGGCGGCGCTGGGCGTATAGGCGTAGGCGTCGATGACGCGCTGAACCTTTTCGCGCGTGCTGGCTTTCACGCGGGGGTCGCCGGAGGTCACGCGGGTGACGGTCGCGGTAGAGACGCCCGCCTCGCGCGCAATATCATAAATGGTTATCTTTTTATCCATGGCTGCTCCTTATCTCCGAGGAAAGAAGAATAGAGGATAGATTCGTTACCATTATACGCCTGGGATGATAAAAAAGCAATCGAAAATATGTTATCGGTAACAATACCGAAAATAAAGGAAAAATACAGGCGAAAAATAAGCACATAAAAATTGCTAAACAAAAAACGCTAAAAATACTTGACAGAAATATGAGTAAACTGTATAATGAACTCAACAAAGCGGACGTGAATGTGACGAAATTCATCGTGATAAGTTGACGTGTTGAATATGTTATCGCTTACACGATGCCGCCCGCGTAAAGCCTAACGAGAAAAAAGGAGGACCCTAACCATGAAAAAACTGATTGCCGGAATGCTCGCCTCGATGATGGTCGCCACGATGGCGCCTGCTCTCGCCGAAACGACGCTGAAAGTTGCCGGCTGGGACACCGCAACCACGCCGTATTATACCGCGATCAAGGAAGGCTATGAAGCGGCGAACCCCGATGTGAAGATCGAGTGGGTCGATCTCGCGTCTCAGGATTACAACGTTAAGGCCAGCACGATGCTCGCCGGCGGCGACACCACCGACCTGTACTGCGTCAAGGAGCTTTCCGACATGCAGAACTGGGCGAAGGAAGGGCTCATCGTCTCGATGAACGAGAACATCAAGGCGGATGGCGTTGACCTGAGCAAGTACGCGGGCATGGACGCCTGCTACGTCGCGCTGACCGATGGCGAGCAGTATGCTCTGCCGTTCCGCGCGGACTACTGGGTGATGTTCTACAACAAGGATCTGTTCGATCAGGCGGGCATGGAATACCCGACCAACGACTGGACTTGGGATGAATATGCGCAGATGGCGCGCGATATCCATGAAAAGACCGGCGCTTACGGCACGCATTACCACACTTGGCTTTCCGCTGTGGCGAACTGGGCGGTCTGCGACGGCGTGAACACGCTGGCGGACGGCGAATATTCCGACCTGAAGTATTTCTACGAGCTGTATCAGGGCCTTGAGGACGACGGCGTCTGCATGAGCTATGACGAGCTGAAGGCGTCTGGTCTGCATTACTCCGGCGCTTTCGCGCAGGGCAATGTTGCCATGATGCCGATGGGCTACTGGTATGCCTCCACCCTGATTGGTTATATCAAGGATGGCACCGCTTCCATGAACTGGGGCATCGTCTCCGTTCCGCATCTTGAGGGCGTCGCCGCGGGTTCCTCCTTCGGTTCTCCGACCGGTATCGCCATCAGCAACGCCAGCGAGAATAAGGAAGAAGCTTGGAAGTTCGCGTCCTGGATGTGCTCTGAGGAAGGCGCGAAGGCAATCGCTGAGACCGGCACCCGTCCGGCGTATGTGAGCGAGGCTGTCGCTGAGGTCATGGCGTCTGCGGACGGATTCCCGACCGACGAAAACAGCAAGGCTGCCCTGCTGCCGACCGCTATCTCTCTGGAGTGGCCGATTGGTGAAGGCGTCAACGAGATCAAGTCCATTGTCAACGAAGAGCATAGCCTCATCATGACCCGTGAGCTGACCATCGACGAAGGCATCGCGGAAATGGAAGAGCGCGCAGCCGAATACATCAAGTAATTTCCCCGGTTGAGCGGGGCAAGGGGGAGGCGCAGGGGCACTTCCCCCTTTCTTTTTTCAAAGGGAACGTTTGGGGCAAAGCCCCAAGCGTTCCTCATTAAGAAAGGATGTGTACGCGATGACCAAGAGCGCAGACAGGCATAAGATGGGCAAACTGGAGCGGCGCAACACGCTGATCGCCTATTCTTTCCTCGCGCCGAACTTCATCGGTTTTGTCGTCTTTACGTTGATTCCGGTCATTTTCTCCATCGTACTGGCGTTTATGAACTGGAGCGGCGGTTCGAAGATCACATGGGCGGGTCTGGATAACTTCCGCCTTATCTTCAAGGATTTCAGCTTCACCAAGAGCAATCTGGGCATTGCGCTCAAGAATACTATGTATTACACGATTGCGACTGTCCCGCTGACGATTGCCTGCGCGCTGGGTCTGGCGCTGGTGCTGAACAAGGCGGTCAAGGGTGCGAAATTCTTCCGCGCGGTGTTTTTCTTCCCGTATGTCGCGTCGCTGGTCGCGATCTGCGTCTGCTGGAATTTCCTGCTGATGAAGACGGGCCCTGTCAACCAGATCCTCGCGCTCTTCGGCATCAAGATCACGAAGAGCTGGACGTCCAGCCGCGATCTGGCGATATGGGCAATCATCATCGTCAGCGTATGGCGCAACGCGGGCTACTATATGGTCATGTATCTGGCGGGCTTGCAGGGCGTGCCGAACGAGCTGTATGAAGCCGCGACGATGGACGGCGCGAACGGCTGGCAGAAGTTCACCAAGGTGACGCTGCCGATGCTGACGCCGACGACGTTCTTCGTTTCCATCATGCTGGTCATCTCCTGCTTCAAGATCTACGACGTCGTTGCCATCATGACGCAGGGCGGCCCGGGACGTTCCACCAAGATGCTGGTCACCTATATCTTCGAGCTGAGCTTCGGCGGCGAGGGCATCGCGACCTCCGCGCAGTATGGCGTGGCGAGCGCAGTGTCGATGGTTCTGCTGGCAATCGTGCTGCTGGTCACGTTCGTGCAGTTCCGCGGCGAGAAGAAATGGGTCAATTACATGTAAGGGAGGGATACCGGATGACCGCTGTTTCCATGAAAGCTCAAAGAAAAATGCAGAAGGCGACTGTTGGACATGTGATCGGAACCGTATTCAAGTATGCCTTCCTGCTGCTGCTGACTGTTATCGCGCTGGTTCCGTTCGTCTGGATGATCTCTTCGTCCCTCAAGACGAGCGTTGACGTTTTCTCTATCCCGATGAAGTGGATCCCTGAGGAATTCCACTGGGAGAATTATATGCAGATCTGGGAGCGCGTGCCGCTGCTGGCGTATTTCAAAAATACCGCCGTGCTGGCGATCATCGTCACGTTCATGCAGATCTTAACGTCGTCGTTCGCGGCGTATGCGTTCGCGAAGATGAACTTCAAGGGACGCGACTTCCTGTTCATGTGCTACATTGGCACGATCGCTGTGCCGTGGCAGGTCTACATGGTGCCGCAGTTCATCATGATGCGCTCCATCGGCTTGTATGACACAATCTGGGCGCTGGTCGCGCTGCAAAGCTTCTCGGCGTTCGGCGTGTTCCTGATGCGCCAGTTCTATATGGGAATCCCGAATGATCTGAGCGAAGCCGCGCGTATCGACGGCTTGAGCGAATACGGCATCTGGGCGCGCATCGTCCTGCCGCTCTCCAAGCCCGCTATCGCGACGCTGTGCATCTTTACGTTCGTCAACACATGGAACGATTACATGGGCCCGATGATCTATCTGACGACGGACTTGAATAAGACCATTCAGGTTGGTCTGCGCCGCTTCATTCAGGCGTATTCCGCGGATTACAACCTCATCATGGCGGCGTCGCTTTGTTCGCTGCTGCCGGTCACGATCGTGTTCCTGTTCTTGCAGCGCTACTTTATCGAAGGCATTGCCACGACCGGCATGAAGGGCTGATGAAACCATGTTTTCCGAATACCTGAACGGATGCGGTCTGCATAAGCTGCTCTGCCCAAATGAAGCGTATTGCCCCTTTCCAAAGAGGAAGGAGCGCGGCGCATGGCAGGCTATTCCAGAGAACAAGCGTCGGCAGCTGCTTGAATGGGGAGAAGAGGCGAAGCAGGGTTATCCGATGGTCACGGCAACGCAGTTCCTTGCGTTCTGCCGAACGGGGGACAGGCAGGCGTATGAAAAGCCGTACTTCGCCCGACGACATCTGCTGATGGGCGCGGCGCTGGCGGAATGCCTGACGGACGACGGAAGCCATCTGGACAGCATCATCGACGGGCTTTGGTGTATCTGCGAGGAGACGACGTGGGTACTCAGCGCGCACAACGGAAGCGACCATCCCGGCAGACCGCCGATGAACGAGCGTCCGCTTCCGGATGCGGCGAATCCCTATGTCGATTTATTTGCGGCGCAGACGGCGGCGGCGCTGGCGGATACCCTCTATCTGCTTGAGGATAAGCTGGACGGCGTCAGCCCGCTGATTGCGCGGCGCGTGCGCATGGAAATCGACCGTCGGGTCGTTACGCCGTTCATGACGCACGACGATTTCTGGTGGATGGGCATGATCCGAAAGGATGTCTGCAACTGGACGCCGTGGATTTTGTCAAACGTCATCGACGTGATGCTCCTGCTTGAGCGGGACGCGTATAGACGGAGCGAAGGCGTTACCCGCGCGATGCAGATGCTCGACAGTTACCTTGCCGTCCTGCCGGAAGACGGCGGATGCGACGAAGGCGCGGGTTATTTCAACATGGCGGGCGCGGCGCTGTTCGACGCGCTGGAAAGCGTCTATACCGCGACAAACGGACGCGTCAGTTTTTTTGACGAGCCGCTCATCCGGCGGATTGCCGCGTTCCCGCTCCATGCGCATATTGCGGGACGATATTTTATCAATTTTGCGGATTGCGACGCTCAGCCCTTGCTTGACGGCGAACGAATTGAGCGCTTTGGCATGCGGACGGCTCAGCCGGAGCTGGAACGCTTCGGCGCTTGGCTGGAAGGACGGAGAACGTCTGTCCGTCCGGTCGATACGCCGCAGATGAGCCGCGTCATTCAGAGTTTGTTTGCTCAGCCTGCGCAGGAAAGCGAACCGACGGGGGAGAAGTTCGTTTCGCTGCCGAGCCTGCAGGTGTTCGCGTGGCGGCGCGGCGGGCTGTATGTCGCCGCAAAAGGCGGGCATAACGGCGAAAGCCATAATCATAACGATATCGGGAGCTTTATCGTCTATGTGGATGGCGAGCCGGAGATTATCGACGTCGGCAACTGCGTCTATACCGCCAAGACGTTTGGCGCGGGACGCTATGAGTTGATGAATACGCGCTCGCGAAACCACAATGTGCCGCTTATTGGAGAGATGGAGCAGGCACACGGGCGGGAACACGCGGCAAAGGATGTGCAGGCGGATGAAAACGGCGTGCGCATGGACATTGCCGGAGCGTATCCCGAAAACGTGACTGCGCTTATCCGAAAGCTGGAAATCGACGGAGAGACGCTGACGGTCAGCGACGAAGCGACGCTCGACAAGGAGGAAAGCGTGACATTCGTGCTGATGCTCAGGCATGAGCCGGTCGTGGAAAAGGGTCGGGCAGTGCTTGGAAAGCTCAGCATGACGTTTGATCCGGCGCTCTCAGTCTCGGTCGAGGAGATACCGGTCACCGATGCGAGGATGGAAAAGAACTTTCCCGGAAGCGTGTGGCGGATGGGACTTACGAGCGGGAAGGGGAAAGAACATCGGTTCAGGATCGGGATTTGCAGGAGATGAGGGATGTGGAGTTACGCGCCCGCGGGCTTAGGGGCACGGATGGGCAGAACGACTTTCGGTCTGCTACCTAGATTTTCTGAGAAACGAAAATTGCATCTTTTCAGCTATCGTGAAGCGATAGCGTAGTGGAAGGTCAAGGGAACTCAGTTCCCTTGTGGGGTTTGGGGCGAAGCCCCAATCGTTCTCTTTACACAAAGGAGTTGATTTTTCATGGGAAACTGTGTCAAGGATAATCCGCTGCGCTCACGGAAGGACGTTGAGCGCGCTGCCGTTCAGCTGATCGAGCCGCTTCTGCCGCTGCTCAGCCCGAATAAGGCGAGACTGCATCTGGGCGATACCGGCGCAGTGTATCCGGATGACATCGCGCAGATGGAAGCGTTTGCGCGTCCGCTGTGGGCGATCGTGCCGATGCTCGCGGGGAACTGTGAGTGCGTGACGCCCCTGTGGGAAGAGTGGAAACAGGGCATCATCGCGGGTGTCGATCCGGAAAACCCCGAATACTGGGGCGAGGTCGTCGATTATGACCAGCGGCTGGTCGAGATGGCGGTGTTCGGCATGGGTATGGCGCTCGCGCCGGAGAAATTCTTCTTCAGCCTGCCGGAAAAAACGCAGAAACAGCTGCATGACTGGCTCGACCAGATCAACCGCCATGATATGCCCAAGAATAACTGGACGTTCTTCCGCGTGCTGGTCAATATGGGCTTCATGGTCTGCGGCGTGCCGTATGACGCGGAACGCATGCAGAAGGATTTCGCGATGATCGAAGAGCATTACGAGGGCGACGGCTGGTATTTCGATTACTTCAATCAGCGCGAATACTACACGATGTGGGCGTTCCATTTCTATGGGCTGGTCTATGCGAAGGTCATGGGCGATCGCGATCCGCAGCGCAGCCGCGAGTTTATTGAGCGCGGCAAGAAGATGGCGGCGGATTTCGCCTGCTGGTTTGACAGGAGCGGCGAAGCGCTGGCGTATGGGCGCAGCCTGACCTATCGCTTTGCGCAGGGCGCGTTCTATGCGGCTCTGGCGCTGGCTGAGGGTGAGAGTGAAAAAGTGAACTATGGGCAGATGAAGCATCTGCTGCTGGGCAACATGCGCAAGTGGTTCGGTAAGCCCATCTTTACCCGCGACGGCGTGCTGACCATCGGCTATGGCTATCCGAGCCTGCTGATGGCGGAAGGCTACAACGCGCCCGGTTCGCCGTACTGGGCGATGAAGGCGTTTGCGTGTCTGGCTCTGCCGGAGGAGCATCCTTTCTGGCAGGCGGAAGAGGAAGAAATCGACACGCCGATGACCTCGCTCCAGCCGCATGCGCGTATGCTCATCACCCGCAGCGAGGACAAGAGCCATGTCATGGCGTTTGTGGCGGGCAACCGTGCGCATGAACACAGCCACGACGAGGCGAAGTATGAAAAATTCGTCTATTCCAGCGTGTTCGGCTTCAGCGTCAGCAAGGCGCAGAAGCTGCTCAAGGACGGCGCGTTTGACAACATGCTGGCGCTCAGCGAGGACGGCGATACATGGCATCCGCGCTATGGCTGTGAAGAATACGAAATCAAGGAAGACTGCGTGATATCAACATGGCATCCGTTTGCGGGCGTAACGGTCAAGACGGAGATCTATCCCTATGGCGAATGGCATGTGCGCGTGCATCACATCACGTCCGACCGTGAGCTTTACGCGGCGGAAGGCGGCTACGCCATCTCCCGCGACGGATGCGACGGCAGCGTCGTCTACGGACAGCATGCCCGCCAGCCGGAGGAAATCGCGCAGGACGGACGCGCGGCGGTCATCGCGCCTTGGGGTGTCAGCGGCGTGATGAATCTGCGCGGCTATGACGGTCAGGAAAACGTCATGCCGGAACCGAACACCAACCTGATGGTTCCGCGCACGCTCATCCCGACGCTGAGAGCGAAACTGCCTGCGGGCGAAAGCGTACTCATCAGCGCCGTATTCGGAAGCGTAACAGCAGGCAGAGAAGCTTGGGAAAATCCCCCGACGGAGGTTTCGGCATATGGAAAAATGGATTGACGAGGCATTTGAGCGCGCGTGCGCCAAGCTGGAACGCGGCGCGAAACAGGCTGCCGCGCAGGGCATTATCCCCTATATGGGGGAAAAAGGGCGGTACGCGCCTTCTCCCTTTGACGGAAACAGCTGGTGGACGGGCGGCTTCTGGCCCGGTATGATGTGGCAGCTCTATCACGCGACGGGTAAAGACGTCTATAAGGACGAAGCGCTGCGCGTGGAAGATCTGCTGACGGAAGAATTCAGAAAGTTCGATCTGCTCAACCACGACGTCGGCTTCATGTATCTGCTTTCCACCGGCGCGCACGACAAGCTGCTCGGCGACGCGCAGGCGCACACCGATACGCTCCATGCCGCAACGCTGCTGGCAGGACGCTTCAATCCGACCGGCTTTATCCGCGCGTGGCCTCAGGAGGAAAGGGCGGGCTATGCCATTATCGACTGCATGATGAACCTCAGCCTTCTGTACTGGGCGAGCCGCGCGACGAAAGACCCGCGCTTTGAAGCCATCGCGCGCATCCATGCCGATACGACGATCCGCGAGTTCCTCCGCGAGGATGGAAGCAGCTGCCATATCGTCATCTTTGACCCAAAGACCGGCAAGGCGCTTGAGCGCCCCGGCGGACAGGGCTATGCGCCCGGCTCGAGCTGGAGCCGTGGGCAGGCATGGGCATTGTACGGCTTTACGCTCAGCGGCATCAACACCGGCGACCGGAAGTATATCGACGTGGCGCGGAAATGCGCGAAGTATTTTATCGCCCACATCCGCGAGGACGGCTTGACGGACTGCGACTTCTGCCAGCCTAAGGACGAAGAGCGCATCGACAACATTGCCGGCGCATGCGCGGCGTGCGGTCTGCTTGACTTGGCGGACGTCGTCGGCGGGGAAGAAGCGGAAGAATACCGCGCGGCGGCGCTCAGGCTCCTGCGCGCGCTCGACACGCTCTGTGCCGACTGGGGCGATGAGAACATGGGCATCCTGCAAAAGTGTACGGCGAGCTATCATAACGACGGCGCGGGACGCCATGTCAATATCATTTACGGCGATTATTTCTTTGTGGAAGCCCTCTGCAAGCTGCGCGGAACGGACGCGAAGCTGTGGAAGGCGTGAGGGATAAAACATGTACAGCATTGAGATTCTGCGCGGCGGGCAGACGCTCGCCAGCGCATCCGGCGCGGAAGAAGCGGCATTGCTCTATCGCGGCGGGTATGAAGCGGGCGACGAGATCGTCTTTCATGCCGAAGGGAAACGCGCCATCGTTCAGGTCGATCAGCAGGTGAATCCGGCGCGCGTCTATCTGCCGGAGGGGAGCTTTTCCTATCGTCTGCCGCTGGCGGGCGACGGGCTGGCGGTTTATCCGCCGCAGGCGTTTGCGGGGGAGATGCACCTCATCTCCATCAAGCCGGACAGGGAGAACGAGTACCGCAATCTCGCCGAGAATCCGGCGGATCAGCGCGGCGACGTGGCGGCATATCCGCATGCGACGGCAAACATTGAGACGCGCAACGAGAGCGGCTTTGCGGCGCGCAATGTGCTGGATGGACAGCATATCGCCTGCGGTCATGGCGAATGGCCCTTCGGAAGCTGGGGCATCGGCGCGCGGACGGATGCAAGACTGACGCTCGACTTCGGGCGCGAGGTGGAGATCGACGCGATGGCGCTGTATCTGCGGGCGGATTTTCCGCACGACGCCTACTGGATCTCCGGAACGGTGACGTTGGACGATGGATACGAAAAGACGTTTCCGCTGGAAGGCATTGACGGCGCGCAGCGCATCGAGCTGGGCAGGCATCGTGTGCGCAGGCTGGTTCTCGACCGGCTTATCAAGTGCGACAATCCCTCTGCGTTCCCTGCGCTGCGGCAGCTGGAAGTCTACGGCAGAGACGTTTAAGGAAACGATTGGGGCTTTGCCCCAAACCCCACAAGGGAACTGAGTTCCCTTGACCCCCCACTACGGCTATCGCTTTGCGATAGCCTGAATATAATTATCCCCGTTTCGTTATGAAACGGGGTTTTCTCTGTATCCATGTATTTTAACCGCCGCGAAGCGAAGAAAGGGTGCAGGGAACAAGGTTCCCTGCCGGGGCTTGGGGCAGAGCCCCAATCGTCCCCCCTCACTCCGCTGACTTCTCCCGCTTTTTTGATGCATTTGCTTGAAGCAAAGGCGTAAGTCTGCTATAATACCAAAATGGTTGAATGTGTTTTTTGAATTAAAGCCATGAGGAGGGACGAATATTGGCAAAGCTTGAGGCTTACGATAAATCCCTTGATTATTCCTATGCGCCCGGTATCTTTCCGGCAACGGAATGCTTGAATCATGCGAAGAAACGCTGTATGCGTCTGCTCGTCGCGACAGCGGGCGCGCAGAGCGAAGGCGTTCAGGCGCTGACCCGCGCGGCACAGGAAGCCGGCGTTCGCGTCGAGATCGCCGACCGCGCGCTGGAACGCATATCCAAGAAGGAAAACTGCTTCGCGGCGATGGTCTATAAAAAAACGGAAGGTAAGTTTGACGACGATTCCCCGCATGTCGTGCTGCATCATCCCAGCGACAGCGGCAATATGGGTACGATCCTGCGCACGGCGCTTGGATTCGGGCTCAAGAATATCGCGGTCATCCGTCCGGCAGTCGATTCGGATGACCCACGCGTGGTGCGTGCGTCGATGGGCGCGGCGTTCTCGCTGAATATCCGCCACTTCGATTCGTTTGAGCAGTATCGCGCCCAGTATCCTCTGCGGACGCTGTTCCCGTTCATGCTGACGGGCGCTGTGCCGCTGGAGGAAGCCGTCAAAAAGGTGGATGGTCCGTTCTCGCTGGTCTTTGGCAACGAAGCGAGCGGTCTGCCGGACGAGTTCGCTCAGATGGGCGTCAGCACGCTGATCCCGCACAGCCATCAGATCGACTCGCTGAATCTGGCGATCGCGGCGGGCATTGGCATGTACGCGTTCACCCGCAAGTGAGCGCAGAAGGAGTTTGAACATGAAGATCGTAGTAGATGCGATGGGCGGCGATTTCGCCCCGAAGGTCAATGTGGATGGCGCGATCGACGCGCTCCGCGAATACAGCGACATGGAGATTATCCTCGTCGGTCCGCAGGCGCTGGTAGAGGATACCATCGCGGCATACGCCCAGCCGGAGGAGATGGCGAAGGTACGCAATCGCCTGACGGTGGTCGATGCGCCGGAGGTCATCACGACGGAGGAACATCCGGTCATGGCGCTGCGCCGCAAGAAGAACTCGACGTTCGTCGTCGGCATGGATATCGTCCGCCGCAAGGAGGCGGAAGCGTTCGTTTCCGCAGGCTCTACCGGCGCGCTGATGGCGGGCGCGATGTTCAAGATCGGGCGCATTAAGGGCATCGACCGTCCGGCGCTGGCGACGCTGCTGCCTGTTCCGGGTCGTCCGCTGCTGTTAGTGGACGCAGGCGCGAACACGGACTGCAAGCCGTCGTGGATCGTGCAGTTCGGCATGATGGGCAGCGCGTACATGAGCCGCGTGATGAACGTGGAAAAACCGGAAGTCGGTCTGCTCAACATCGGCGTGGAAGCCGCAAAGGGCAACGAGCAGGCGCAGGCAACCTACGCGCTGATGGAGAAGCCTCAGCCGTTTGTCTTTGCGGGCAACGTGGAAGCACGCGACGCGCTGGCGGGCAAGGTGGATGTGCTGGCGGCAGACGGCTTTGTCGGCAACGTTATGCTCAAGAATACGGAAGGCGTCATTTCGCTCATCTTTGGGCTGATCAAGGGCGGTCTGATGGATTCGACGAAGGGCAAGGTCGCCGCGCTGCTGGCAAAGGATACATTCAGAAATATCAAGAAGAACTTTGATTCGACGGAGATCGGCGGCGCGCCGCTGCTCGGCGTCGAGGGCGCGGTCATCAAGGCGCACGGCAATTCCAACGCGCGCGCCATCTTCTGCGCGATCCGTCAGGCGAAGAGCATGGTGGACGGCGGCGTCGTGGACGTCATCCGCGACGAGGTTGCCAAGCTGACCGTCGAAACGGAAGAGAAATAAGCCATTTCCCCGCGCAGGCGGGGTTGGAATAACGCGAGATCACCTTGTTAAGGAGGAAAAAAGACATGGTATACGATAAGCTCAAGGGCATGATCGCCGAGCAGCTCGGCGTCAGCGAGGACGAAGTGAAGCCGGAAAGCCGCCTGAAGGAAGACCTCAAGGCGGACAGCGCGTCGGTGATGATGCTGGTGATGGACGTGGAAAGCGAATTCAACATCGAAGTTGAGGACGACGCCATCGAAAAGGTCAAGACCGTCGAGGACATGGTCAAGTATATCGAAGAGAAGATGTAAGGATGTTCGGCGCGCCGTTTTTTTCGATAATTTCGAAAGCGGCGCGCCCTTCCCGTGTATTTCATTTCGCGCGGACAGCCGCGCGAAGCGAAATGGACGGGCGAAAAACGAGTGAGGTTCATATGAATTATCAAACCCTTGAACGGACGATCGGGCATAAATTTAAGGATATCGAGCTGCTCGATCTGGCGATGACCCATCCGTCCTATGCGCTCCAACATAAATGTCAGGACAATCAGCGGCTGGAATTCCTTGGCGACGCGGTCTTGGAAATCTGCGTCAGCCGCGTGATCTATCATAAATATCCCAAGCTCCGCGAGGGACAGCTGACCCGCAAGCGCGCGGCGCTGGTCTGCGAAGCAAATCTGGCGAAAGCCGCGACCCGGCTGGGGCTGGGCAGCTATCTGAAGCTCGACCGCGGAGAAGAGGTCGTCGGCGGGCGCGAGAACCCGTCCATCCTCGCCGACACGATGGAAGCGGTCATCGCCGCCGTCTATCTGGACGCGGGCATGGATGAAGCGGCTCGGCTGGTCGATCTGGCGATGGACGGCTATGAGACCAGCGAAAAGGGCGACCGCGACGCCAAGAGCGCCTTGCAGGAATACTTGCAGGCGCTCGGCGAAGAAACGCCGACGTATGAGATCATCGGTCAGGACGGACCGCCGCATGCGCGCGTTTTTACCGCCCGCGTTCTCCGCGCGGACGGCAGCGAGCTGGGAACGGGTACGGGCGTCAGAAAGCAGCGCGCCGAGGAAGCTGCCGCTCAGATGGCGATGCGCATGCTGCAAGGCGCAGACTGAGGAAAAAACGCCCCGCAAAGGGGATAAGGGAAAGGAGTCGCGCAGGTGCGGCTAAAGAAACTGGAGATCTACGGCTTCAAGTCGTTTGCGGAACGCACGGTGGTCGTCTTTAACGAAGGCATCACGGGCATCGTCGGCCCCAACGGTAGCGGCAAATCCAACCTGTCCGACGCGGTGCGCTGGGTGCTTGGAGAACAGAGCGCCAAAGCCCTGCGCGGCGGCAAGATGGAGGACGTCATATTCGGCGGCACCCAGAAGCGCAAGCGCATGGGCTACTGCGAGGTGTCCCTCGTCTTTGACAATGAGGATCACGCTCTGCCGGTGGATTATACCGAAGTGATGGTCACGCGCCGTGTTTACCGCACGGGCGAAGGCGAATACTATATCAATAAATCCGCCTGCCGGCTGAAGGATATCGTCGAGCTGTTCCGCGATACGGGCATCGGCAAGGAAGGCTATTCCATCATCGGGCAGGGACGCATCGACGAAATCCTCTCGCAGAAGAGCGAGGACAGGCGCGGCATCTTTGAAGAGGCGGCAGGCATCGTCAAATACCGCACGCGCAAGGAGGAGAGCGAAAAACGGCTTTCCAACATGCGCGACAACCTTGCCCGCGTGGAAGACATCATCACCGAATTGGAGACGCAGCTCGAACCGCTGGAAAAGGCGAGCGAAACGGCGCGGCGCTATCTGTCCCTGCGGGACGAGCTGCGCGTGCTGGAATGCTCAGCGTTCGTCCTGCGCAGCGATAGGGCAAAGGAACGCATCGAAGAAGCACAGCAGCTTTTGACCGGTCTTCGCGAAGCCATTGCCAATGAGGAAAAGCGCACGGAGGAGTTGAGCGCCGCCCGCGAACAGGCGAACGCGCAGACGCAGACGCTTGAAAACGACGTAACCGCGGCGCATGACGCCGTGCTTGAACTGACGCGGGAAACCGAAGCACGGGAAGGCGAACTTGCCATGCTCCGTGCAGAAATCGCCCGCATGGAAAAGGACGTCCTTGCGCTTAATCAGGATGAGGACGTCAAAAAAGCCAGAAGCGCGGCGCTGGGCGATGAGATCCGCAAGAACGACCGGGAAGCCTACGCCAACCGCAGGAAGATCATCGACGTTCAGCGAGAGCTTGCCCAGAAGGAGGAAGCCCAGACCGCCGCGCAGGAAGCCGCGCGCGAAGCCGAAGAGCGGCTGGAGAGCCACAAGAGCGCCATCATCGACGCGATGAATCGCCTGAGCGACGTGCGAACGAGCGAAGCGCGCCTTTCGACGATGCGCAGGGAGTTGGAACGCCGCGGAGAAGAAGCGCAGGCACAGCACGACGAACTGGAACAGACCGCTCTGCGCATGGACGAGCAGATCGCGCAGGCGAACGAAGAGCTGATGCAGGCGCAGGACGCGGAAGCGCAGAAGCGCGACGCCGAGCAGAAGATCGAAGCGGAATCGCAGGAGACCGCCCGGCGCATTGCCGCGCTGACGCAGGCGCTCAGCGACGCGAACGGTCAGAAGCAGGCGACCGCAAGCCGTCTGCGCGTCTTGCAGGAGATGGAGCGCGACTACGCCGGTTATCAGCAGGCGGTCAAGCAGGTGCTTCTGCATGCGCGCGGGAACGATGGCGTGCGCGGCGTCGTGGCGTCGCTGATGCACGTTTCCAAGCATCTGGAACGCGCGATGGAAGCCGTATTGGGCGGCGCACTGCAAAACGTTGTGACGACGGACGAATACATTGCCCGCGATATGATCGCCTATCTGCGGCAGAATAAGCTTGGACGGGCGACCTTCCTGCCGATGAGTACCATTTCGGGCAGGACGCTCAGCCAGCAGGAGCGGCAGGTTCTCTCTATGCCGGGATGCGTCGGCGTCGCCAGCGAGCTGGTGGATTATGACCCGCAGTACCGCGGCATCGTCGAGAACCTGCTGGGCAGAACGGTCGTCGCGGAGAATCTCGATTACGGTATCGAAATCATGCGCCGCGGCCGGCAGGCTTTCCGCCTCGTGACGCTGGAGGGCGACGTCATGCACTCCGGCGGCTCGATGACGGGCGGCTCAAGCGCGTCCCGCATGACGAGCCTGCTCTCCCGCGAGCGCGAGATCAAGGAACACGAACAGATGCTCGGACAGTTGGATGAAAAGATCGCGGAATACGGAAAGCGCATCGAGAAAGGCGAAGGCATCCGCCAGCAGATCAAGCAGCGCCACGCGCAGTCGTTTGAGGATATCCGGCAGGCGCAGATCGACGTATCCGTCGCACAGGAGCGCGTGCGCACGCTGAGCGCCCAGCGGGAAGAACACCGCGCCCAGCAGGATCGATGCGATCTGCTGCAAAAGCAGATTGAGCAGAACCTTGCGCAGATCGACAGCCAGCTTGCGGGCGCGCGAGACACGCAGGCGGGCGAGCAGAAGACCAACGAGGAAATGAACAGGCAGACCGCCGCGCTGAGCGACGAGCTGTATGAAAAGCGGGAAGCGCTTGACGCTTTGCGCGAGGAGACGCAGAACCTGCGCGTCCTGCTGGCGACATGTGAGCGCGACGCAAACGCCTTCGAGCAGGAGGGCTTGCGCATCCGCCGCGAACAGGACAACCTGGGCGCGCAAATCGGGCAGGCGCATGAAAAGCGCGAAGCGCTGACCTTGCAGCATCAGCAAAGCACGCAGATGCTCGCGAAAAACAGCGCTGCACAGCAGACCTGCGCCGAAAAGCTGGAAGCCGCGCAGAAGGATTTGGCGGCGCGTCAAGCGGCGCGCAACGAGGGACAGGAGCGCATCCGCCAGATGACGCAGGAGATCGACAGCCTGCGCGAGACGCTGGCGATGGACACGGACAAATGCCACAAGGCGGAACTTATCCTCGGACGCACGCAGAGCGAATTGGAACAGATGCAGCAGCGCATCTGGGACGATTATGAGCTGACCTATGCGGGCGCGAAGGAATATATGACCGAGCCGTTTGATATGGCGCAGAGCGACAAGCGGACAGGCGATATCCGCAAGGAGATCCGCGAGATGGGCCCGGTGAACGTCACGGCGGTGGAGGATTACCGCGCCTGCCGCGAACGCTACGACGACCTTGCCCGTCAGAGGGACGATCTGGTCAACGCGCAGAACGATCTGCTGAACATCATTGATTCGCTGCAAAAGCAGATGGAGCGCCAGTTCATTGACAGCTTCCACATGCTTCAGGAATATCTGAGCGAAACGTTTACCAAGCTCTTCGGCGGCGGACATGCCGAACTGCGGCTGACGGACGAAAACAACGTGCTGGGCTGCGGCATTGAGATCGTCGCTCAGCCGCCGGGAAAGAAATTGCAGATGCTATCGCTGCTCTCCGGCGGCGAACGCGCGCTGACGGCTATCGCGATTTTGTTCGCGATGCTGCGGCTCAAGCCGACGCCGTTCTGCTTCCTGGACGAGATCGAGGCGGCGCTGGACGACGGCAACATCTCGACGTTCGCCGACTATCTGCGCGATTTCTCCAAGGACACGCAGTTTGTCGTCGTCACGCACAGAAAAGGCACGATGGAGCGCTGCGACGGCTTGTACGGCGTAGCGATGGAAGAGAAGGGCGTATCGAAGATGCTCAGCGTCGAGTTGAAGGATGTCGGCGCGGACGCGATGGAGTGACGGGGGAACGTTTGGGGCGCTGTACCAAGCCCCGGCAGGAACCTGAGGTTCCTGCACTTCCCATAAGCTCGATTGCAAAGCAATCGAGCTGCGGATGATTTGTGTTGAACAGTTTAAAAATGTGTTTGCGGTAAGTACGGGTAAGGAGTTAAGCATATGGGACTTTTCGGATTTGGAAAGAAAAAAGATGAGGAAAAGGCGGAGAAGGGCGGCTTCTTCGGCTTTGGCAAGAAGAAAGCCAAAGAGCAGGAAGAGGTAAAGAACGAAGAAAACCAGTCTGTCGAGGAGGAGCAGCCTGCCGTAAAGCCTATGCCGGCTCAAAAAGAAGAGCCGGTCGAGGAAGAGCAGGCAATCATACAGGAGCAGACGGCCGCAGAGGAAGAGAAGCCGGTTGAAGAAATCAAACCGGTCATCGAAGAAAAGCCGGTCGTCGAGGAGAAGAAGGAAGAGCCGCCCGTTCACGAGGAGAAAAAGAAAGGTCTGTTTTCCCGCCTGTGGGAAGGGCTTTCCAAGACGCGCGGCAGTTTCTCCGGACGCGTGGATGAGCTGATCGAAGCGACGGAAGAAATCGACGACGATTTTTATGAAGATCTCGTGGATATCCTCATTATGAGCGACATGGGCGTGCGCACCAGCGATAAGGTCATTCAGGAGCTGAAAAAACGCGTTGAGGAGCAGAAAATCACCGACGCGAAGAAAGCGCGCGAGATCCTCAAGGATATCCTCAAAGAGATTATGACCATGCCGCGCAAGCCGCTCAAGTGGCCGATGGTGATGCTGGTTGTCGGCGTCAACGGCGTGGGCAAGACGACGACCATCGGCAAACTGGCGATGCGCTTTAAGGACGCGCGGCACAGCGTCGTCCTCGCGGCGGCGGATACCTTCCGCGCGGCGGCGGGCGACCAGCTGCAGATCTGGGCGGAGCGCGCGCAGGTGCCGATCGTCCGCCATGCTGAGGGCGCAGACCCTGCGGCGGTCGTCTTTGACGGCATCAAAAAGGCGCGCGCGAGCGAAGCGGATCTGCTTATTGTCGATACCGCAGGCCGTCTGCACAACAAGAAAAACCTGATGGACGAGCTGAACAAGATCTTCCGCGTCATCACCCGCGAATATGAGGAAGCCGAAGTGCGCACGCTGCTGGTCATCGACGCGACGACCGGTCAGAACGGCTTGCAGCAGGCGAAGGAGTTCTCCGAGGTGACGGATGTGACCGGCATCGTGCTGACCAAGCTGGACGGAACCGCCAAGGGCGGCATCGCAGTGGCGATCATGGACGAGCTGAAGCTGCCGGTGCTTTACATCGGCGTAGGCGAGGGCATCGAGGACTTGCAGGCGTTCGACGCGAGCGCGTTTGTGGACGCTATTTTCTGATCGAAACACGGACAAGGAGGTTCCGCCATGCGGATACTCAAACGACTGCTTGACTTTATCGCATCGCGGATGCTGCTCATCACGGTCGTCTGCGCGCTGCTGGTCATTTCGTTTTATCTGGCGATGAACACGGCGAATATCTGGGTGCTGATCGACGATGGCTTGAACGCGCGGGCGGGCGTCGTCCTCATGGGCGGGGACGAGAGCGAGCTGACGAGCTATTTCAAAGCCGAGTTTCTGGCGCAGGATCCGGTCTTGCAGGTCGGTCTGAGCGATACGTCGCCCTATAAGGACTATGAGATACGCGGTTACGACCATCGGGTGAAGATGGTCTCCGTCTGGTCGTGGCCCTGGGAAAACGTTGCGCGGGCGGAGGTCATCGAGAGCATTCCAGCCATCGACGGAACGATCCGCTCATCCAGGCGCGAGACGGCGCTTGCCGAGGGCGGCGAGGAGCGGCTTTCTCCGCCGGAATGGACGACGACGCGCTACCGCGTGACGCTGGTTCGCACGGCGGGCAAGTGGCTCATCTCGAACTTACAGGCTATCG
>CAKTXP010000003.1 GCA_934631055.1 uncultured Clostridia bacterium | reverse complement strand
GGTGTGTTTATCATTTGCGCGCTCATCGTTGCGATGATCGGCTAAGTGAAAGCGAAAGAGGCTGAAGCAGATGCTTTAGCCTCTTTTTTACCTTATAGGAAATTGCATAAAGCTTGCTCGCGTGCGTAGAGCGTTGAATCTTTACGGGCTGTGGCGGAAATGCGGGCGGGCTCAGCCCGCTTTTTTAAGTTTTTTGAAATAAACAGGCTTTGGCAGTATAATCATATGTACGGCAGTTAAAAGCAGGAGAGGAAAATATGAAAAGCGATACACGCAATACTTATCATAAGCCCGGCATGCGAACAGAAAAGCCGGGAAAGCGCCCCGCGGCGCCTGTTCGCGAAATGCGCACACAGAAAGAACAGACTGTTCAGCTGACCGTTCGCGGCATGTCGCGCGGCGTGATCCGCATGGAAGCGGAGGATGGCACGGCGTTTGCCTGCGCAAAGGAAAACGCACGCGGCGCGCTTTTTGGAGATACGGTTCTGGCGGAGCGCATTGGACGCGACCATGTGGTTGTCGCGAAAGTGCTGACGCATGCTCATGAGTATATCATGGGCGTACTGCGTGTGCATGACGGCGCGCGCGTCATTCAGCCTCTTGAACGCCGTCTGCCTGCCGAAATTGCCGTAGCTGACATGAATGCTGAAGCTGAGGACGGAGAGATTGTCCGCACCCACGTTGCCCGCTGGGAAGACGAGGGCGGTCTGTGCGTCAGCGTTGAGGAACGTATCGGCAGCTTCCAGCAGGCGACCTGCGCGCTGGATGCTCTGGTGATGAGCATGCGTCTGCGCACGAAGTTTGACGACGAAGTGCTTGCCGATGCTGACCGGTGCAAGCCAGCCGATTTGGCGGACGATCCGACGCGTGAGGATATGCGCTATCTGCTGTCTTTCACGATCGACGGGCGCGACGCGAAGGACTTTGACGACTCTGTCAGCCTTGAACCGCTTGAAAACGGCAACGTGATGCTTGGCGTCCATATTGCGGATGTCGGGCATTATGTTCAGCCGGGAACGGCGCTGGATTGCGAAGCGTTTGCGCGCGGAACGAGCGTCTATCTGCCGGGACGCGTTTTGCCGATGCTGCCGGAACAGCTTTGCAACGGCGTCTGTTCTCTGCGCCCCAACGAGGATAAATTCACGCTGACGGCGCTGATGGAGATCGACGATGCAGGGCGCGTTGTGGGCGAGCGGCTTGCGCGCACGATCACGCGCAGCAAAGCGCGCCTTGTCTATGACGACGTTAACGCGCTGTTTGCGGGCAGCGAACAGCAGACTGCCGCAATGGCTCCGCTGGCGGATACGCTTCGCGCCATGCGCACGCTTGCAGGAAAACTTCGCGCGCGCAGACAGGCGAAGGGCTGCATTGATTTTGAAATCGAAGAGCCGAATTTTGTGCTGGACGAAAACGGCGAGCCGGTCGAGATCATCACGCGCGAACGCGGTGAAGCGGAAATGATGATCGAAGACTTCATGCTGGCGGCGAACGAGTGCGTTGCCCGCTTTGCGCGGGAGAATCGCGTGCCGCTTCTGTACCGTGTGCATGAGAAACCGGACACGGAAAAGCTGGCGATGTTCGCGGATTTTCTGGATGCGATTGGCGTAAGCGCAAAGAACATCCGGCATGACGCGGCGCCGGGCGATATCCGCGCGATTCTGGAGAAAACGCACGACCGTCCGGAATATTCGGTCATTACGGCTTTGGCGCTCAGAAGCATGCAGAAGGCGCGCTACGACGTCAATCCGCTTGGTCATTACGGTTTGGCGATGGCGGATTACTGCCACTTCACGTCGCCGATCCGACGCTATCCGGATCTGATCGTCAGCCGTGCCATCACGGCGAAGCTGACGGGAAAGCCGATCCCGATGACCGGCGAAACGCTGGCAGACGCAGCAGTCCGTTCCAGTGAGCGTGAACGCGCCGCTATCGACGCGGAACGCGCGGCGGATAAGCTGATGATGGCGCGCTTGATGGCGCATCATGTCGGCGAGGATTACGATGGAACGATCAACGGCGTCAGCGAATACGGCATGTATATCACGCTGTCCAACGGCGCGGAGGGCTTTATACCGGTCCGCACGCTGGAAGACTGGTTTGGTTTTGACGAGCGGCGCATGGTTCTGCGCGGCGAACGCACAGGAACGGTCTTCTCGCTCGGTCAGCCGGTGCGTGTCCGTGTGCAGAATGTTGAGCTGACACAGAGCAATATCGACTTGACGCTGCTTACGCCGCTCAAGGGAAGAACTGCGTCGAATCGAACGAACCAAATGTCGGATAGAAAGCGTGAACGCGACCGCATGCGCAGCTTTAATCGCTGAAATCGGCATGACGACGGTTTTAGCGCTGACGAGACGATAGTAATTCTTTCTGCGGACACACCTGAAAGACTGTTTGCAGAAGGATTTACAGAGCGCAGATGTGCGGCGTTTCACGATTTGGAAAGGATGAAAATATGAAGGCATCGGTCATCGGATGCGGACGCTGGGGATCGTTTATCGCGTGGTATCTGCGCAAGATCGGGCATGAGGTCACGCTCTATGGGCGCGAAGGCTCCAAACACATGCGGCAGTTCTTTGAAACGCGCTCGAATGGTCTGGTGACGCTGGAAGACGACGTCAATCTGACATGCAGCCTTGAAGAAGCGCTCAAAAGCGAACTGATCTGCATATCCATCCGCTCGCAGAATCTGCCCGACTTGATGCAGAAGATCGCGGCGGCAGGCGCGCAGGGCAAGACGTTCGTGCTTTGCATGAAAGGAATTGAAGTCAGCTCGCTCCGCCGTTTATCTGAGATTGCCGAGGATGCGGTCGGCAGGGCGAACGACGTTGCGGTCTGGCTGGGTCCGGGGCATGTTCAGGAGTTTTTGGCGGGCGTACCGAACTGCATGGTCATTGATTCGGGCAGCGAAGCGGTCAAAGAAAAGCTGGTCACCTGCCTGTCCGGCGGATTGATCCGGTTCTATTATGGAACGGATCTGATCGGCAACGAAGTCGGAGCCGCCGCCAAAAACGTCATCGGCATCGCGGCAGGCATGCTCGACGGCATGGGGCTCTCGTCGCTCAAGGGCGCGCTGATGAGCCGGGGAACGCGCGAAGTCTCCCGCTTGATCGAAGCGATGGGCGGAAACGGTTTTTCGGCGTACGGACTCTGCCATTTGGGCGACTATGAAGCGACAGTCTTTTCTCCGTACAGCCATAACCGCCGTTTTGGAGAGATGTTTGTGCGCGGAGAGGCGTATACCGAACTCGCTGAGGGATATGATACGGTTAAGGCGCTTTGCCTGCTGGCGGATCGCTACGATGTGGATCTGCCGATATGCAGGGCAGTTTATGCAGTATTGTATGACGGCGCACAGCCCAAAGAGCAGATGAACCAGTTGTTTACCAGAAGCCTGAAACGCGAATTTGATAATTGACAATCACATAAGAGGCAGTGAGCGCATTTGCTTTTTGCAGCGGGTTTGTTCAATAAACACGAAAAACGTTAGAAGATAAAACTTCCCCTTGCATAGCGCGGACAATACTGCTATACTAAATCGTAGATGAATTTGCTTTATTGTTATCAAGGAGTGAAGTACTCATGGCTTACAAATCAAGGGTTTCTGACGCGGTTGTGCGCAGGCTGCCCATGTATTACCGCCATCTGCGGGAATTGGAGAAGGCAGGCGTCGTGCGCATTTCCTCGCAGGAACTGGGCGAACGAATGAATCTGACGGCGTCTCAGATCCGTCAGGATATCAACTGTTTCGGCGGTTTTGGCCAGCAGGGATACGGTTACCATGTATCCAATCTGAAGGAACGTATCGGCGAGATTCTCGGCTTGAATCACCAGTATCATGTCATCATCATCGGCGCGGGCAATATCGGTCGTGCGGTGGCGAATTACGCTGGCTTTGAGAAAGAGGGCTTCAATGTACAGGCGATGTTTGATGTGTCGCCTGCGCTCGTCGGCATCGACGTACATGGCATCCTCGTGCAGCCGATGGACAAGCTGGATGCGTGGCTCTCTACGCATCAGGTGGATATCGCCGTGCTGGCGGTTCCGTCTTCGCATGCGCAGGCGACCTGTGATCTGCTGGTCAAGGGCGGCGTACGCGCAATCTGGAATTTTGCGCCGGTCGATCTCAATCTGCCGGAGGGCGTTGCGGTCAACAATGTGCATCTGTCTGACAGCCTGCATATTCTGTCCTACCGCATGAACGAAAAAGAGCTGTTTGCCGCGATCGACGCGGGGAAACAGCAGCATGACTGATTGATTTCCTTGCTGTGAAAGAAAGGGTAAATCCAATGGCTTTGAACCGCCGCAAGGCGCGCACAAAAGAGGAAAGGAAACTCTTCCCGTTTTGGACGTTATTGGTTATCGCGGGGTGCGCTGCCCTGTGGGTCTTCGGGGCAAAAATTTATCAGGAAAGAATGGCGGCATATCGTTCGTATGCCGCCATCACTCAAACTGCCGTGCAGGATACCTATTATTCGGGCGTAACGGTTGACGGAATCGACTTGGGCGGCATGACGCGGGAAGAAGCGGCGTCGCTTTTTTCCAGCCGTCAGCAGGAGACTTCCGGCGCTTTTTCGCTCGTCGTGCAATCCGGAGACAGGAAATGGCGCATTACATCCGACGAAGTGCCGATGACGTTCGACGCGCAGATGATCCTTGACAGCGCATACAATGTCGGACGGTATGGTACGCTGGAAGAGCGGCTTTCCGCCATTCGCAATGCCGAACAGAATGGCGTGTCGTTTACGACGGGATTTACCTATGATCGCTCGGCAATCGACCGGCTTGTCGATATCATTGCGGACAGCCTTGAATATGACGCGACGGACGCGGCGCTTTCTGCGTTTGACGTTCAGAGCAGAACGTTCACGTTTTCCGATGCGAAATCGGGATACCGGATCAATCGGACCCAGCTTCAGGAAGATATCCTCGCCGCGCTTGACGCAGGAGCGTATGACCGCGTTATCACTCCGCAGGGAGAGAGCGTAGAGCCAAAGGTCACCCAAAGCCAGCTTGTTGGTCAGTTCGGTTTGGTTTCGTCCTTTACGACCAATACGACGAAGGACAAAGACCGCAATACGAATATCGAGATATCGGCCGCGGCGCTGAACGGTAAAATGGTCAAGCCGGGCGAAACGATGTCCTTCAACAACAGCACGGGACAGCGCACCGGCGAAAAAGGTTATCGCGAAGCGGGCGCAATTGCGGGCGGCATGCTGGTTGACGATACGGGCGGCGGCGTCTGCCAGACATCGTCTACGCTGTTTAACGCGGTCGTGCGCGCTGATTTGGAGATCGTCAAGCGCAGCGCGCACAGCTGGCCGTCTTCTTACGTCAATAAAGGCGAGGATGCGACGGTCAACTGGCCGTCTTTGGATTTCGTCTTTAGAAACAATACAGATTATCCGGTATTTATCGTCGCATGGTATGAAAACCAGCAGGTAACCGTGCAGGTATATGGAAAGCTCCTGCCGGATGGGCAGAGCATCGACCTTGAATCCGAGGTCATCAAGACGATCAAGCCGGACGACGCCGTAGTCTATACGCTGGATAAATCTCTGCCGGTCGGCACGAGAAAACAGGGGCGCAAGAAACGCACGGGCTATGTCGTTGATACCTATAAGGTATATAAAGATGCGAACGGAAATGTTATCGAAAAGAAAAAACTCTGGACGACGACATACCGCGCCATGCAGGATGAGATCCTATACAACGACGGTTCGGCTTCAAACACGAGCGAATAACGCAAAAGCAAACCAAGGGGGAGAAGGGCTTGAAAAAGGGGGATGTACGCCGCAGTGAGCTGCTGGCAGCCGCCGAAAAGCTGTTTTATACAAAGGGGTATGAAAAGACTTCGATTCAGGATATCTTGGACGAAGTAGGCTTTTCGAAGGGCGGTTTTTATCATCACTTTGACAGCAAGCTTTCCGTTTTGGAAGCGATCTGCGAACAGCGGGCGCAGGAGATATGCCAAAGCGCGGCGATTGCGGTCGGCGAGGGAGAAAAGACGGCGACCGAGAAGCTCAATGCGCTGTTGTCCTCTTCGACGCTGTGGCAGAGCGATAACCCCGGTTTTGTTACGCTGCTGATTCAGGTCGCTTATCGGCAGGACGGCGCGCTGATGCGCGAAAAGATGAAGGACTGCCAACTCTCCTGCATGCAGAGCGTATTGGAAGAGGTTCTGCGCGACGGCGTAAAGAGCGGAGAGTTTTTCCTTGACGATGTGGAAAATACTGCCGGTCTGGTATTGCGGCTGTATATGCAGTTCGCTGATGAGATCGCGTTTCTGCTGGCTCAGGAAGAGAGTGAAAGCAGGCTTTGCGAAGCGGCCGTCATGAAGATGCGCGCGTATCGCACGGCGATTGAGCGGACGCTGCTTGCGCCATACGGCTCGATTTCGCTTATCGATGCAAAGGATTTGCAGGTTCTTGCGCAGCGAATCGTCCGCGACAGAGTGCGCAAGCGTGCGGATGAAATGCTGGCGGCGATGAGGTAAGAAAGACGGGAATAGAAAAATGGGCTGTTAAGCTGAAAGCTTGTCAGTCCATTTTTGTTATTCGCCGACTTTTTTCTCATCCCACAATCCATACTGTGCCGAGTTTTTTAATGCAGAGAGCATATTGTCCTTCAGATGCGGATAGGTTTTGCACATGGATGCAATCAGTTGTTTGATCTCCTCGCGCCGCGAATGCCCGTCCATCGGGCATGGATTCTTGACGACAGGGAGATTCAGCGATTTACTGACGTGGATAATGTGTTTCTCCGGAATATAGACCATCGGTCGGATAACGGTGATATCCGAGCCGGGCAGGAACGTATTGGGATGGAAGGTATGCAGCCGCCCCTCAAAGATCATGGACATCATCAGCGTTTCGATGGCGTCTTCTCGATGATGTCCCAGCGCGACTTTGTTACATCCAAGCGACCGCGCGGCATCGATCAGCGCGCCTCGGCGCATTTTGGCGCAAAGCGAACAGGGGTTGGTTTCCTTGCGGATATCGAAAACAATCGGCGCGATCTGCGTGTCAATGACGGTATAGGGAACGCCGAGTTCCGCGCACCACGCACGGATGGGCGATACATCGAAAGGTTCAAGTCCCATTTTGAGCGTGACTGCCTGCAAGGAGAAATCCTTGTTTTCAAACTTCTGATAGATGGACAGCGCATAGAGCAGAAGCAGGCTGTCTTTTCCGCCCGAAACGCCGACGGCAATATGGTCGTCCGGCTGAATCAGACCAAAGTCGGTATCCGCTTTACGAATCGATCCGAGTACGGTTTTCATGGCATACCTCCCATATCAGCGGGGATAGTATAACAGTTCATGCGGTGAAAGTCAATGATCGAGCGTGATGACGAAACGAGTGCCTTTTCCGAGTGTACTGAACGCCAGCAAGGTTCCGTTATGAAGGTGAACGATCTCCTGCGCGACGGATAAGCGTTGCGCTTGAGCTGATTGCGGCAATTGCTCTGTCATTGGCATTGCATCTGGGGTATATCATGCTTTGTCCGGCGTGGCTGCCGGAACAGGTCGGCGGAGAAATCAACGCGGTGATGATGCAGACGGCGGTTTGCGCGGGATTGGGCATGGGTGTAAAGCGCATGTTAAAATGGTGCAGGAGGGCTTGACGGCATGCGCAGCAGCGGCTAAAATGGAAAAGAACGGTCTGTTATCTTCAAAAGAAGCCGGAATTTTAAAGAAATCCGGCGGCAAAATGATGAGCATGTTTTGCCAAACAGGCTGGAGTATGGTATAATCAACCAATATGGGTCTGCGACCCGATAAAAATGGATGGGAGAATGTATGAAGACGATTTTTGACATTCTGCGCGGCGTAGTCATCGGTTTGGCGAACATCATCCCCGGCGTCAGCGGCGGTACGATGATGGTTTCCATGGGCATCTATGACACGATCATCGGCTGTATCAATTCACTGTTTAAAGACTTCAAGCGCTGCATCAAGACGCTCTGGCCCTATGCGCTGGGCATGGTTGCGGGCATTTTGGGGCTGGCGAAGCTCATTACCTATCTGCTTGGCACGTTCCCGCTGCCGACCAATATGGCGTTTATCGGCTTGATTTTGGGCGGTCTTCCGATGATCGTCCGCAAGATGAAGGGCGAAAAGACGGGAATTGCGGGCGTAGTGGCTTTCGTATTGGCGTTTGCGCTCGTTGTTGGACTGAAGGCGGTTGGCGGTGGAAACGGCGCGGACGCGACGATCACACTGAGTTTGGGTCAGGTTATTATTCTGTTCCTGATGGGCGTCATCGCGGCGGCAACGATGGTGATTCCGGGCGTCAGCGGCTCGATGATGCTGATGCTGCTGGGATATTATAATCCGGTCGTCGGCTCGGTCAGCGGTCTGGTCGATGCGCTGGTCGCGCGCAATATGGGCGCGATCCTGAACTGCTGCGGCGTGCTGATTCCGTTTGGCGTCGGCGTGGTCATCGGTATTTTTGCAGTCGCCAAGCTGATTGAAGTGCTGCTCAAGTGCTTCCCGGGTCCGACGTACTGCGCAATCCTCGGTCTGGTAACGGCTTCTCCCGTTGCGATCCTGATGGGTCTGAGCCTGAGCGGCGTCACGGTGATGACCGTTGTGATTTCTGTCGTTGCGCTTGCGGCGGGCGCTGTCTGCGCGTATAAGCTCGGCGGAGAGTAAGCTCATCGGGGGCTTGACAGGAACGAAGGCTTTTGCTATAATAGCTACGCTTTCGTAAAAATGAATAGACGACCTTATTGAGAGCGGCGGAGGGAATAGGCCCTGTGAAGCCCGGCAACCGGTTGAATCCGGTGCTAAATCCTACGGCAGTGATGTCGGCAGATGAGGTATGGTTGAATAGAGCCGCCTGGTTTGCGCAATCGGGCGGCTTTTGTTATGGAGAGATGCAGCCAGCATCATGCGGGTTTGATACCTATGAAAAGCGGCTCTCAACACGAAGAGGAGAAAAACGAAATGAGAAAACTGTTTACGTCTGAATCGGTGACGGAAGGACATCCCGATAAGATCTGCGACCAGATCAGCGACGCTGTGCTGGATACGATCCTTGCGCAGGACCCGTATGCGCGCGTTGCCTGCGAGACCTGCACCACGACCGGCATTGTCATGGTCATGGGCGAGGTGACGACGACGGCGGATTATCGAGTGGATGATATCGTGCGTCAGGTGGTCTGCGAGATCGGCTATGACCGCGCGAAGTATGGTTTTGACGGTCACACCTGCGCCGTGCTGACCGCGCTGCATGGTCAGAGTCCGGATATCGCGATGGGCGTTGACGATGCGCTGGAGGGCCGCGGTCATGGCGATATGGATATCGGCGCAGGCGATCAGGGCATGATGTTCGGCTTTGCCTGTGATGAGACTCCGGAGATGATGCCGATGCCGATCGCGCTGGCACACCGCATCACCCGTCGGCTTTCCGAGGCCCGCAGGAGCGGCGAACTGAGCTGGCTCCGTCCGGACGGAAAGAGCCAGGTGACGGTTGAATACGATGGAGACAAACCTGTCCGCATTGATACCGTCGTCGTTTCGACCCAGCATGCGCCGGAGATCAGCCATGAAGAACTTGCCGCCGCGATCATTGACAAGGTGATTTGCAAGTCCATTCCCGCTGAATTGATGGATTCTGAAACGCGGTTTCTCATCAACCCGACCGGACGCTTTACCATCGGCGGTCCGATGGGCGACTCCGGTCTGACCGGACGCAAGATCATCGTCGATACATACGGCGGATATGCCCGTCATGGCGGCGGCGCGTTCAGCGGTAAGGATCCGACGAAGGTGGATCGCAGCGCTGCATATGCCGCGCGCTATATCGCCAAGAACATCGTTGCGGCAGGACTTGCCAAGCGCTGCGAGATCGAGCTGGCGTATGCCATCGGCGTTGCGCATCCGGTTTCCCTGCTGGTCGATACGCAGGGAACAGGTGTGCTCGCCGACGAGGAGCTTGCGCGCATCGTTGGCGAGTTGTTTGATCTGCGTCCGGCGGGTATTATTGAAATGCTGGATCTGCGCCGCCCGATTTACCGCCAGACCGCGGCGTTCGGTCATTTCGGACGCACAGATATCGATCTGCCGTGGGAACGCACGGATAAGGTGCAGGCGCTTCGCGAAGCCGCAGGGGTTTGAGACTATATAAGAACATATTAAAGTTTTATCCGCTCATATCGAGTCATGATGCCGATATGAGCGGATTTTTATTACCTTATAGGAAATTGCATAAAGCTTGCTCACGTGCGTAAAGATTTGAATCTTTACGGACTGTGGCGGAAATGCAGGCGGGCTCAGCCCGCTTTATTATCGAATCAACCCCGAAAGCGCGGGAATCAAGCTTCTCAATCCGGATAGAACGCCGCCGGACTGCACCTGCGCCAGCTGTACGACCTGTTCGCCCTCTAACCATACGCCCTGCTGGAGCAGCTCTTCGTGAATCGGAATGACGCGGTAGGTGTAAAGAACGCCTGCCTGCGCGGAAGTATCCAGGTAACTGAGCGTTTGCCCCGCGTTTCCAATTAACTCGGTCAAGATGACCGATTCACCCACAGCGTCGCGCTGAATCCGATACCGCGCTGCGGACGATGCCTTAAAATGCAGCTCAGGGTAGCCGCCTGCATTATGCCCAACATAGAAGGAGGATGGCGCGGAAGGCGCCTGCCACATATCTGAAACCGCATAGGGGCGGTTTACGGTGGAGAATATCTCACTCATCCGGTATTCTTTCGGCGTCTTATCGCTGGCAAGCATTACGGAACCGCGGCTCGTAATGGCGCGTTTGTCTATCGTCAGCCATACCAGACCATCGGGTTGAATGAATTCCGGCTTTTCTTTATCGGCATACGCCTGCTTAAAGAAGGATGCGGCAAGCGACGCCGTATTTCTGCCTCCGGTGATGCCATTGGAAATCTTATGGCTGGCGTCTGTTTGGTCAAATCCCATCCATACGGCAACGGATAGCTCCGAATTGTATGCTGCCATCCAGATATCTCGGTTTCCACCTGTCATGGAGACTGTGCCAGTCTTTCCTGCGAGGGGCGTGTTGGCGGAGAGCATTCGCGTTCCCGTGCCGTTTGTGATGACAGATTGAAGGAGGGACGTCATCAGATAAGCGTTCTGCGCGGTCATGACCTGCTCGCCCTGTTCGCTGCGTTCATATAAAATCGTTCCGTCGGCGGAACAGATACGGTTGACGCAATGCGGCGAATGGAAGGTTCCGCCGTTTGCGTAAGGAACATAGGCGGCTGCCAGCTCAACGGGCGTTACGCCATAAGTCATGGAGCCCAGCGCGAGGGAGAGGTTTCGGTCGCTGTCCTGAACAGGGATGCCCAGTTTACGGAGATAATTGACAGACGCGTCCATGCCGATTTCTTCCAGCAGACGGACTGCGGTCGTATTGAGTGAATTGCGAACGGCGGTACGCATCGTCACAAGTCCGTAATATCGGTCTCCCGCGTTGCGGGGTGTGTAGCTGCCGAAACTCGTTTTTTCATCCAGCAGCACGGATGCAGTGGTATAACCCAGTTCAAGCGCCGGGCCATAGACAGCCAGCGGTTTGAGCGCGGAACCGGGCTGCCTGCGCATCTGTGTTGCACGGTTCAATCCGCGGCGCGTGGTATAGTCGCGCCCGCCTATCATGGCAAGGACAGCGCCGGTATGGGTATCGACGACTGCCATGGCGCTTTGGATGGGCGTTCCATCCGATGCGTTGGCAGGAAACAGGCTCTTATCTTCATATACGCGGTCGGCAATCGCTTGCAGCTGCGGATCAAACGAGGTATAGATGAGGAAACCGCCGCTGATGATTTCGTCGGCAGTCAATTCCATGATTTCGGCGCTTTCTCGGAGGATCTCATCGACGTACCAACTGTATACCTGCGGTTCGTCCTGCTGGGCTGTGACCCAGACGCTTTCAGATTGCGCTTCCTGCATGACGGAAGCGTCAATAAAACCGTTTTCATTCATCACGCCTAGAATGTAATTCCGCCGATTTCGGTTGCTTTCCGGACTGAGGTGCGGCGCATAGACGGAAGGCGCTTTGATGATCGCTGCCAGGCAAGCGCTCTGCGTTACGCTGAGTTCTTTGGCGTCGATTCCGAAATACGCCTGCGCGGCGGCTTGAATGCCATATGCGCCGCGCCCGAAATAGACGGTATTCAGGTACATGGTCAGGATATCGTCTTTGCTGTATGCGCGTTCGATCTGGAAAGCCAGATAGATCTCCTCCAGCTTACGCCGCAGGGTCTTTTCAGAACTTAGATGCGTGAGCTTGGCAAGCTGCTGGGTGATTGTGCTTGCGCCTTCCGCGAGGGAACCGCTTTGCAGATTGCTGCGCAATGCGCCGAACATACGGTATACATCAATTCCACGGTGTTCATAAAACCGAACGTCTTCCGCCGCGATGAATGCCTGGCGTGTATGCAGGGGGATATCGTCGAGGGTCACGAGCGTTCGGTTTTCGCTTCCCTTGAGCTTGGTGATGACGTTTTCCTGTCCGTCATACAGCGTTGAGGTCTGCGCCAGAACGGTAAGCTTGGACGCATCCAGTTTCTGCCAGTTTTTGACGTCGAAAACGAAGTAGAAGGTCAATGAAGCCGCCAGAATGACCCCGATGAATACGGATAGAAGGATGATCCATCTTTTTTTCATTTTGCTCATCATTTCATTCCTCCTGAACATCGGGCATGCTTTCTCTTTTTTTGCCCGACGGCATCGAAAATATACGGGTCGATTTGCATAGCAGAGCGATGAAACGCATAACTTATGAATATGGATAGGAACACAGAAGGAGGTAGATTTTTTGATTCGATCTGAATGGCATGGGGATACATTGACCGTATATTTGGATGGCGAGATCGACCATTTTGCAAGCGAACATCTGAGAGAAGATATCGAAAACGAACTGAAAAGCCGACCGGTCTCCCGACTGATATTGGATTTTTCAGACGTGCGTTTTATGGACAGCTCCGGCGTGGGCATGATTATCGGGCGTTATAAGACGATGAAGGCGCATGGCGGCAGCGTATACGCGCAGGGGTTGAATCCGCCGATCGATCGGCTGTTCCATCTGGCGGGTCTGCATCGGATTATTACGATCAAATCGGGAGGTCAAGAAACGTATGAATAACCAAATGGAACTCTCTTTTTTGGCGGCAGCACAGAATGAATCCTTCGCACGAATGGTCATCAGCGCATTTCTTGTACAGGCTAATCCGACGCTGAGCGTTGTTTCGGAAATACGGACTGCCGTCAGTGAAGCGGTCACAAATTCGATCGTGCATGCGTATGGCGGCGAGGCAGGAAAGGTCGTCCTGCGGGCGGAGCTTGATGAGACCTGCGTCCATATAGAAGTGGAAGATTACGGCAAAGGAATCGAGGATATCCATCAAGCCATGCAGCCTTTTTTCACGACCCAGCCGGAGCAGGAGCGCACGGGCATGGGATTCGCATTGATGCAGTCGTTTATGGACGAAGTGCATGTCAGTTCAGCAGTCGGAAGCGGAACACTGGTCTGCATGAAAAAAAGACTGAATGAAAGTGATGAACTATGACGCGGCAGAGCAGCGGCGCATTTGACAGAAACCTGTTTGAGCAGGCGAAAATGGGAAATCCGCATGCGGCAGAATTGTTCCTTGCGTCCTACCTGCCGTTTGTCCGTTCGCTGTCCAAACGTTTTTATTGCCCGTCTTTATCCGTTCAGGATCTCTGCCAAGCGGGATATCTGGGCTTGATGCGCGCAGTTTATCACTATGACCCTGAAAAACAAGTCGGTTTTTTATCCTATGCCGTTCCGTGGATCTTGGGCGAAATGCGAAAAGCGCTGCATCACGCGGTCGATACGACGGGCGCGGTTCGACGCGGCAGGGAGATCATGCGTAAGATTCGGACGCTCAGCATTGACTTGGGACGGGAACCGCGCGTTCAAGAAATAGCAGAGTATTGCAGAATACCGCCAGCCGAAATCGTTCGTATTCTGGAATCCGCCAGCATTCCTCAATCGCTGGATGGACAGGGAGGAGATGGGCGCCCGCTTGTGGACATCCTGCCGGACAGAAACGGGGTCGATTTGGAAGCTCTAGACGTTCAAATCGCGTTGTCCAACCTTTCTGAAAAGGAAAAACGCGTGATTATCCTTCGCTATTATCGGGATCATACGCAGAAAGAGACTGCGGAGATCTTGAAATGCAGTCAGGCGCAGGCCAGCCGACTCGAAAGGCAGGCGCTTGACCATCTCAGGCAGGCATTGAGCTAAAGCACTGTGTTAAAAAACAGCGCCATCAGACAGAGCGAAAAGACGGCGCGGATGAACGCCAGCAGGACAAGATGGGAGAATTTCACGCCGCAGTCTTTTAGAAACATGGCGTTCTGAGAGAGGATGGAAAACCCGCTGAAACCGGTTGCCATAGCGAGCAGCAGCCCTTTCGTCTGTGCAGAAATAGCGAGCATACTCAAAGCATGGACGCCGCCTGCGACCTCAAGAAGTCCGTGGAAAGAAGCGCGAATCGTCTCCGGAAGCCATGCCAGCGATGCGGAAAAGCACGCGGCGATTACGCTGAAGAAAACGATGCAGCCGCCGACATTCAGGACGGAAGAAACGCTTTGAACGATGGGCGATGCTTCAGAATCAATCGGTAAGTTGTGTGGAGGAACAGAAGAGTGTTCTGTTTGCGGAAAAAAAGACCAGACGCATAAAAAGACGAGAAGCGCGCCGCCGATATGCGAGATGAAAAGCCAGCGGCAGACAGAAGGGGAGATATTCCAGCTGCGCATGGTACTTAAAAAGAACATCGGACTGATGGTTCCGGTCAGGGCGCAGAGGGAATAGAGCTGTTGACGGGAAAACCGTCCCTGTCGGGCATAGGACGAAATGGCCGCTGCACCGGAAGGCGAACCGCCCAAAACGCCGAGGATCGCGATGACCGGAAAAGCAGGGAGGTTCGTCTGCCTGAGCTGGTTCGCAATCATTCTGCATAAGACCATATAGGGAAACAGGCTTGGAATGACATCCAGCCCCCATATTCCCAGCGCTTGGCGCGCGGCAAGAGATGAAACATCCGGCATATATAAAACCAGCATCAGAATGACCAGCCACAGCATCAGCTTCAATGCGCCATCACCTCTTTTCAACTGTATGCCGCTTGAGCGGAGATATAAGCGCGAAAGATGAACGTTCCTGACAAATAGAAGAAAAAAGTCAGCTTCAACTGTTGCCTTTCGGGTGATCGGCGTGCTATAATAAACAATGTAGCGAAATTAACCGGGAGGTTTTATTTATGTCTGGTCATTCTAAGTGGGCGAATATTAAGCATAAAAAGGGCAAGGCTGACGCAGAGCGCGGCAAAGTCTTTACGAAGATCGGCCGCGAGATCGCAATCGCGGTTCGCGACGGCGGCAGCGATCCGATGGTCAACGGCAAGCTCCGCGATGTTATCGCTAAGGCGAAGGCGAACAACATGCCTAACGAAAACATCAAGCGTTCCATTGCGAAGGCTGCGGGTGAGCTGGGCAATGTCAATTATGAAGAGATCCAGTATGAAGGCTATGCGCCGGGCGGCGTTGCGGTCATTGTATCTACGGTCACGGACAATCGCAACCGCACGGCTTCTGATATCCGCCACATTTTCGATAAGAATGGCGGCTCTCTGGGCACGAATGGCTGCGTTTCCTATATGTTCGACAATGTCGGTATGATCGTCATCGAGCGTAAGCCCGGCATGGACGAGGACGAGGTCATGATGGCGGCGCTGGACGCCGGCGCTACCGATGTGGAAGCGCTGGAAGACAGCTTCGAGATCACCACGGCGGTTTCTGATTTCTCCACCGTGCGCGATAATCTCGAAAAAGCGGGTTATTCCTTCCTCAGCGCTGAGCTGACGATGATCCCGCAGACGACTAACGAGATCACCGATCCGGAGACGGTCGAGAAGATTCAGAAGATGCTGGAAATGCTCGACGATCTGGACGACGTTCAGGATGTTTATCATAACGGCGATCTGCCGGAAGAGGAAGAAGAGGACGACTGATCCTTCTTTCCCCCCAAATAGCTATGCTGCCGACATGCTTTCACGGCGATTGCAGAAAGCGTGTCGGCTTTTCTTCTTATAAGCGAGGTGCGCCGTTCGGGAGAAACATCTGTGTTTATTCCTGCGCGGTCTTGACTTTTTAGGTTGAGTGTGAAAAAATAGAGTCAGATGAACATCACAGGATGCAGTGACCGGAAAGAGGTTTCAGAAATGAACAAAACGGTAACGTTGATCGTTCCATGCTATAACGAGGAAGAGTCCCTTCCGATTTTTTATCATGCCGTATGTGATGTTGCGCGCGGACTGCCCCAATACCAGCTCTCGCTGCTGTTTGTAAACGACGGCTCAAAAGACGGAACGCTGAAGGTCATGAGGGAACTGGCTGCTCGGGATGAGCGGGTCAGATATATCTCTTTCTCCAGAAATTTTGGAAAAGAAGCCGCCATGTATGCGGGATTCTGTAATGCAAAAGGCGATTATGTCGCGGTCATGGACGCGGATATGCAGGATCCGCCTGCGCTTCTTCCTCAAATGCTGGAGATCCTTGAAACCGGAGAATATGACAGCGTAGCAACGAGACGCGTTACGCGCGACGGGGAACCGCCTATCCGCTCATTTTTTGCGCGGATGTTCTATAAGCTCATTAACAGGATATCGGAAGCGGATATCGTGGACGGCGCAAGGGATTTCCGGCTGATGAAACGGGAAATGGTGGACGCCATTGTCTCCATGTGCGAATACAATCGTTTTTCAAAGGGTATCTTCGGCTGGATCGGTTTTAAAACCAAGTGGCTGCCTTATAAAAATGTGGAGCGCGTCGCGGGCGAGACCAAATGGAGCTTCTTCAAGCTCTTCAAGTATTCGCTGGATGGCATCGTCAATTTTTCGCAGGCGCCGCTGTCCATTGCGTCGGTGTCGGGATTGGTTTTGACCTTTATTGCGTTTCTCATGATCCTGTTTGTCGTCGTGCGGCGGTTGATTTTCGGCGATCCTGTTGCGGGCTGGGCATCGACGGTATGTATCATCCTGTTTATCGGCGGCGTGCAGCTTTTGTGCATGGGTATCATGGGGCAGTATCTGGCAAAGACTTATCTGGAAGTGAAACATCGTCCGCATTATATCATCAGTGAAACGAATGATGATTCCGCGGAACGCGTAGGTTGATAGAAGCGGGGAGGAACGTAATTGAAACCGAAAAAACATGGCGCTTTTCATCAAAAGCACAGTTTGGGACAGAATTTTATTGAAGATGAGAACCTGCTGAATCAGCTTGCCGATCTGTCGCTGGTGACGAAAGAGGATTATGTTTTGGAAATTGGCCCGGGTTTCGGCGCGCTGACGAAGCCACTTGCGGACAGGGCAAAACAGGTCGTATCGCTGGAGATCGACAGAACGCTCATCCCGATTCTGAATGTCACGCTGGAACATCATGAAAACGCGCGCGTGGTATGCGGCGATGTGATGCGCACAAACCTGTCGGAATTCGTTCGCAGCGAGTTCGGCGAGGATTGCGCTTCGCTCCGTGTGGCGGCGAATCTGCCGTATTACATCACGACGGACGTGTTGACGAAGCTCATGCGCGAATTGCCGCAGGCGAAATCCATTGCGGTCATGATTCAGAAAGAGGTCGGGGATAAGCTGCTGAGCGTGCCGGGCGAGGAGGGATATGGACCGCTTGCCGTATTGGCGCAGTATCATTATGATATTTCTCGCGCGCTGGATGTCCCGGCGGCATGCTTTAACCCGCCGCCCAAAGTGGATTCAAGTTTCATGCTGCTTGAGCGATTGGAACAGCCGCGGTTTGATGCCGGAGACGAGATGGTATTGACGCGCCTTGTGCGCGGCGCGTTCCTGATGCGCAGAAAGACGCTGCTGAATAATCTGGTTTCCAGTTTTTCCCTGAGCCGTGAGCAGGCAGCGGCTTGCCTTGAACAGGCGGGCATCGTTTTGCAGGCGCGTGCGGAAGAATTAAGCCTTGAACAATTCTGTGTGCTGGCGCGGCAGCTTGGTAAGTAAATACGACTCAACAAAAAACTCTCTTTCGAGCGGCATAAAATGCGGCTGAGAAAGAGAGTTTTTTGATTATACGTGCGCAGGACGCTCATGCTTTGCAGACGGCAGCGGTTCAGCCTGCTTATTTGAGCAGAAAACGCAGTTTGGGTCTGAGCTTTTTTGTGTAGACGATCGTCAGAGGAATCAAGAGCCTGTCATACATGAGCAGGCAGATATCGAGAAGGATGACGAAACCGATAAGCAGCCCCATGCCCATTTCCGTAAACTCGGCGACGATTGCATCCATATGCAAAAGCCAGCCCAGTATGGCATACATGGCGAATACGGCGATGTTGAAGAGGAGCAGCTTGACGCATACACGGAGAGGTTTGCTTTTAATCTTATCCAGATTCCATTTGATGACCGGATAATAGCCCAGAAAGATATAGAAGAAAGCTGCTTCCTTATCAACGCCGAGGATCAGCACGATGAGCGACGTCGCGATATAGGCGGTCAGCGCTGTCTTTTTTCCGTATTCGAGAAAGATGGGCAGAAGCAGAATGCCGCTCATCAGGGGCGCACAATATGTTGCGATGGGGATCAGACCGCCTGTGAGCATCAGGGCGACAGAAAGCGCTGCCATCATTCCGCAAAAAGCAATCTTGCTGCTTTGGCGTCTGCTGTCAGCGCGATTGGAACCAGCCATTTCTTTGTTTCCTCCAGTTATGCTTGATATAAGTACATTATAGCATATCCGGCGGTCGCAAACAATTGACCGGCGAAAAGTGAATCCTGCGAGAATTTCCGATCAGTTAAACAAGCGGGCTGAGCCCGCGTTCACTTCCGCCGAAGTCCGCCGCGCATCAAAGCTTTGCTCACGCGGGCGATTTTTTACGCAATTTCCTATAAAGTAAAAAACTCCCCCTGCAAAAGCAGAGGGAGAATGGATTCAGTCGGCGTTACGCTTGCAGTGCAAGGCGCTTTGCCAGCTGACGGATCTGCGGAACCATTGCCAGAACGATGCAGATGATCGCTTCCGGAATGAGGTACAGTCCGTTGTACACGGCAGCATATACCAGAACGTTCTGACCTTCCGGCGCGTACATGCCGAAGAAGATTACGCCCGACACGAACGCGCAGACGAAACGACCGAAGGTGCCGAGAACGATGCCCGGAATGATGCCCCACTTGTCGGAGAAGTTAGACGCCAGACCAGCGAGACCCAGCATCGCGAACGCCAGCGGATAGTCAAGGATCAGCTCGACCGGATGGACGAAATACGCATCCTGAAGGAACTGAACAAGACCATAGCCCGCGCCGACAAGCATGCCCGGTCCTACGCCGTAAGCGTAGGCAAATAGGAAGATCGGCAGCATGCTTGCCAGCGTGATGGAACCGCCCTGCGGCATCTTATAAAGACGAACATAGGAAAGGACAGTCGCCAGCGCGATGCAGAGCGCGGCATTAGCGAGCATACGAGCGGTCCAGCGCTTTTTGTCCTTGGTGATGGCAAAAAGAACGATACCGACGAGGAACAGCGCGGCGATCACGCCCCAGGTGACGGACGAGATCTCAGCAAATTTAGAGAACATGGAAAATCCCCCTTCTCATGTATTCGCAATTCGCTGACCGCAAAAAAGCCGCGTTCCTTATCCATCAGGCAAGGAATCGCGGCTTTGAATCAAGCTTAGTCGCTTCCCTACGGTAGGATTAACTACACAGGTTCAAAGGGACAGACCTTACGGTCATCTCAGCATTGCGCGCCCCCAGCGGTCTTTTGAATTGTCGAGGTCATTATATCCGCTTGCAGACGGTTTGTCAAGCTTTTTTACGCGTGTCCGCCGCCCATCAGCAGCGCCATGACGGCTTTCTGCGCGTGCAGACGGTTTTCTGCTTCGTCAAAGACGACGCTGTGGCTGCCGTCGATGACGCTGGCGGTAACTTCCTCGCCGCGATGCGCGGGCAGGCAGTGGAGGAAGATGCAGTCCTCATGCGCAGCTTTCAGGCAGTCGTCGTTGATCTGATAGCCTGCAAAGGCTTTCTTGCGCTCATCCGCTTCGCCTTCCTGTCCCATGCTCGCCCATACGTCGGTATAAAGCACATCGGCATCCTTGCAGGCTTCCAGCGGATCGGTGCAGACGGTGACCTTGCTTCCGCTCGACGCGGCGTTTTCGACTGCCCACGCTGTGTAGATGGGATTCGGCTTGTATCCGTCCGGACTGGCAATCGAAACGTTGATGCCGAGCTTGGAGCAGCCGATCATCAGAGAATGCGCCATGTTGTTGCCGTCGCCGACAAAAGCGAGCTTGAGCCCCTCAAGCGTTCCCTTCTTTTCATAAATCGTCAGCAGATCCGCCAGAACTTGGCAGGGATGGAATTCATCCGTCAGACCGTTGATGATCGGAATGCTGCCGTATTTTGCCAGCTCTTCCAGATCGCTCTGTTTGAATGTACGGATCATGATGCCATCGACCATTCGGGAAAGCACCTGAGCCGTATCGCTGATCGGTTCGCCGCGACCGAGCTGAATGTCGTGCGTAGAAAGGAAGAGCGAGTTTCCGCCGAGCTGCTTTGCGCCGACTTCAAAGGAAACACGCGTCCGTGTGGAGGATTTTGCAAAGATCATGGCAAGCGTTTTGCCGTCGAGACAGGTCTGCTTCTGACCACTCTTTTGCATGGCTTTAAGTTGAAGCGCGAGGGAGAGGGACTGAAGGATCTCGTCCTTCGTCCAGTCCTGAAGCGTCAGCAGGTGCTTTTGGGAAAAAGGCTTTTCAGCCTGATAGTTTGCCAAATCCATATGTAAAATCCTCCCTGAATTCATGTTGATGTGCATGATTATACATCTTTTACGCATAATATGCAATATCAAATCGGCAACTTTAATAAAAAAACTTTTACGAAAGGACAGATATGCCTGTTTTTTCATAAAAACCGAATTTCTACTTGAAAAACAGGCGCTTTCGGGATAAAATAAACAGGGATTTTTTGTAGAGAGAAGGATACGATGGCGAATATTGTTTTGATCGGCATGCCGGGCTGCGGGAAAAGCACGGTCGGCGTATTGCTCGCCAAAGCGCTTCGGATGCGCTTTTTGGATACAGACATTGTTTTTCAGGCTCAGCAGAGCAAAAAATTGCAGGAAATGATCAACGAGATCGGCATTGATGCCTTTTTGAATATGGAAGAGGCGTGCGTTTGCGGGATCGAATGCGAGGATACGGTCATCGCGACCGGCGGCAGCGTCGTATATGGAAAAAAGGCGATGCAGCATCTGCATCAGCAGGGACTGGTCGTCTATATCCGGCTTCCCTATGAGGAGATTGAAAAGCGGCTTTCCAATCTGGCGACCCGCGGCGTTACGCTCCGTCCGGGGCAGACGCTCCGCGACCTGTATGACGAGCGCATTCCCTTATATGAAGCGGAAGCGGATCTGGTTTTTGACGCGAGCAAGGGCGGGATCGAGCAGACCGTACAAGAACTGGCTGAGTTGATTTCAGCGCGATCGGGGAAGAACGATGGCTGAAATTTGGGATTTATATGATGCTCGCGGAGAAAAGACTGGAAAGACCATGGTCCGCGGAGAGAGTATTCCGGCAGGGCTGTATCATATCGGCGTCCATATCTGGCCGATCAACGATAAGGGAGAATTCCTAATCCAGCGCCGTTCGCAGACAGTGCAGTGGAAGCCCGGCATCTGGGCAGTGACCGGCGGCTCGGCGGTCAGCGGGGAGGAGCCGCTTACGGCGGCTCGGCGCGAACTGCGGGAAGAACTGGGCTATGACGCCAAAGAGGGCGAAATGAAGTTTGTTGCCCGACTGAAACGCTCAAACTCGTTTTGTTATATATATGCGCTGAAACTCAGCATGCCTGAAAGCGCGTTTGTTTTGCAGAAAGAGGAAGTCAGCGCGGTTCGCTGGTGTTCATCCCAGCGGCTGTTACAGATGATCAGCGAGGGCTGTATGTATAATTACGGCGACGCGTATTATCGAACGATTTTTGATTTTCAAAGGAACTTGATGCGTCAATAATTTTCGGCGCAGAGCGGAGAGAACCGTCTGTTTTGAGGAGTATTCATGAAAAAACTGTATTTTTCCACATTCATTCAGGGACTTGAAAAGCCGATCGAGCTGATGCTGCATAAAGAAGGCGGCGTCGCAGTCGAGCGGATGCTGAACGGCGCAGCGCTGTATCGCAGCGTGCGCGAGCCGTCCCTTCCGTATATGCATCAGACGTTTCAGGTGCTGTTCCAGATGAAGCCGATGGCGAACGTCAACGACGCGGTTCGTCGTCTGCTGGCGACCGGCGGATGGCTTGACCGCTTTCCGTATGAGGAGACGCAGGGAAAGAAGTTCCGCATTGTTACCGCGCAGGACGATCATCTGGTGAGCGCCAATATGCGCTACGTCGATATGCTGGAAAAGGCGATCTGCGAACAGACGGGCATGCGAACCTATCGCGAACGTCCGGATGTTGAACTGTGGGTGCTTTGCCGTCCGGAAGCGGCGTACTTCCTCTGGCGGATGGGTAAGCGCACCCAGAAGCAGGAAGGACAGCTTCGCTCGGATGTATGTACGGTCGCCGCTTTTCTGGCGCGCTGCGGCGCGAAGAACGCCACCATACTGGGTTGTACGGAAACTTCTCTGCCGATGGCGGTTAAGGCATCCGGTGCGCGCGCATTGACGTGCGTCTGCCCGAATCGCTCGACGGCGCGACTGATTGAAGGAAAGATCAGCGGTGTCAGAGCTTATGAAGGCTCCAGCGGATATACTGATCTGGCGGATTCCAGCCAGAGTGCAGTGCTTCTGTATCTGCCGGTCAAAGCGGAAAAAACGGAACGTCTTGAAAGCGACCTGCGCAACGCGCTGTTTGAGGCGCGCCGCATCCTTGAACCGGAAGGACGCATTATCGTTATTGCGGCGCTTTCTCACGCAGAAAGCACCTTGCGCAAAACGCAGGGTGTCCGCGTGCTTGGCCGCTACGCGGTTACGCTCAGCGGTCAGAAATGTGCGATCTGGATGATGGAAAATACGCCGGCAGAGCAGACCGAAGATTGAAAAGGGGCGAATGTTTTACAGCATGAGCGCCAAGAAAAGAAAAAAGAAAAAGAATCGAACGAACCCATGGGTCATCCGTGTGACGATTATCGTGTTGGCTGTCGCTGTCGCTGCGATTGCGGCATGGCAGCTTCGCGGAATGTTCACGTCTAACGCAGCGACGGCGCGAGCCGTGGCGAGAACGATGGGTAACTCATATTCGGGAACGGTTGTTATCGCGCGAAATGAAAGGCTGTATGAAACGGAGAACAAGACCAGCATTGATTTCGTTGCGGCGGAGGGCAGCCATGTCAGCCGTTCCGGCGTTATCTGCAAAGTTTATTCTTCGGGATATAACCAGACGGAGATCAATCGCTTGCAGACCTATCGTCAGGAGATACAGTCTTATCATGTCAGCACGGTGTTCAATTCCTATGTGGATGCCGCGCTGGACAGCGAGAACGAAGAAATCTCGGGGCTCGCTCAGCAGATCAGGACATTGGTTCAGGGACGAGGCGTCGGCAGCCTGAGCAATTTGGAAAGACAACTGACAAGCGCGCTGACTGTCCGAAAAAACTATCTGAAGCAGAAATATCCGGATGACCAGACGCTTTCCGAACTCTATAAGGTTGAAAACGACCAGCTCAAGAAGATCGAGAGCTGGACGACGACTTATACGGCGTCGGAGGATTGTATCGTCAGCTTCTATACGGATGGTTACGAGAATTCGGTCAATTCGAGTACGTTCGGAACGCTTACGCCCAGCGATGTCCGCGCGGTCATCCGCGGCGCGGCGCCGGAACAATCGACCATTTCGCGCGGAAGCGACCCGATATTCAGAACCGTCATCGAGGACGAATGGTATGCGCTGTTTCTGTGCCAGGACCGCGAATGGAATCCGGTCGTCGGCGAAACGTATCAAATGCAGTTGACCGGTTTTGACAACTATGTCATTCCAGCGGAGGTCGTATCCTTTACGCGAATCGGAAGCGACCTGCTCCTGCGGATGCACATTTCGCAGAGCGTTGAGCCTGTGCTGAATATCCGGACATGCAATGCGTCGGTCGGCGATTTCGTAACCGGTTTCAGTGTGCCGATCAACGCGCTGTATACGATGGATAACGCGATCGGCGTCGTCGTTGCGGACGGCGGCGTTCAGACTTTTGTCGGCGTGACGGTCATCTCCTATCCGGATGCGAATACGGCTTTTGTACGTCCGATTCTGGAAGGTTCTCCGCTGACAGACGGTAAAACGCTGCTGCTCTTTTAATAAGGAGGGCTTACGATGGATGAAGAATTGATGAAACGGGTGCAGTCGATCCGCGAAAAGCTCAACCGGGCAGCACTTGAGCGCTGGGGACGCGCGCCGGAGATCATCGCCGTCAGCAAAACGGTCGCTGCGCCGCAGGTCAATCCGGTAAAAGAGGCGGGGATCACGCATCTGGGAGAGAACCGTGTTCAGGAGATTCTCGAAAAACTTCCGCATTTGGACGCGTCTTTTCAAATTGATCTGATTGGACAGTTGCAAAATAACAAAGTTAAATATATAATAGACAAGGTTGCCATGATTCAGTCGCTGGATAGGGAGAGCCTGGCGCAGGAAATAGACCGCCGCGCGCAGCAGCATGGCGTGGTTATGCCCGTGCTGATCCAGGTCAACATCGGCAATGAACCGCAGAAAGGCGGGATCGCGGTGGACGAGCTTTTCTCTTTTGCCAGAAAAGCGGCGCAGCTGCCGGGAATGGATATCCGCGGTTTGATGGCTGTGATGCCTAATTTAGGAAACGACGACGCCCTTCGTCCTTATTTCGTTCAAATGAGGAAGCTGTTTGAAGAACTGAGGAATGAAGCCATTGGCAGAACGCATATAGAAGAGCTGTCGATGGGGATGTCCGGCGATTATGAATTAGCCGCGCAGGAAGGCGCAACGCATGTGCGCATCGGCTCGGCGATCTTCGGCGCGAGAAATTACGCCGCAGAGCAGTTTGATCTCAAGGGGGAAACACGTTCATGAGTTTTTTGAAAACGCTGTCTGAAAAGCTCGGCTTTACGGCTGAGGAAAGCGACGAGCGCGATGAAGACGAGCTTGAGGACGGCGAGATTCAGGAAGAGGACTACGACGATGATGAAGAAGAGGAAACGCGCTCTTCTTTCCGTTTTTCCCTGAATAATCCGTTCAGCAAGAATAAAAAGCAGGCTGCGTCTTCTTCCTCTCGACGGAATAATACCGGCAGGAGAGCCGTTGAAGAGGAAGAGGACGAAGAAGAGGACGAGGATGAGCCGCGTCCGGCGCGTTCTTCCGGTCGGCGCAGTAATGTCATTCATGATTCCCGAATGGATCCGCGCGCCGCGCAGGAGGTTCAGTATACGCACTGCGAGCGTATCGTCAACGTGCGCCAGATCGAAGAGTGCCGCGAGATCATTAAGTATCTTCTGCGGGGCGAAAGCGTTCTTTTGAATCTGGAGAATATCGACCCGAAGGACTGCGGGCGCGTAGTAGACCTGCTCAGCGGCGCGGCGTTCGCGCTTCAGGGACGTATGCTGAAAGTGGCGCACCTGTCCTATCTGCTTGCGCCTGAAAATGTTGAGGTCATCGAAGAAGACGTATACGCCGCAAGCCGTATGCGCTATCGCTGATTCATTGAGTACATATGGAAGACAACAACAGAACGTTTGAATTTGCGGCGCGGTTTGCTTCTGAAAAGGAGATCATGCGTTTCACGCGTTTTCTTGATCCGGCTCAGGCGGTTGAAGCCGAGAAGATCGCCCATGAGCATGGCGTTCGTTTTTCTTCGTGGGGCGGGTATGATTCCGCTGAGCGGGTCATCGGCTGTTTTATGCCGCAGGATATGAGCGTGGAAAAAAGCAATTTTCCGCTGACCGCTCTGCATTCCCGATATTCGTCCAAATTTTGTTCGCTCTCTCATCGGGATATGCTCGGGTCATTTATGGCTTTGGGCTTGACAAGGGACAATATTGGCGATATTATCATAGTAGATTCTGATATTTATCTGTTTGTCGTCAAACAGGTCGCGGATTTTATCCTTCAGGGAATGACGAGCGCAGGAAAAGCAGCTCTGCATTTCAAGGCTGTGGAGGGCGAAGTTTCTGTTCCGGAGCCGAAGGGAACGGCATTTCATGATACGCTGAGTTCGATGCGGCTTGATGCGGTTATCGCAGGCGCGTATCGTTTATCTAGAACGGAATCCAGTACGATGATCCGTGGCGGACTGGTGAAGCTGAATCATATTCCGTGCGACAGAGTGGACGCGTCGGTCGCAGAGGGCGCGATGCTCTCTTTGCGCGGAAAAGGGCGCGTTCGGTTGCAGAAAATTGATGGATTGACCAAGAAACAGCGTATCGGAGTCACCTTTTTCCGATATGAATAATAAAGTTGCAGTATGGTTGCTGAAAGGAGCTTCTTCCCATGGCTATTACGCTTGATACTATTGTCAATAAGGTATTTAAGGTCGTTAAAAACGGATACGACAACAACGAGGTCGAATCCTTCTTGGATGAGATTCTTGAGGAGATGGAGAACCGCGAAGCGGAGACCAACAAGCTCAAGGAGCAGGTGGCACAGCTGACCGCCGAGCTGAATCAGGCGAAGGCGGAGCTTGCAAAGGCTCAGGCGGCTGCCGCCGCGCAGCCTGCCGTGGCTCCGGCAGCGCCGGTCGCTCCTGTGCGCCCCGTTCAGGAAGATCGTCATTCCAGCGAGAGCTTTGAGCTGGTTCTCAGCAAGGCGAAGGGCGCTTATGAGGAGATCGTTACCGCGGCGGATACCCGTGCGGAAGAAATCATCAACAAGGCGAATCAGGATGCAGCCGCGATCCGCTCCGATGCGCAGACCAAGATTGCGGACCTGACTGCTCAGCTTGCTTCCCTGCGCAAGCAGACGGCGGAGTATTATGATTCGCTCAAGAAGATCACCGACGCGCAGACGGTTTCCATGGAGCAGATCAAGAAGCTCCTGTAAGGAAGAGTAAGGCGGGGAGAAAGCTCCCTGCTTTTTTTCTTTTCGGGATAATGGTCTCGTTTTATGCCATCCTAGTTTTCAGAAATGATGGGAAGGGATGGAGGAAGATGGAAACAGACGAGCCGACGCTTGAACAGCTCAGGCATATCTCCAAACAGCTCGAAGAATGGAAACGCAGCCAGCATGGCTGGAAACGCATGATGCGGGAGATGGCGCTCGGCGCGGCTAGAGGCGTGGGCTTTTCCATCGGCTTTACCGTGCTGGGAGCGCTCTTGCTGTATATCTTGCAGAGCATTGCGCTTGCTAATCTGCCCATTATCGGGCGCTTTTTAGCTGAACTGGTTCGCATCGTAGAAAGCAATTTGTAGAGAAGACAGATTCATGGAAAAGAAGTATTTTGCGCTGGCTGCCAGTCTTGCCGCCGTCGATCAGGCGCTAAAAGCGCTTGTTCGCCTTTATCCGGAAGGGCATGTGATATGGAGCTTTCCGCCGGTGGTCGAGTTTTATCGAACGACCAATACGGGCGCGGCTTTCAGCATCCTGTCCTCAGGCACACTGCTCATCGTTGCGGTTTCAACCGCGCTGATGATTGCACTATGCGTGCTTCTGGCGCGAAGCGCCACAAAACCCCGATTGTTCTGTGTTTCATTATCCGGCTTGATTGGCGGCGGAATAGGCAATTTGATGGACAGGGTGATATGGGGCGGAGTCACGGATTATATCAGACTGCTGTTTATTCGTTTTCCGGTGTTTAATTTTGCTGATATCTGTATTACGGTATCCGTCGCCGTATTGTTTATTTTGATTTGTTTTGATTCTAAAACGGATAAACCGGAGGAACACCATGGATGAAAAGACCATCGCCCTGATCGTTGGACAGGAAGAAGCAGGGATGCGTCTGGACGCTTATCTGCGTGAGAAAACGTCTTATTCCCGCTCACGGATCGTGGCGCTGATGGAAGAGGGCACGCTGCTCGTCGATGGCGTTTCGGAAACGAAAGCTGCCAGAAAAACGGAAGTCGGCATGAAATTAACACTGTCCATACCGGAGGTCAAGCCGGTCAGCATCGTGCCGCAGGATATTCCAATTGATATCCTCTATCAGGATGAAGACGTTGTTCTTGTCAACAAGCCCTGTGGGATGGTCGTTCATCCTGCTGCTGGGAATGAAGATAAAACACTTGTCAATGCACTGCTGTATCATGTGCATGATTTATCTGGAATCGGCGGAGAAATGCGCCCTGGCATCGTGCATCGGCTGGATAAGGATACATCCGGATTGATCCTGATTGCGAAGAATGACGCTGCCCATACTGTATTGAGCGAGCAGTTTAAACAGCGCACCATGGAGAAGCATTATCGGGCGGTCGCCTATGGTTCGTTTTCCCAAGATGAGGGATTGATCGATGCGCCGCTTGGACGCCATCCGGTTGACCGAAAGAAAATGGCGGTCGTTGCGGATGGAAAGCCCTCCAAGACGAAATGGCATGTGCTGGAAAGATTGCAGGGAGCTACATATCTGGATGTGCATCTTTTGACTGGCAGAACGCATCAGATCCGCGTTCATATGCTGTCCGTTGGTCATCCGCTGCTGGGCGATAAGATTTATGCGCCGAATCTGAAATGCGCTGTACACGTCCCGCGGCTGATGCTTCACGCATACAGTCTCGCTTTTACGCATCCTCGAACAGGAGAGCGCCTGACGTTCTGCGCGCCGCTTCCGGACGCGTTTGAGCAGACGCTTCAAAAACTGAGATAAAGGCGGCTTCGGTCGCTTTTTTTCGTTTATAAAAGCGCGTGCTGCTTTGTATGATTGGTGGACTGCGGGAAAAGCGCGGCAGGCTCGATCTGGCTTTGTCCGTAGATTTTGCCAGCATGTTTTTCAGGGGTGAGGACACGATAAAAGCAGGCTCACGGGAAAGAGGTGAACGGCTTGATCCGCGTCAGCGTACTGCGTAATTTTCCGGTCATCTGCGATCATCGGCAGATCGGTTTGATGCAGGGTGTCAGCTTGAACGAAGCGCAAAATCAGGTTCGCGCGCTCATCGTATCCTGCGGCATACGAGGCAAAAAGCTGGTCTTTCCTGATGATATTGCTGCATTTGGCGACAGCTTTATCTTGATTCGCAAGGCGAGCCGATATGTGCGGTCTTATGAAGCATCGTCCGGCGCGTTTGTCCGCGATACGACGGGGCTGCTGTGCGGGCGCGTGACCGATTACGCAATGGATGAATCGACGCTGGAGATTCAAGCTGTTGAGATGATTCCCGGCTATACAGGAAGGGAACGCCGATGCCGGATATGGGCGTACACATATGTGCATTCCGAGCATCACGCGCTGGAATTGAGCATCCCCGCCTGCATAGGCAGTGAGCTGCGATTGACAAGGGAGGGAAATGAAGCATGCGCTTATCGACAATGAAGGGCATGGCGGCTGGCGGTCTGCTGGGGCTGACCGTTGGCGCCGGACTGATGATGACGCCGCAGGGCAAACGCATGAAAAGAGTCCTGAGTAAAAATGGCTCGCACTTGGCAAAACAGGTTGCCGATTGCTGGACGAGGTAAAGTATGCCGCAGAGTGAGAATGCTCTGCGGCTTTTTGAAAGGGGACAGGAGTTTGCTCGGCTTCTTAAAACGTCCGTTCATCTTGGCGCTTACAGCTTTATTTGCGTTTGCGATGATTTATTTAAAACGGGATGCGTTTGCGCAGATTGCGGTTATTTTTGTTTTTGCGATTGCTTTTACGCTGCTGCTGGCACCCATGTGTTCGCGCCTTGAAAAAGCCGGATGCAGCGTCCATCTGTCCTCGGCGATTGCGGTTCTCAGCTTTGTTGTCGCAGCAGTGGTGATCCTTGCGGCGTTTGTTCCTTATCTGATTTCGCATACGATCGATATACTCAGACGGACAGCGCCCTCTATTGGCGGCATTGCGCAAAAGAGCCAGGAACTGATTTCCAATCTGGGTATTCAATTCAGCTTGCAGAAAAAGCCCATGGAAGTGATCTCCGACTTTGCAGCAAAGGGAACAAGCCTTGTCGCACAGGGTGGCATGACCTTTCTTGCGCAGGCGGGCAGGCTGGCTTTTGCGCTTGTGATTGCGTATTATCTTCTCTGCGAGCGAGATGTTTTGTCCAAACACATGCTGTTAATGTTTCCAATTTCGTGGAGGAGCCCATTCCTGACTGCGGTATCCGGATGCAAAAACGCGCTCCTAAGTTATCTTTCCGGCATGCTTAAAACCAGCCTGTTCGTATTTGTTGCGACGATGATGGGGCTGTTGCTGCTGGGCATCAAAGACGCGCTCCTGCTTGCGCTGTTCATGGGCATATTTGAGGTATTGCCGTATATTGGTCCGATCTTGGCGAGTATCCCCATTCTGTTGACAGCCATGAGCCAGGGAACCTCCCAAATGCTCCTCTCGCTGATCGTCGTCGTTCTGGTTCAACAGGTCGAAGGAAATTTCATTACGCCGTATTTTACAGCGTCGAGTACGTCCATTAAGCCGCTGAGCGCGCTCATCAGCGTGTTTATTCTGGGAAGTCTGCTAGGCTTGTGGGGAATCGTATTGGCTATTCCATTGGTCGTCACGCTCAGAAGCATTGTTTGGAGCATCCGACGGACAGCGAACATGATGAACGGATAAGAAAACGTTGAAACTGGTTCCCAAATCGTGTATAATAGATGAGCGCAGTTTAAGGGAAGGGGTTATTGACCATGATTGATTCGGAAATGGGAACGCAGCACTTTAAAACGATCAGCGACAATCCGCAGGACGCGCAGACGATCCTGCTGTGCGTATATCATGCGTTGTCTGCAAAAGGGTATGACCCGATCACGCAGATTGTCGGTTATCTCATCAGCGGCGATCCGACCTATATCACGGGATATCAGAACGCGCGTTCGCTTATCTGCCGCATTGATCGCGACGAGCTGCTGGAGGAACTGGTTCAGTTCTATCTTTCCAAGAATGTATAAGAGGCTTTGATATGAACGAAAGAATTGTTGCGCTGGATATCGGGGATCGCCGCATCGGCATTGCGGTGAGCGATCCGCTGGGCATTACCGCGCAGCCGATTGAAACATATACGCGGATCGGATACGGTCCGGATGTACGACATATCTGCGAGATCGCCAAACAGTATGACACGAACCGCATTTTGTCCGGTCTGCCGCTCAATATGGATGGAACGCGCGGCTTTCAAACCGAAAAGGTAGCTCAGTTTACCGAAAAGCTGACGGAAGCGGGGCTGGACGTCTCTTTTTATGATGAGCGGATGACGACGGTTCTTGCCGAAGATGCGCTGCTTGAGGCAAACATGAGCCGGGAGAATCGCAAGAAAAAGGTGGATATGGTCGCGGCGGTCGTTATCCTGCAATCCTATCTGGATGCACAGGCGGCGCAGAAGGCGTCGGCAGAGGAAGAGGACGGAGAGCCGGAGGATGACGGCGTTCTTGAAATGGAAGACGAGGATGGAAACGTTATCCGGTTTATTTTGAGCGCGAATATCCCATATCATGGCGACGAATACGTTCTGCTTGTAAGCGAAGAGGATAGCGGCGATATCGCGAAGGATGAGAGCTTCATCATGAAGAAAACGGTTGATGAAGTGGGAAATCCCTGCTATCAATCGCTGGACGATGAAGCGTTGATTGCGCGCATTTATGAGGCGTATCTTGCTCAGGGCGAGGAAGAGCGCTGATCTTCATTTTGAAAAATGGACATTTGATCCGGAAAGGAAGCCAGATGATGGAACTGCCGGAATATGAAAACGAGTGGGTCGTGGTCAGCGACGGAAGCGGAAAGACCGTGACGATGCGCTATCTGGCGACCGTTGAATATAGCGGAAAGACCTATTTTGTTCTAAGCAGCATGAGCGATGAGAATACGCTTGAATTTGACGACGGAAATGATTTGCTGCTCGTTCGCGAAGAGCTGACGCCGGATGGCGCGCTTGAATATGTTGTGGCGCATGAGGAAGACGAAATCGAACAGGTCTTTGGTCAATATGTGATGGATTCGCTGATGGAAGAGATCGAAGACCCGTGCGAAAGCGAGGAAACATGGGCTTGCGGCGAGAATCATGGCTGCGGCGAGTTCTGCTATTGCGGAGAAAATGGGTATCTGCAATAATTTTCTCTTGATATTGGGCTTCAAATCAGGTATAATGACTCGGAAAGGCGAAGATTGAGAACAACGCCCGCAGGAATGAAGACTTTCAGAGAGCGTAAAACGCGGCTGAGATTTTGCGCAGGTTTTCGCGGGAAATTCACTCAGGAGCTTCTCCGCTGATAAGTAGGCGGAGACGGACGACCCGTTATCGTATCAGAGTCCTTACGCTTTTGTGGGCATGAGGAGAAAATTGGGTGGTATCACGAGGAAATTCAGCCTCGTCCCTTTTGCGGACGGGGTTTTTTTCTTTTAAAAAAGGAGGATACATACTGACATGGATATGCAGGAACAATTGCGCAAGATTCAGGAAGAAGCATCCGAACAGCTGGAAAATATCCGCGATAAAGCGGGACTTGATGCTCTGCGTCTGAAAATGCTGGGCAAAAAAGGCGACCTGACTCAGCTGCTGCGCTCGATGGGACAGCTTCCTGCCGAGGAACGCCCGAAGGCGGGACAGATGATCAATGTCGTCCGCGAAAAACTCACGGAACAGATGGATTCGCTGGATAAGAAGATCAAGCAGCTCGAACAGGAGAAAAAGCTTGAGCGCGAAGCGATCGACGTCACCGAGCCGCGCGAGCATGCGCCTATCGGCTGTGTTCATCCTGTTTCGCTCGTTCAGGATCAGCTCCTGAAAGTGTTTACCGGCATGGGCTTTGATGTGGTGGAAGGACCGGAAGTCGAGCTGGATCTGTTCAACTTTGAGCTGCTCAACCTTCCGAAGAATCATCCGGCGCGCGACGCTCAGGATACGTTCTATATCGAGGATAACATCGTTCTGCGCACACATACGTCTCCGGTTCAGGCACGCACGATGCTCTCCCGCAAGCCGCCGATTCGCATCGTCTGCCCCGGACGCGTTTACCGCGCCGATGAAGTTGATGCGACGCATTCTCCGGTATTCCATCAGATGGAAGGTCTGGTCATCGACGAGGACGTAACGATGGCGGATCTGAAGGGTACGCTCGATACGTTTGCCAAAGCGCTTTACGGCGATGATGTGACGACGCGTTTCCGACCGAGCTTCTTCCCGTTTACTGAGCCGTCCGCTGAGGTCGATCTGACCTGCGTCAACTGCCATGGCAAGGGCTGCCGCGTCTGCAAGGGGACGGGCTGGATCGAGGTTCTGGGCGCGGGCATGGTCAATCCCAAGGTTCTGGATATGTGCGGCATCGACAGTAAGAAGTATCGCGGCTTCGCGTTTGGCGTGGGTCTTGAGCGCATCGTCATGCTGCGTTACGGCATTACGGATATGCGTCTTCTGTATGAGGGCGACGTCCGTTTCCTGTCCCAGTTCCGCGAAGACTAAATCTGGAGGAATCAAGCAATGAAAGTACCGATGCAATGGATGCGGCAATATACGGATATCCCCGTTTCCCCGGAAGAATTTGAGAGCGCCATGATCATGCACGGCACGGGCGTAGAAGGTCTTGAGGATCAGAATGAAGCCGTGCAGAATGTCGTCGTTGGCAAGATTCTTTCCGTTCGCAAGCATGAAAACTCGGATCATATGGTCATCTGCTCGGTCGATGTCGGCGAAGAAGAGCCGATTCAGATCGTGACCGGCGCGCCGAATGTTCATGAGGGCGATCTGGTTCCAGTCGCCAAAGTCGGCGCAGTCCTGCCGGGCGGCGTGAAGATCAAAAAGGGCAAGCTCCGCGGAGTGGATTCCTTCGGTATGTGCTGCTCCGGTCCGGAAATCGGCGTACCGGATTACCTGTATCCTTCGGTCGGCGATAAGGGTCTGCTCATTTTCCATGAGGATTACAAGCCGGGTACGGATGTCCGTTCTATCCTGGGCGTGGATGACACGATTGTCGATTTCGAGATCCTGGCAAACCGTCCGGACTGCCTGAGCGTATGGGGCGTTGCCCGCGAAGCGGCGGTCACGCTGAATACGCAGTTCCGTAAACCGGAGATTAAGGTTGAAACGGTTCCGGGCAAGATGGCGGATTATGTGCAGATCGACGTACAGGATACAACGCTCTGCCCGCGTTACTGCGCTCGTATCATCCGCAATGTCAAGATCGGTCCGTCACCGATGTGGATGCGCAAAGCGCTGAACGCAGCCGGTGTGCGCGCAATCAACAACATCGTCGATATCACGAACTATGTCATGCTGGAAACGGGTCATCCGATGCACGCGTTCGATCTGGCGAAGGTGAAGGATAATCACATCATCGTGCGCCGCGCGTATGAGGGCGAGACCATCACGACGCTGGACGGCAAGGAACGCAATCTGACGCCGGATATGCTGATGATTGCCGACCAGACCAATGCGACGGGAATTGCCGGTGTGATGGGCGGCGAAGAATCCGAGATCACGGAAGGCACGATGACGGTCATGTTTGAGATCGCCGCGTTTGACCGCACCAATATCCGTCTGACGACGCGCGCGCTGGGACTCCGCACGGAGGCTTCCGGCCGCTATGAGCGCGGCGTCTGCGCCGCAACATGCCGCGAGGCAGCGGATCGCGCCTGCCAGCTGGTCAATATGCTGGGCGCAGGTGAAGTCATCGAGGATGTCTACGACTGCTACCTGAATCCGAAGCCGGAGCAGACGGTCGTAGCGTCTGTCGCGCGGATCAATGCGCGTGTCGGCATGGATATTCCGGGCGAGGAAATGGTTCGCATCTTGAATGCGCTGAGCTTTAAGACGACGCTGGAGGGCGATGTCCTGACGGCGGTCGTGCCGGAGTTCCGCGAGGATATCGAGGGAGAAGCCGACCTGTCGGAGGAAGTCCTGCGCATTTATGGCTATGAGCATATCAAGTCCACGATGCTCCGTGGTCAGACATCTACGGGAACGCGCAACATCCATATGCAGCTTTCTGACCGCATTGGCAGGATCCTTGCCGCGAAGGGACTGTATGAAGTCCGTAATTTCTCGTTCGTCAGCCCGAAGCTGGTTGAAAAGCTTGGGCTTGACGCCAACGATCCGCGTATGAACCAGCTCAAGCTGACCAACCCGCTGGGCGAAGATACGAGCGTCATGCGCAGCACACTTGTTCCCAGCGTACTGAATACGATCTCGCTGAACCAGAACCGCAATAACGAGACCGCGATGCTCTATGAAATTGCGCCGGTATTCGATGTTACTGAACGCAAAGCCGGCGACCTGCCGCATGAGCAGCCGTCCCTGTGCATCAGCGCGTATGGCAAGGACGTAGATTTCTATCTGATCCGCGATATCGTGGTGGATATGCTGGCGCAGTTTGGTCTGCATGGCGAAATCGTTCCGGGCGCAGAACCGTATCATCATCCGGGTCGCGCGGCAAAGATCATGATTGGCGAAGCGTGCATTGCGACGGTCGCCGAGCTTCATCCCAATGCAATGGCGGCTTTTGAGATCACCCGCCGCACGATTATCGCTGAGGTGAATCTGGAAATGCTCTGCCGGATGCAGAAGAAGATGGATCATGTCCACGCGCTGCCGAAGTTCCCGGCGGTTACGAGAGATATCGCGCTGGTCATGGACGAGGCAACGACGGTCGGCAGCGTACTGCATGTGATCCGCCATACGGGCGGCACGCTTCTTGAAAAGGCAGAAATGTTTGATATCTACCGCGGCACGCAGCTGCTGCCCGGCAAGAAGTCGGTAGCGTTCTCTCTGACTTTCCGCAACCCGGATCGCACGCTGTCTGATGACGATGTAAATCCGCTGATGCAGAGGATCCTTGCAGCCTGTGAGGCAGAATGCGGCGCATCCCTGCGTCTGTAAGGCTTTAAAGCACTGCGCACGCAGGCGGTTCGCAATTCTCTATGAACGAAGAAGAAAGCAGGAGCCCTTATGCTGGATGAACGTGTGAAGCCGTCAACGGCACGGTATGCTGTGTTGGGACGCTCTCTGCCGCACACATGGTCACCGTATATCCACAATTCGCTGTTTACGGCGGCGGGACTGGATGCCGTATATCTGCCTGTCACTGTACCGGAAGAGAAGCTTGAATCTGCAATGGACGTATTCAGAAGCTGTTTTTCGGGCTTTAACGTGACGATTCCCTACAAAGAGAAGGTCATTCCTTATCTGGATGAGGTGGACGACGCAGTCAAAGGCTGCGGTGCGGTCAATACGGTGCATATTCAAAACGGGCGCATGGTCGGGCATATTACGGACGGCTTGGGCATGCTTCATGCTATTGGAGAGTGTGGAATCGCCACAGAAGGTGTCGATGTCCTCATTCTCGGCGGCGGCGGTGCGGCGCGCGTTGCAGGATATGAATTTCTTGCCTGCGGTGGAAAGGTGACTTTTGCTGTCCGGGCTTTGGAAAAAGGTGAACGGCTGGTGGATGAGCTGGCGGATACGCAGAGCGATGGGCGGAAGCGTATCCGTGCCTGCCTGTTGACCGATTATGCAGGTGCACATGATATTTTAATCAACTGTACGCCGGTCGGCATGTATCCAAATGTGGACGCAATGCCGGTATCCGTAGATACGGTTTCCCGCTGTGGAGCTGTGTTTGACGCAGTGTATAATCCGCGGGAAACTCAGCTGCTTGCATGCGCGAAACAGTTGGGAATACCTTGTGTAGAAGGGCTGGGCATGCTGTTTTATCAGGCGGTTGAAGCTCAAAGATTCTGGCTGGGCGATAAAATCGCATCAGACAGCGAACAGGCTCGCATTTATCGTGAATTGCGTTCTCGGTTATAATAATGATAATAGACAATGGAGGTTCATGAATGAATATTTGGCATGATATTGATCCATCACTGATTACGCCCGACCGTTTTATGGCTGTTATTGAGATCAAGCGCGGCGGCAAAAACAAATATGAACTGGATAAGGCGACGGGCATGCTTCGTCTTGACCGCGTTCTGTATACTTCGACGCACTATCCCGCTAATTACGGTTTCATTCCGCGCACCTATGCCGACGACGGAGATCCGCTGGATGTTCTCGTCCTCTGCTCGGAAGCTATCGAGCCGATGACGCTGGTTCAGTGCCGCCCGATTGGTATGTTTGAGATGAATGACGGCGATGCGCGCGATGAAAAGATCATCGCTGTGCCGCTTGGCGATCCGAACTATAATTATATGTTCGATATCAGCCAGCTTCCGGAACACCTGCTCGACGAAATCCGCCACTTCTTTACGGTCTATAAAGAGCTGGAGGGAAGGACGACGGTCGTCAGCAAAGCGAAAAATCGCGAAGTTGCCAACAAGGTCATCGTGGAGTGCATCAATAACTACAACGAAGCTTTCGGCAAAAAAGACAAGGAAAATAAAGAAAACAAAGACAAAAACAAAAAGGGGTAACGATCATGATTCGCCCGATTATCGGTATTTCCGGTTCGCATAACATTGCGGATCGCCAGCTTTTTGTCCGAGAAAACTATATGCAGTCTGTTCTGAGAGCAGGCGGCATCCCCGTCCTGCTTCCGGAGATCGACGACGAGGAGACTGCTGCGCAGATTTTAGAGCATCTGGACGGTCTGCTGTTGGCTGGCGGCGGAGACATCCTGCCATCCAGATATGGGGAAGAAACTCTTCCTGCATGCGGCGAACCGGATGCACAGCGTGATGCTTTTGAATTGCTCATCATTCCGATGGCAATTTCTCGCAAAATGCCTATTTTCGGTATCTGCCGCGGCATTCAGGTCTTAAATGTCGCGATGGGTGGGACGCTGATTCAGGATATCGAATCGCAGAAGGGAATCCCGACCGGCGTGCATCAGCAGCAGCCTCCCTATGGTGAGCCTGTTCATACAGTGCATTTTGCCAAAGACAGCCTGTTTGAGCAGATTACCGGTACTGCGGATATGCAGACGAACAGCATGCACCATCAGGCAGTCAAAGAGGTCGCGCCCGAATTACAGGTCGATGGTCAGACTGATGACGGCATGATTGAAGCGGTAAGCGCGAAGGAGAATCCTCGTATTTTCGCGGTTCAGTTCCATCCAGAATACTTGTCTGATCATGACGTGTATGCGCAGAGATTGTTTGCCTATTTTGTAAAGCTCGCATGTGAGTATCAGGCTGAAAAAGCGTAATAAATGAAATGGCCGCTTTCCTCTTTGGGAGAGCGGCTGTTTTTTAATAGCTTTAAAACATGTAATGAGATTTTTTACACTTCTTTATGGCGATTATTGTATTTCCGAGATATGCCTCTCCGGTTGCGCGTTGAATAGGAATTTGTTATAATCAATTGTATTCAGTAATTTACTTTTTGTATGAAGGAGAAAATGCACGATGAAAAAAAGACGGCTTTTTCTATTCCTGATATGTGCAATGCTGATGATAACGGGGGTATCCGGATCTATCAATCAGGCTTCGGCTGAAATTCAATCTACGATACGTGTTTATTTAAGACGGCTTCAAATTACGGATACGATTAGTTTGACGACACATGGCGAATACATGACAAGCGATGGAAAAACCGTCTTTTCTGACGGAACAAAAATGACGATTGTTCTTCGCCATGGTCAGCTTGTCCTTCATAGTGGTGGCATCGTTTCTGTAATGGGGGATAAGATGCAGCTTATCCGCTGTCAAAACGATGATGAAAGGCAAGGTATCACAATTGCCGGAAACGACGGACTTTATGAAGGTGATTTGTCGCTTGATATAAACAATGACGTTATCCGTCCGATCCTTTCCATTCATGTGGAAGACTATCTTCTGGGCGTTGTTCCATTTGAAATGGGCGATTCTTTCCCGCTTGAAGCGCTGAAAGCCCAGGCAATCACCGCGCGCACCTATGCACTCAGAAAAAGCGGCGCCTCCGGCGCCTATGATGTCGAAGATACCACAAACGATCAGGCATATCGGGGAAGAACGACTAACAGTCCTCTCTCTGAACAGGCAGTCAAGGAAACGGAAGGGATGTGCGGCGTTTACCGCGGTTCTCTGGCGCAGTGTTTTTATTCTGCAAGCAACGGCGGGCAGACTGAGCTGGGACAGCATGTATGGCCGACGTCTGATCCGGATGCATACGGTTATATGGATATGCGAGATGATCCGTATGACTTTGAGAATAAAAAGAGCATTGTTAAGCGTTACAGCATCAGCAAAAAGCCCGGTGCGGACGGTGTTGGAACAGCCCTGCATCATGCACTCGTTTCCGCTATGGCGGATCAGCTTGCCGATATGGGCGTAGAAGCGGATCCGGAACTGATTCGCTTTGATGAGATACAGAATATCGAAGCCATCACGCCTAAATACGACGGTGATTCCCGATTGGTGACTGAACTACGTTTTACGGTTAAAATATCTACGCGTTCCTATACGTTCAGGCAGACGCCCAATCCGGAACCGTCTCAAACTCCATCGCCATCGGATGCGCCGGAAACAGCAGAACCTACCGCAACACCTGCTTTTTCGGCATATACAAAAGTAAAAGAGCCGGTTATTGTCATTTTGCCAATCTTTACGGAGGCAGAACAGGCGATGGGGCTAAGCATCAACGTATCTCAAAATGAGCTGATTACGGTTTATGATATCGGCTCTGAGTTCATGATCGAATCCAGAAGATTTGGCCATGGCGTCGGCATGAGCCAGCGCGGGGCAGAACAGATGGCTAACCAGTACGGGATGACCTATGAGCAGATTCTGGCGTTTTATTATCCGGGAATGGGGCTTGTTACTTACGATATGATTCGTTCACCGCTTCCGACGATCGATACGGAACTGATGACAACACCGGCGCCTACGCCCAGCCCGACGCCGCGTCCTACGCTCATGCCTGTTACGGAAAAAGACCTGCCTAAAGACGCATATGTTGCGCAGGTTGCCAATATTGATGAGGATTCGACCCTCAACCTGCGCAAGGAGCCGAACATGTCTGCCGATGTCATCAGGCGTCTATACAAAGACCAAAAGCTCGTTGTGCTTGATATTGACAAAGACGGATGGGCGCATGTAAAAACAGATGTGGTCGAAGGGTATGTCCGCAGCGAGTACATTCAGACGGATAAGGAATCTTGAAAATTTAAAGGCACTGACAGCAGAATCTCTTTGTTTTTCAAGGTAATTTCGGAATTATGCGGGATTTGACCCGAGAAAAGAGCAATTGTTTCACAAATTCGTCATTTCTTTATGAAAAGCCTTGAAAAAGTACGGGAATTTGAGTACAATATAGAAGGGTTATCCCGCAAGTGAAACACTTGATAAAGTTTTAGGAGGAGATTTCCAATGGTTAGAGTTGCGATCAATGGCTTTGGCCGCATTGGCCGTCTGGCTTTCCGTCAGATGTTTGACGCCGAGGGTTATCAGGTTGTCGCTATCAACGACCTGACCAGCCCGAAGATGCTGGCTCATCTGCTCAAGTATGATACCGCTCAGGGCTCCTACAAGTACAAGGACACCGTGAGCTCCAAGGAGCCGGTCTTTGAAGAAGACGGTAAGACTGTGAAGGTTCCGGGTTCCATCACCGTTAACGGCAAGGAGATCACCATCTACGCGAAGCCGAAGGCAAACGAATTGCCGTGGGGCGAGCTGGATGTTGACGTTGTGCTTGAATGCACCGGCTTCTACACCAGCAAGGCGAAGGCGATGGCTCATATCGAGGCGGGCGCCAAGAAGGTCGTTATTTCCGCTCCGGCTGGCAACGATCTGCCGACCGTCGTTTACTCCGTCAACGAGAATGTCCTGACCAAAGAGGATAAGGTTATTTCCGCTGCGTCCTGCACCACCAACTGCCTGGCTCCGATGGCAAAGGCTCTGAACGATACCTATCCGATCGTTTCCGGCATCATGACCACTGTTCATGCGTATACTGGCGACCAGATGATTCTGGATGGCCCGCAGCGCAAGGGTGACCTGCGTCGCGCGCGCGCCGGCGCTCAGAATATCGTTCCGAACAGCACTGGCGCTGCCAAGGCTATCGGCCTGGTTATCCCCGAGCTGAACGGCAAGCTCATCGGCTCTGCTCAGCGCGTTCCGGTTCCGACCGGTTCCACCACGATTCTCGTGGCTGTCGTGAAGGGCAAGGACGTGACTGTTGATTCCATCAACGCGGCGATGAAGGCTGCTTCTTCTGCTTCCTTCGGCTACAACACCGATTTGATCGTGTCTTCTGACGTCATCGGCATGACCTATGGCTCTCTGTTTGATGCGACCCAGACTATGGTGACGAAGATCGATGAGGACACCTATCAGGTGCAGGTCGTGTCTTGGTACGACAACGAGAACAGCTACACCAGCCAGATGGTTCGCACCATCAAGTACTTTGCTGAGTTGGGCTAATTGCTCGTTCATACAGAGTTGCTGAAAAGCGGATTTTCGTTTTATAAAAAATGCGGCATAGCGTAAGCTGTGCCGCATTCAGTCTGTTGGCAAAAGGGTACTTTCGGATGCGAAAGTACCCTTTTATGATAATAAGCAGCTTTTCAAGCTGCCAAAGAAGTCCATTCCTGTCCTTCCATGTTGCCAGCTTTTTTTATAGCAGTTTTCAAAATTAAAGCATATATCCACAAGAGCGAAACCAACCCACACAGTCTGTTTGAGTTACCGCTTGAAATGCACATTGAATCGCGTGAGGGAGAGTCTCAATAGTTCTGGCTTTGAATTTACGTAAAAGAGCTTTTATCTTAGACCAAAGCTTTTCAATAGGGTTCAAATCCGGACTGCACGGTGGAAGATAGCATATTGAACATGGGAATTATCCAACAGCGCCTTCACTGCTTTTGCACGGTATCAGATATTTTCTATCCTATTTGGCTTACTAGTTCAACTTGTTCTTGCAATTCAGGTAAAATGAAAAAAACACGCGCGAAGGGTTGCAAATGAGCGCGAAAATGAGTATAATGATGAAAGGTCAAAGAAAGTTAAACATCGAGGTGCCACGCATGAGATTACTCAGCGATTCCATT
>CAKTXP010000002.1 GCA_934631055.1 uncultured Clostridia bacterium | reverse complement strand
ACGAGGGCTGGATGAACGGCTATCGGCAGGCGAAGGCATATTTTGAAGAACACGGCGATTTGAATGTGCCGGTTCGGTATAAAACGGAAACGGGTTTTGCATTGGGCAACTGGATCAGCAACCAGAGAGAAGCGAAAGAAGGGGAAAGTCGATCCAAAAAACTGACAGAGGAACAAATCAGACAGCTTGAGTCTATCGGCATGGTCTGGAAAAGGAGCAGGGACGAGCGCTGGAACGACTTTTACAGCGCCGCCTGCGAATACTACAACAAAAATGGAAATCTGGAAGTGCCGCCACAGTACAAGACGCCGGACGGCTTTTGTCTGGGCATGTGGATTTATGATCAGAAGCGGAACTTCAAAAAGGGAAAACTACTCAATCAGGAACGATATGCCCGATTGGTGAAGATCGGGATGTTTGAAACGCCGGCGGTATCCGGCAATTAAGGCAGATCAAAGGAAATCATGAGGTGCGAACGTGGATTTTAAAAAGTCAAAAAAGTTTTTGCTGACGCTTGGCGCGCTGTATTGGGCGCTGGTGCTGATGATTTATATCGTAGCAGGCGATCAGTTTCACTATACGGTGGTAACGAGCGATGCGCTGTCTCCGCTGTCCGTTATCGGAGAGATCGGGGAGGGCGTACAGGTCGAACAGCGGTTGCTTGCGCCGGTCGAACAGATTTCAAGCGTGGATATTTTGGCGGCGACATATGGACGCGCAAATACCGGAACGCTGAACCTGAGCTTGAAGAATGCGCAGGGCGAAGAAGTTGCACAGGGCAGCGCGGACGTTTCTGAATTGAAAGATGGGCAGTATACGACAATACCCATCCAGCAGACGGCTCCGATTTCGAACTCGGAAGCGTTGACGCTGACGCTGACGTCGGAAGGCGCGGGCGAGGGCAATGCGGTTTCCGTTTATTACGGAAACACGGTCATCGCCGGACGGTTTGATATCGCGCAGAATATCGTTCCGGAGGATATCTATACCGTCAACGGAGCGATGGGCGCAGGGCGTCTGTGCGTGAAACTGAATGGCGTTCGAGCACTGAATTTTTATAAGACGTACTGGGTCATCGTCGCAGGCATATTTGCTGCGATAGCGGCGTATGCAGTGCGTGGCTACAAACTTGCTCAAAAGGGCGTGAACAACGGCGTTGTCGCAATCTGCACGCTGTATACGCGATACGGCTTCCTGCTTCATCAGCTGGTTTCGCGAGACTTCAAGACGAAGTACAAGCGCTCCGTGCTGGGCATGGCATGGAGTTTCCTGAACCCGCTGCTGACGATGGCTGTACAGTACATCGTATTCTCGACGCTGTTCAAGAGCGATATCCCTAATTATCCAGTGTATCTGCTTTCCGGCATCGTGCTGTTTAACTTTTTCAATGAAGCGGTTTCGATGGGCATGACGTCTATCACGAGCAATGCGTCGCTTATCAAGAAGGTTTACATGCCTAAGTACATTTACCCGGTGTCGAGGGTCTGCTCGTCGTTGATCAACTTTGTGCTGGCGATTATTCCGCTGTTTCTGGTGATGCTGGTCACCGGCACGCCGTTCAGACCGTCGCTACTGCTGCTTTTCTTTGACATTCTCTGTTTGCTGGGATTCGTGACGGGAATGGGACTGCTGCTGTCTACGGCGATGACGTTCTTCCAGGATACGCAGTTCCTGTGGACCGTGTTGTCTATGATCTGGATGTATTTGACGCCGCTGTTCTATCCGGAAAGCATCATTCCGGCACAGTTTCTGACACTGTATCACATCAATCCGATGTATCAATACATTACATTTGCGCGTATCTGTATCATTGACGGCGTATCGCCTGAACCGATGGCGTACCTGTGGTGCATCGTTTCGTCGCTGGTCGTGCTGATGATTGGTCTGGCGGCGTTTAAGAAGCATCAGGACAAATTTGTGCTGTATCTGTAAGGAGAAAGAGCATGGAGAAGATGATCGAGGTAAAGGACGTTTCCATGCGATTTCGCATGGCGAACGACCGAATCAACAGCATTAAGGAATACACGATTCAACTGTTAAAAGGAAAGCTGGAGTACAACGAATTTGAAGCGCTCAAGCATGTCAGTTTCGATGTCGAGCGCGGCGAAGTGGTCGGGCTTATCGGTCACAATGGCGCGGGCAAGAGTACGATGCTCAAGGTCATCTCCGGCATTTTGAAGCCGACGGAGGGGAGCGTCGTCGTGCGCGGCAACATTGCGCCGATGCTGGAGCTGGGCAGCGGATTTGACTTTGACATGACGGGACGGGAGAACATCTTCCTGAATGGCGCGATATTGGGCTATTCAAAGGAATTCCTGGAGAGCAAGTATGACGAAATCGTTGCGTTTTCGGAGATCGGTCAGTTCATTGACGTTCCGCTGCGCAACTATTCCAGCGGCATGATCGCGCGCCTGGCTTTCTCAGTGGCGACGGTCGTCGTGCCGGAGATTTTGATCGTGGACGAAGTGCTGTCGGTCGGCGACGCGGATTTTCAGGAGAAGAGCCGAAAGCGCATGATGGAACTGATGGGCGGCGGCACAACCGTGCTGTTTGTGAGCCATAATATTAAGCAGGTAGAAGAAATGTGCAACCATGTCGTATGGCTGGAACATGGACAGGTGCAGATGTTTGGAGACACACAGACGGTTTGCGATGCCTACGCAGGATGACCGGGAGGAAAATGCTTTGCAGGAAAGACGCTTGAACCGCGTACTGCTGATTTATCGGGAGATGATCCCGTCTATTCGGCTCTGCGGACATTGCCAGATGGAGTATTTGGCGCAGCAGGGAAAAGCAGAATACCGCGCCGTTCGGGAATCGCGGCTCAAGAATGACGACTTGAATTGGGCGGATATCGTGCTGCTGGGACGGCTGGACAGCTGGTATGAATATCAGCTGACGAAGAAGCTGCATGAAGCAGGAAAGTATCTAATCTATATTATCGACGATGATTTGCTGAATATTCCGCCGCAGATCAGCAGCGCCATCCATTATGGGCGTAGGGAGACGCAGCAGTATATTCGAGGCATGATGGAGATGAGCGATGCGATCCTGTCTCCTTCGCCGCTGTTGCTAAAAAAATATGCGGGAAACGGGAAGCGGGCGATTCAAATCGAAGAACCGGCGCTGGATCCGCTGCCGTATCAGGCTCACGACCCGAACCAGCCAATAAAGATTGGATTTGCAGGTTCTATCGACCGCGCCGGAGATATTGAAGATATCCTTAAGGATGCCCTGCTGAAGGTCAAACAGACGTATGGAGAGCGTGTGCAGTTTGAGTTTTTTGGGGCGATTCCATCGTTTGCCGAAGAGTTGAAAGCACGGTGTATTCCGTACTGCGATTCCTATGACGCATACAGAAAGACGTTAGGCAGTCTCGCATGGGATATAGGATTGGCGCCTATGCCGGATACGCCGTTTCATGCCTGCAAACATTACAACAAATTTGTGGAGTATGGCGCTGTTGGCGTGGTTGGCGTGTTTTCGGATGTGATGCCTTATACGCGGCTCAAAGAGATGAACATGCCGACATGCTTCTGCGAAAACAGGACGGAAGCATGGTATGCGGCGATTTGTTCGCTGATAGAGCGGCAGGGGGAGAGAGAAAAACTGCGCAAGCGTTGCACAGAAATTATCCAGATAGGATTTAGTATTTCAGAAACGGCTAAAAAGCTGGAAAAAGAATTTGGAACGATAAAGCTGATGACAGAACGCGAGAAGAAAATTCAAGGGATAAAGAAACTGAGATTTGGGGCGTTGTGCCATCAGGTTTGGGAAAAGTGGCGTGAATATGGATGGAAATTGCCGGTGGTTGCTGTTCAAAAAATCAGAAGCAAACGTAGAACCGGGAGGGAAACTGCGTGAATGATACACGGGACCCCAAAACAACTATGGAAGCCGCGCTGGAACGACTTCAACAGGCAGAAAAAGAATTGAATTCATGCTTGAAAGAAGATGCGATCCAGATGGCTGCCATGGAAGTTGAGAAAATCCAGTACATTCGGCATAGTAAAGGATGGAAAGCCTATTTGATGTTTCGCGCGATAAAAAAACGACAGCTTTTGCATTTAACAAAGGATGTATTAAAACGCGATATAGTTTCAATTAAACAGAGCATGCTGGATGTAGACTGGCTTAAACAGACGAGACAAGTGCTTGAAGAGAGGACGCGCGAACTGATTGCACGAGCAGAGCCTTATCAAGCGCGAATCGCAGAACAGCATGAAGCAGTTGAAGCGCTTATCAATGTGGCACATCAGGCAGGGCAAGATGTATATCTATTCATGGCTCCCTATTTTACAAAAGAACGTTTAGCTGATGGATATTTTCAGCGAGTACAGGCAGTAGATCGGATGCTGCCAGAAACTAGTTTGAAGATTTATACAAGCTGGTTAGATGCAGATGGATTATGGAAAGTTCCACATGTTTTGATTTGGGATAAAACACATATTGAAATTCGGTATGCACATCCTCATCAAGAAAATGACAAATGGATTCTGAAAATTGCCCGATGTGTTGAGATGGTTTATCATCACAGCATTGCATTTGCGAACGAACTGGTAACGATGGATCCACAAGTGCGCAAAGTATTTGATATGCATGGAGCATATCCTGAAGAGCTTCGGTTATATGGTCGGAGCGAACAGGCAGAAATTGATGAGCGTCAGGAAAAGCTGGCTATGGAACATGGACAGTGCATGGTTTGTGTAACCCAAAGCATGGCGGATCATCTAAAACAGAAATATGGGCGCGTACCAGAAAAGATAATCTTGCTACCGATTTTTGATGAACAGCGATTGAAACAGTGCAGAGAGCAGAAGAGAGTATCTAATGGAAAAACCGTAGTTTATGCCGGTGGCGTACAGAAATGGCAGAACGTAGAGATGATGCGGGATGCAGCGTATCAAGTAAAAGAAAGAATGAGTTATCGCTTTTTTACACCGCAGCCGCAGGCTTTTTTAAAGGGATGGGCGTATTGGCGTAGACCAAAGAATATGGAGGTATGCGCTAAAAAACCGGAAGAGGTAATTCACGCATATGCATCGTGCGATTATGGCTTTTTACTTCGAGATGATATGGTTGTAAATCGAGTGGCTTGCCCGACAAAGCTGGTTGAATATCTGGCGTGCGGAATCATCCCGATTTTAAAGACTGATCGCATTGGCGATTTTGTAAAAGATGGCATGATGTATGTCAGCTTGGAAGAATTTCTTGCTGGCAGGTTGCCTGATGAGAAGGAAAAACAGGCTGCTATCAAGCAGAATTTTCAGGTTGTTCAGAAATTGGAAACACGTTATCAACAGGGCAGACGAGAATTGTGTTCATGGATAGAAAACAAATAAATAAAGGGGATAGAAAAATGAAAAAAGTGATGCTCGTATTTGGTACGAGACCGGAAGCGATTAAGATGTGTCCGCTGGTATTGGAACTCAAAAAGCGCGCGAGCATTCAGACGATTGTTTGCGTTACAGGACAGCATCGTCAAATGCTCGACCAGGTTTTGGATGCTTTTGGCGTAGTACCGGACTATGATCTTTCTATCATGAAGGATCGTCAGACGTTGTTTGATGTGACAGTAAACATTTTGGAACGTATCAAAGAAGTGCTGGAGCAGGAAAAGCCGGATGTTGTATTGGTACATGGAGATACGAGTACAACGTTTGTTACGGCATTGGCGTGTTTCTATCTGCAAATTCCGGTTGGGCATGTGGAAGCAGGATTGCGCACGTACGATATATATTCTCCGTATCCGGAGGAGTTTAATCGTCAGGCGGTGAGCATTATTGCAAAATACAATTTTGCGCCGACAGAGCTTTCTAAGCAGAACCTGCTGAGAGAAGGTAAGAAGTCGGAAACTATTTATGTAACAGGAAACACAGCTATTGATGCGTTGAAGACTACGGTTCGTGAGGATTATACGCACCCGGAACTTGAATGGGCAAAGGGCAGCAGGCTGATTATGCTGACTGCTCACCGCAGGGAGAACCTTGGCGAACCGATGCATCATATGTTCCGCGCTATTCGAAGAATCGTGGATGAACATCCGGATATCAAGGTGATTTATCCGATTCATATGAACCCCGTAGTTCGTAAAGCAGCAGACGAAGAGCTGGGAAACGATGAGCGTATTCGGATCATTGAGCCGCTTGAGGTTTTGGATTTCCATAATTTCTTATCGCGTTCGTATTTAATCTTGACTGACAGCGGCGGAATCCAGGAAGAAGCGCCGAGCCTTGGAAAGCCGGTGCTTGTTATGCGCGATACAACGGAGCGTCCAGAAGGTATTGCTGCAGGCACGCTTAAGCTTGTTGGTACGAATGAAGAGACCATTTATGCGGAGTTCAAGCGTTTGCTGGAAAACCAAGAGGCTTACGATGCCATGAGCAAAGCAAGCAATCCGTATGGAGATGGTCACGCCTGTGAGAGAATTGCAGATGCGCTTGAGAATGGGGTGTAAGAATCATGACTGAACGAATGAATAGTAAGGAATACTGGGATAATAGATTTGCAACTAGAGACTGGGAAGAACATGATGGAGAGGGACAGTCAACATTCTTTGCCAGGCTGGCTGTCAAGAACTTCCCAGAATGGTTGTCCACTGAGTTAAATCAGAATGAATGGGAATTTCGTGACTATGGATGCGCAACAGGGGAGGGAACGGCATATCTGGCACGTTGCTTCCCTTCGTGTATAATGACAGGCATTGATATTTCTGAAGAAGCTGTTAAGCAGGCTTCTGAAAAGACTCCGAATTGTGAATTCGTTGCGGGAGATATTACAGAAAGCATACAGGAAACAGATGTGGTTTTTTCATCGAATACATTGGAACATTTGAAAAAACCGAAAAAGCTATTAAAGATGCTGGTGCAAAGCGCGAAAAAATATGCCATTTTATTGCTGCCGTTTGAAGATGATTTAGGCATAGAAGAACATTTTAATATGTTTGAAGCCAGCTTTTTTCCAATGACAATTGAGTCGCATGCACTTTGTTGTATGCGGATTATTGATTGTAGAAATACCGAAACAGGGCTTAAATATTGGAATGGAAAACAGATTCTGGTTGTTTATGTAAACACTGCTTATAGAAGTCTGGAAAGTGGATTGATTGCAGATTTCTATAAGGAAAATGTTTCGAATCTTCAGGATGAACGACTTTTGCTGCAAGAGCAGATAAAGGATACAACGGATAAGATTAAAAAGTATGAAAACCAACTTCAAGAACAACGAGAAGAGAATGATAGACAGTATAAGGTAATTTCTGAAAAAGAAATAGAGTATCAAAATAATCTATTGAATAAGGAAGCTGAATTTCAGGAAGAACGGAATGAATGGAAGCGGACTGAACAACAGAGAATAGCGGAATTCCAGACAGAACGGGATAAACTGAAACAAGATGTGCAACAGAAAGTAGCGGAGAAAGAAGCAGAATTCCAGATAGAACGAGACAAGTGGAAACAAAATGAACAACAGATGTTAAGAGAAACAGGAATAAAATACAAGCAAGAATTAATAGAACAAGAAGAAAAATATAATAAAGAGTTGGAAATTAAAGAAATAACATGTAAAGAAAAATTGATAGAACAAGAATCGAATTATAAGCAGGAGTTGATGAAGCAGGAATCTGAATATCAGCAGGAATTGTTGGATCAGGAAACTGAATTTGAAAGAGAATTGTTAGAGTTACGAGCAGAAAAACAAAGAGAATTATCAGAACAAGAAGTAAAATTTGAAATAACACTAAATGAGCGGTACGCGAAATATCAACAAGATTTGATAACACTCAATCAGTTTGAAAATAAAAGAGATGCACAATACTATGAACAAATTTCTCAGATTAAACGAGAGGTTGATGTGCTGTCGTATTGGCTGGATGTTGCTGCAAAATCTAAGCCATTACGAATTGCGCATTTCATTACACAGTGTAAACATGCGTTGATTGGAACAAAAGAGGAAAAGAAGGAAAGTCGTAGATGGCTTCGCGGAGACCGTAGTTTTGTTCCGAAATTCAGCTATGTATATCAGAGTGAAGTCTGTGCAACACAAATCAGCAAGAGTCTTGAAATGATAAGTCAGAATCGGAATCCGGTTGCATCTATAGAAACAATTAGTAGAAATGAAACTGTGGATGAAGCAATGACGGATATACAGGCATTTGAAGAGACTCTTAATCAATACGGAAAAAATACGGTTATTGTATTTCCAGAATTGGTTGATTGGAATATCCCATTGTTCCAAAGACCTCAGCAAATGGCTATGGCTTTTGCAAAATTGGGGATTATGTTCGTTTATGTTACACCGAATGGAAACGATAATGCCCATGAAATTAAAACCATTATGAATAACTGCATACTGGTTCCGCCGGAAAAATTTGAACAGGTAATGAACATCTTATTGAATAGAAATCTGGAGATTATTCTGGATATCTGTTCGACGGATAATCGTCATTTTATGCCATGGGTCGAAAAATATACAGAGCAGGGTTGTAAGGTGCTGTATGAGTATATTGATGAGATCTCGGATGACATTACAGGGAAAGTTCCGAAGGAGACGTATGAACGCCATCATGAGCTTTTAAAGGATAGAAATATTTATGTTGTGGCAACAGCTGATAAGCTCTATAACGAAGTTATTCAAATTCGAGGAAATAATATAAATTGTTTGAATTCTGGAAATGGCGTGGATTTGGAACATTTCAGAGTTGAAAAGAATGTACGAAAAGTTCCTAGGAATATTCGACCAATCGTAAAAAAAGAAAAACCAGTGATTGGTTATTTTGGAGCAATTGCGAATTGGTTTGATTTTGAAATGGTTGAATATGCGGCAAAGCAGAGGAAGGACTATGAATTTTTGATGATTGGTCCTAATTATGGCTCACACGATTTAGAATGTCTGCAAGAATTGAAGAAAATTCCGAATTTGCATTTCGTTGGTACGGTAGATTATAAAATACTGCCTTATGTAGCAACGTATTTTACGGTAGCTACTATCCCATTTTTACTTAATGATATCACTGAATCAACATCTCCAATTAAGTTGTTTGAATATATGGCAATGGATAAGCCTGTTGTGACAACTGCAATGAGAGAATGCTTTAAATATCCGATTGTGCGGATTGCGAAAGATAAGGAGGATTTTGTTACTGCATTGGATGAAGCTGTGGCTAAAGCAAAAGATGAACAATTCCTTAAAGAAGTTGCGGAAGTTGCAGAGAAGAATTCTTGGCTAAAAAAAGCGGAGGAAATTATTCGATTGATTGGTATCGACACGGTAGAAGCATAAAGCTTTCAGAAAATGAAAGGAACAGAGTATGGATAATCAAGGGGAAATAGAAAAATTCAAATATATATTTGGAAATATATGCTTGAAACTTATGTTTGTTTTTTTAGCTTTGATTCCATTTGGGTTTACGTTCTATAAGGTGTCTAAAAGCTTATTTAGCATGTATTACGAAGCTTTACAGATTACTATGATTTCTATAATTATACTAGTAGGTATTTGCACTTTTTCTGCTGCAATTCCGAATAGCATAAGTAAGAATCAAAGAAGCTGTATAATAATATCGATGTTTTGTTTTTCATTGATTATTCGTATATTAGTTATACAAATATTGCAAACGACACCGATTTCGGATTTTAAGCATTGTTATGATTATGCAGCTTCGCAACTTGGAGATGCTGAAACTGAGTTTATTGCGAAGTTCCCATATTTGGGGGCATATGCTGTACTTTTAAAAGGTGTTTTTACATTTCTTCCTAAAAATGTTTTTTCAGCTCAATTAGTTAATGCAGTCGCTACATCATGTATACCTGTATTTCTGTTTTTAGGAACAGAAAAGATGACATCAAAGATAAAAATTGCATTGATAGCAGGATTGACATATGCGTTTTATCCTGGATTGATTATTTATAATGCAGTTACATCTTGTGAACATATTTCGCAACTGTTTTTTTCGATTGGATTTTATGCGTTGGCTTGCGAAAAGACAGTATCTGCGAAGCCAAATAAAGTAGCTGCATTTATATGTGGTGCTGTTGCATTTGGATTGATGTGTCTGTTTAAGGAGTTATTCATTATTGTTGCTCCAGCCTTGTTGATGATGGGATTTTGTTATGATACGTTGCCATGCATTGTGAAGAAGATAAAGAATCATTTACCGAGTGCCGGAATTATTCGTTCGATAGCTAAAAATGTACTATATGTCATGATTATTTTTGGGGTTTATAAATGTTCGGCTATGGCAGTACAATTTGAAATTGCTGGAAAAACAATAGATAGAAATGATCCTGTATCGGTTCCGATTTATCGTGGACTTGCTTTAGAAGGTAGGGGAGCATGGAATGCGGAAGTTAATGCAATTTGTGATCAAGTAAGAGCTGAGTATTCATCAAATAAAGAAGTTAATCGTGTCCTTTTCAATAAGTTGATTTCAGAGTATGATGGAGATGTTGGATTACTAATAGATGTGGTGTCATCAAAGCTAGAAACAGATTTTTGTAATGAAGGCGTATATTGGTATTGGACATTTAATGAAGATGGAAATAATATTTTGCAAAGGACATGGACTGGAGAAGTGTATTTTGCTTTTTTCCCAAGTGCATTTTTTATGGTCATGTGCTTTGTGATGATGATTGGGCTTATATTTAGAACGCTAAAGAAGAGTAAAAGAGAAGAAGTTGAATTTTTTATAACTGGAGTTGCGTTTTTGTTTACAGTTCTACTTATGTTAATGGAAACACAAGGAAGATATAAGAGTAACATTATGCCGTATATTTGTGTTTTGTTTGCTTTGTCAGTAGATATAATTTTTGAAATTATTAGAATGTTTAAATTTAAGACTCTTGATAGATTAAAAAAGAAAATCTAAAAGGAGAAAAGCAAATGAAAGTAGTTCTTCTAGCGGGCGGATACGGAACGCGTATCAGTGAAGAGAGTCAGTTTAAACCCAAGCCGATGATTGAGATCGGCGGCATGCCGATTCTTTGGCATATCATGAAAGAATATGCGGCATATGGATTTGATGAGTTTGTGATTTGCGCAGGCTATAAGCAACATGTTATCAAGGAATGGTTTGCAGATTATTTTCTGCATACCAGTGATGTTACATTTGACTTTACCAATGGCAATAAGATGCTGGTTCACGATCAGCATGCCGAGCCGTGGAAGGTGACGGTCGTGGATACCGGTCTGAATACAATGACAGGCGGACGCATTAAGCGTATTCAGAAGTATATCGGTAATGAGCCGTTTATGATGACGTATGGCGATGGCGTATGTGACGTCAACATGAAGGATCTGCTTAAATTTCATCAGAGCCACGGTAAAATAGCGACGCTAACTGCTGTTATGCAGGAGCAGCAGAAGGGCGTTTTGGATATCGGCGGTGACAATGCTGTGCATTCGTTCCGCGAAAAGAGAGCGGATGATGGCGCGCCTATCAATGCAGGCTACATGGTGCTCAATCCTGAGATATTTGATTATATAGAAGGCGACGACACCGTTTTTGAGCGTGGACCGCTGGAAAAGCTGGCGGCGCAGGGCGAATTGATGAGCTTCATGCATCGCGGTTTCTGGCAGTGCATGGATACCAAACGTGAGATGGATATGCTTGAAAAACTTTGGGCGACCGGAAATGCGCCGTGGAAGGTGTGGAACGACTGATGGATACGATGGATTTTTATAAAGGAAAGCGCGTATTTGTTACCGGCCATACAGGTTTTAAGGGAAGCTGGCTCTGCCGTATTCTGGTAAATATGGGCGCAGTAGTTGCAGGATATAGTTTGGAAGCGCCGACCGAACCGAATTTGTTTGCGCTGTCGAAGCTGGAAGATAAGATGACGAGCGTCATTGGAGATATCCGTGATTTTGAAAAGCTCAAGACTGCTTTTGATGCTGCACAGCCGGAAATTGTGTTGCATCTGGCGGCGCAGCCTATTGTGCGGGATAGTTATAAAGCGCCGCGCTATACCTATGAAACAAATGTCATGGGTACGGTTAATCTGTTGGAATGCGTACGGCTGTCCTCCTGCGTAAAAAGCGTGTTGAATGTAACGACGGATAAGGTATACCACAATAATGAATGGGCATGGGGATATCGAGAGAATGAACCGCTGGATGGTTTTGATCCATATTCAAATTCTAAAAGCTGCTCAGAACTTGTGACGCATAGCTATGTCAACAGCTTCTTTAATAAGCCGGAATCGCCAGCTGTTTCTACGGCGAGAGCTGGTAATGTGATTGGCGGAGGAGACTTTGCCAATGATCGCATCGTGCCGGATTGTGTTCGTGCGATGGAAAGACACACCGTGATTGCGGTGCGCAATCCATATTCTACCAGACCATATCAGCATGTGCTTGAACCATTGTTTGCATATCTGATGATTGCAATGCGTCAATATGAGAATAAGCGTTTTGCAGGTTGGTACAATGTAGGTCCGGACGAGTGCGATTGCGTAACAACGGGCGAATTGGTGGATCTGTTCTGTCAAAAGTGGGGCGAAAGCGCAGGGTGGGAAAACCATGCGGAGACGGATGCCCCGCATGAAGCGAATTTCCTGAAGCTGGATTGCAGCAAAATCAAACATCAGTTTGGTTGGAAGCCGACGTGGCATATCGAAGAAGCGATCGAACAGACCTGTAACCTGAGTAAAGTATGGCTCTCCGGCGGCAATGTAGCGGCGGAGATGGATCGAGAAATCCAAGAATTTATGGGGGAATGCTGAGATGGCGATTTGGAAGAACGAAGCTGAGGCGCGTGAACAGATTAAGGCGATGGTAGCACAGTACTATCATGATTTCAAGGAAAATAAGGAGCCGTTCTATCCGGGCGACCGCATCACATATGCTGCGCGTGTGTTTGATGAGAAAGAGATGTGCGCGTTGACAGATGCAACGCTGGATTTCTGGCTGACGACCGGTCGTTTCTCTGATGAATTCGAGAAGAAATTTGCTGAATGGATTGGCGTAAAGTTTGCTCATTTGGTGAACAGCGGTTCTTCGGCGAATCTGATTGCCTTTATGACCTTGACCGCGCCGGAACTTGGGGAGCGCCAGATCAAAAAAGGGGACGAGATCATTACGGTAGCCTGCGGCTTCCCGACGACGGTAACGCCTGCGCTGCAATATGGTGCTGTGCCGGTATTTGTGGATGTGACTGTTCCGCAGTACAATATCGACGTTACGAAACTGGAAGCGGCGTTGTCTGAAAAGACGAAAGCCGTCATGATTGCGCATACGCTCGGCAATCCGTTTGATCTGTCCGCAGTCAAGGCATTCTGCGATGCGCATGATCTGTGGCTCGTTGAGGACAACTGTGACGCGCTGGGTACGAAGTATACGATTGATGGCGAAACGCGCTTTACTGGAACATGGGGAGATATCGGCACCAGCAGCTTCTATCCGCCGCATCACATGACGATGGGCGAAGGCGGCTGCGTTTACACCAACAATCCCAAGCTTAACCGGCTGATTCTTTCCTACCGTGACTGGGGCCGCGATTGTATCTGCCCTTCTGGCCGTGATAATTTCTGCGGTCATCGTTTTGAAGGTCAGTATGGCGAGCTGCCGGTCGGATACGATCATAAGTATGTGTACAGCCATTTCGGCTATAACCTGAAAGTAACGGATATGCAGGCGGCGATTGGTTGCGAGCAGCTTAAGAAGTTCCCGACTTTTATTGAACGCCGCCGCCACAACTGGGCCTATTTGCGTAAACTGTTGGAAAAAGCGGAGGATAAACTCATTTTGCCGGAGCCGGCGGAAAATAGCGAACCAAGCTGGTTTGGCTTCCTGATTTCTGTGCGTCCGGAAAGCGGATTGAATCGCAATAACGTGACTCGTTATATCGAGAGCAAAAATGTGCAGACGCGTCTGCTGTTTTCCGGAAATTTGATTAAACATCCCTGCTTCGACCAGATTCGCGGTACGGATGCCTATCGTATTGTTGGCGGGTTAGGAAATACAGATTTTATCATGAACAATACATTTTGGGTTGGCGTTTATCCGGGAATGACGGATGAAAAACTGGAGTATATGGCGAAGGTGATTCTGGAGGCTGTTGGCGCCTGATGGATAGAATCAAAGAACTTTTGCGAAATCCGAGCATGAGCGGACTGATGCAGTTTATCAAGTTCGGATTTGTTGGCGTATCGAATACGCTGATCTCCTACGGCATTGAAATGCTGTGTTATTATGTGGTCTTTGCTTCGGCGGCAATTAATGGGACCGCTAAAATATGGATTACGACGGCGGTTGCCTTTATCATCAGCGTCACGAATTCTTACTATTGGAATAATCGGTTTGTATTCAAAGCACAGTCCAGGTTGAGTGTCCGAGAACACCTTGGACGTTATTTACGTACGGTGATCTGTTATGGTTTGACGGGCATGATCCTTGCGCCGCTGCTTAAAATGTGGGTTTCAAACATGGGCGTCCCGTATTGGCTGGCCAGCATGGGTACATTGATTATTACGATCCCGCTGAACTTTATACTCAACAAATTCTGGGCATTCAAATAAACAACATCGGAAAGGATGAAGAGAATATGAAGCAGCGTCTGGCAGATTATGTTGCGCAGTTCCTTGTTCAAAAAGGTGTAACGGATTGCTTTACAGTGGTCGGCGGCGGCGCCATGCATTTGAATGACGCTTTTGGTCATCATCCGGATTTGCACAGCACCTATCATCATCATGAACAGGGAGCAGCCATGGCGGCGGAAAGCTACGCTCGTCAGAAGGAAAAACCGGCGCTCCTATGCGTCACAACGGGTCCTGGCGGAACAAACGCGTTGACAGGCGTCGTTGGCGCATGGCTGGATTCTATTCCGATGATTGTAATTTCTGGTCAGGTGCGTTACGATACGACGTCCAGATATACCAGCCGTTTTACCGATGGGCTGGAGCTGCGTGCGGTTGGTGACCAGGAATATGATATCGTGAAATCAGCAGATCCGATGACCAAATATGCAGTAATGATCGAAGATCCGCAAACCATTCGATATCATCTTGAACGCGCGTGGCATTTGGCTACGACGGGACGTCCGGGACCGGTGTGGCTGGATATTCCGGTCAACTATCAGGGAATGCAGATTGAAACAGATAACCTTGTCGGCTATGACGCGACAGAAGATGATGCGCTCCTTCCGCCTGAAATAGAACAGGAAACAATAGATGCCGTCATTGAAATGATTCGTAAAGCTGAGCGTCCGGTGATTTATGCAGGATCCGGTATCCGCCATGCGCATGCATATGAAATCTTCCGAGAGGTAATTGAAAAACTGGGTGTGCCGGTTGTGACATACTGGAACGCAATTGACCTGATCGAAGATATACATCCGCTCTATGTGGGGCGCGGCGGCAATATGGGAGATCGTGCAGGTAACTTTGCCGTACAGAACAGCGATCTTGTCTTGGCAATAGGTACGCGCCTGTCTATTCGACAGGTAGGTTATAACTACCAGAGCTGGGCGCGCTGCGCGAAGGTCATTATGGTAGATATTGACCGTGCGGAATTGCGCAAACACACGCTGCATGTGGATGTGCCTGTTTGGGCGGATGCGAAGGATTTCCTTTCAAAGCTCAACGCTGCTGTTTCTGCGGAAAATCTGCTGTCAAAGAAAGAAGACTGGCGCGTTCAGTGCAGAATGTGGAAAGAAAACTACCCTGTGGTGACGCCGGAACAGAAGCGCGAAAATGGCGAGAATGCTAACGTATATGCCGCAATCCGTGCAATCAGCGAGGTGCAGCCGGAAAACGGGCTGACTTCTGTTTCTAACGGCGCGTGCTGCGTGGCGGGACATCAAGCGTGGGTAATCAAAAGGGGAACCCGTTTTATGAACAATTCGGCTATTGCAAGCATGGGTTATGGTCTCCCTGCGGCAATCGGTCAATGTATCGCGGGCGGTCGACGCGATACGGTATGTATGGAAGGCGACGGTTCAATTATGATGAATATGCAGGAGCTGCAAACGATCGTCACGAACCGTCTTCCCATTAAGATTTTTTTGATTAACAATCAGGGCTATCACAGTATCCGCATTACACAGAATAATCTCTTTGCGGAGCATTCCAAAGTGGGTATTGGTCCGGAGAGCCATGACTTGTCTTTCCCGCAGTTTGAGAAGATTGCTGCGGCGTTTGGTATTCCGTATCGAGCTGCACATAGCAATGCGCAGGTGAAAGAAGATGCAGAGTGGGCATTTGAGACGAAAGGATGTACATTCTGCGAGATCTTTACAGATACAAAGCAGGTTTGGGAACCGAAGAGCAGCGCAAAGCGTCTGCCGGACGGCACGCTGGTTTCTCCGCCGCTGGAAGATTTGGCGCCGTTTCTGCCCCGCGAAGAACTCAAAGCGCAGCTCTATATTCCGATGATGGAGGAATAAGGCGTGCAGGAAATATCGATTCGAACTGCGGTTGTTACAGGACCGACAGGCGCAATTGGCTGTGCATTGTGTGGATATCTCCTTCAGAAAAACGTGAAGGTGTATGCTGTGACGCGGCCAAATTCTGAAAGACTGGGTCAGCTGCCGCGGGGAGTTCAGATCGTGCCGTGCGATATAGAACAGCTTTACATGTTGAAAGAGAAAATAGCGAAGCCAATAGATGCTTTCTTCCATCTGGCATGGGCTCATACAATCGGAAACGGTCGAAATGACATGCTGGCGCAAACGAATAACATTCGCAACGCGATCGAAGCGGTACATGCCGCTTCGACGCTTGGCTGTAAGGTTTTCGTTGGGGCTGGCAGTCAGGCTGAATACGGAAGGATTAAAGGAAAATTGACAGGCGAGACACCGTGTTTTCCTGAAAACGGCTATGGCATGGCTAAACTCTGTGCGGGTGAAATGACGCGTGTCGAATGCGCTAAAGCAGGCATTCGACATCAATGGGCGCGGATCTTGAGCATATATGGACCAGGAGATACTCGACAGTCCATGATCTCATCCGTCATTGCTCAATTGCTGAAAGGCGAAAAGCCTGCATTGACGCGGGGCGAGCAAATGTGGGATTATTTGTATGCTTCTGACGCGGCAGCGGCGCTGTATGGAATGGCGTGCCGAGGAAAAGATGGAAAAGTGTATCCGGTGGGGAGCGGAACGGCGCGTCCGCTCAGAGAGTATATCGAAATTTTGAGAGATCAGATTGATCCTGCTCTTCCGCTTGGATTTGGGGAAATTTCTTATGGTAGTCAGCAGGTGATGCATTTGCAGGCGGATATAACGGAGTTGGAAATAGATACTGGTTTTGAACCATCTGTGGCTTTTGAAGATGGAATTCGAGAAACGATTCGATTTGAGCAAAAAGAACGGGAGAAGAAGCGTCAATGAGTACCATTTCTGTGATGATTCCCTGCTATAACGAGGAAGAGAATATTCGAGCGATTACCGAGGCTGTACGAGATGAAATTAAGACCAGTCTGCCGAAATATGATTATGAGATTGTGATTATTGATAATAAATCTAAGGATGGAACACGCGGCATTATACGCGAACTCTGCAAGGAAGATCCGAAGGTTAAGTCGATTTTCAACATGAAGAATTTTGGTCAATTCAACAGCCCGTATTATGGATTGATGCAGTGCAGCGGAGATTGCGTCATTTCAATTTGCGCGGATTTTCAGGATCCGGTGGATCAGATCCCTGTTATGGTACATGCATGGGAAGAAGGACACAAAGTTGTCTGCATGATCAAGACACAGAGCAGGGAAAATCCGATTATGTATTGGGCACGCGATTGCTATTACAAGTTGATTAAAAAGATGAGCGACGTAGAGCAGATTCGGCAATTTACCGGTTTCGGTTTGTATGACAAGCAGTTTATTCAGCTGTTGCGTACGCTGAAAGATCCGATGCCCTTCATTCGTGGCATTGTAGCTGAATATGCTCCGGATCATCTGGAAATTCCATATACCCAGCCACAGCGTCGAGCGGGTAAGACGCATAACAATTTTTACACGCTTTATGATGCTGCGATGCTCAGCTTTACCAGCTATACCAAAGCGGGATTGCGAATGATCGCCTTTGGAGGCTTTATTATTGCGGCTTTCAGCTTTCTGATCGCACTCGTTTACTTGGTTTTGAAGTTGTGCAATTGGAATGGCTTTGATGCCGGAATGGCGCCGATTGTTATTGGCGTGTTTATGATGGGCGGTATACAGCTCGCGGCGCTGGGCTTCATTGGTGAATATATTTTGACGATCAACCAACGAGTGATGAATAAGCCGCTCGTGGTTGAAGATGAACGGATCAATTTCTAAGGAATGGAGGCTGTAAAGTGGTGTGAAAGGCATCATTCTCGCCGGCGGTGCCGGCACGCGGCTGTATCCGCTGACCATGGTCACGAGCAAGCAGCTTCTGCCTGTCTACGATAAGCCGATGATCTATTACCCGCTTTCGACGCTGATGCTGGCGGGGATTCGCGATATCCTCATTATTTCAACGCCGGAGGATACGCCGCGCTTTGAAAATCTGCTTGGCGATGGCAGTCAGTTTGGGCTGAATCTGTCCTATAAGGTACAGCCAAGCCCGGATGGACTGGCACAGGCATTTCTGCTGGGTGAAGAATTCATCGGGGACGACGCGTGTGCGATGGTCTTGGGCGACAATATCTTCTATGGGAACGGATTCGGCAAAGTGCTGCGCGAGGCGGTGAAAAACGCGGAAGAGAACGCGCGCGCGACCGTTTTTGGCTACTATGTCAACGATCCGGAGCGGTTCGGCATCGTGGAATTTGACGACGCGGGACACGTGATTTCCGTGGAAGAAAAGCCGAAACAGCCCAAGAGCAATTATGCCATCACCGGTCTGTATTTCTACCCGAAGGGCGTTTCGGACATGGCGAAAGCGGTGAAGCCGTCTGCGCGCGGCGAGTTGGAGATTACGACGCTCAACGACATGTATTTGAAGCAGAGCGTGCTTGATGTGCAGCTCCTCGGTCGCGGCTATGCGTGGCTGGATACCGGCACGATGGACAGCCTTGTGGATGCGGCGGATTTTGTGCGCATGATCGAGAAGCGCCAGAGCATCAAGATCAGCGCGCCGGAAGAAATTGCTTACCGGAATGGCTGGATCAGCAAGGAAAAGCTGATTGAATCCGCCGACCGTTACGGCAAGAGCCCGTATGGTCAGCATTTGAAAGCGGTTGCGGAAGGAAAGGTGCAATACTAAATGATGAAGAAGATCGAAACGGAACTGCCGGGCGTAGTGATCGTCGAGCCGCAGGTTTTTGGCGATCAGCGCGGTTATTTTATGGAAACCTATAACAAGCAGGCGTTCGCCGAGTTGGGCATCACTACGGAGTTTGTTCAGGATAATCAGTCTTATTCGGCGCAGAAAGGCATTTTGCGCGGCATTCATTTCCAGAATGCGCCGTATGCGCAGGCGAAGCTTGTCCGCGTGACGAAAGGCGCTGTGCTGGATGTGGCGGTCGATCTGCGCAGGGGAAGCCCGACGTATAGGAAGTGGGTTGCGGTAGAATTGAGCGCGGAGAATAAACGCATGCTGTTTATCCCGCGCGGGTTTGGTCATGGCTTCCGCACGCTGACAGACGACGTGGAGTTCTGCTATAAGGTGGATAACCTGTATAATAAGGCGTGCGACCGCGGCATCCGGTTCAATGATCCGGCGATCGGCGTGGAGTGGGGCGAAGTGGTCGAAGAACTGCTTTCCCAGAAGGACACGACGTCCCCGATGCTTTGTGATAGCGACTGCAACTTTGTATACGGCGAGATTTAAGGGAGAAAAGAAAGATGAAGACCTATCTGATTACCGGCTGCGCAGGTTTTATTGGCTCTAATTTCGTTCATTACATGCTGGAAAAGCATGAAGATATCCTGTTGGTCAACCTTGACAAGCTGACTTATGCGGGCAATCTTGAAAACCTTAAAGACGTTGAGGGCGACAAGCGCCATGTATTTGTGCAGGGCGATATCTGTGATAAGGCGTTGGTGGAAAATCTGTTTGCAAAGTATGATTTTGATTATGTCATCAACTTTGCGGCAGAATCCCATGTGGATCGATCGATTGCCAATCCGGAGATTTTTGTTCAGACGAATGTGATGGGTACGGTCAATCTGCTTCAGCGTGCAAAAGAAGCATGGTATGACGCAGCGAAAAAGACGTGGAAGCCGGGCAAAAAATATGTGCAGGTTTCCACGGATGAAGTCTATGGCGCGCTGGGAGCGGATGGATTCTTTATGGAGACGACGCCCATCAATCCGCACAGCCCATATTCCGCTTCCAAAGCGAGCGCCGATCACTTTGTGCAGGCGTTCCATGACACCTATGGCATGCCCATCAACATCACGCGCTGCTCCAATAACTATGGTCCGTATCAGTTTCCGGAAAAGCTGATTCCGCTGATGATCAACAACGTGAAGCATCATAAGCAGCTTCCGGTCTATGGCGACGGCATGCAGATCCGCGACTGGCTGTATGTGGCGGATCACTGCAAGGCGATTGACATGGTGACGTCGGATGGCAAGGTTGGCGAGGTCTACAATGTCGGCGGTCACAACGAGCGCCCGAATATCTTTATCGTCAAAACGATTATTGCGCAGCTGCATGACCGCCTGAATGACGAGGGCATTTCCGAAGCGCTCATCAAGCATGTGGAGGATCGGCTCGGTCATGACCGCCGTTATGGCATCGACCCGACCAAGATCAAGAACGATCTGGGCTGGTATCCGGAAACGCCGTTTGAGAAGGGCATCGTGCTGACGATCGACTGGTATTTGCAGCATGAAGAATGGATGAACAACGTGACCAGCGGCAATTATCAGAAATACTACGAGGACATGTACAAGGCGAAAGCTGAGGTGCGGGCATGAAGTTCTTTGTTACGGGAGTGAACGGACAGCTGGGTCACGATGTGATAAACGAGCTGCACAAGCGCGGTCATGAAGGTGTAGGCTCGGATATTGCGCCGGACTATGCAGGCGTGGACGACGGCTCTGCGGTGACGACGATGCCCTATGTCAGTCTGGATATCACGGACAGCGCGGCGGTGGATAAGGTCATCGCGGATATTAAACCAGACGCGGTTATCCACTGTGCAGCATGGACGGCGGTGGACATGGCGGAAGACGATGACAAAGTTGAAAAGGTGCGAGCAGTCAACGCCGGCGGCACGCAGAATATCGCCAATGTCTGCAAAAAGCTCGATTGCAAAATGCTGTATCTTTCCACGGACTATGTCTTTGACGGACAGGGCAGCGAGCCGTGGCAGCCGGATTGCAGGGATTATAAGCCGCTGAACGTCTATGGCCAGACGAAGCTTGAGGGAGAGCAGGCTGTCAGCAATGCGCTTACCAAGTATTTTATCGTTCGCATTGCGTGGGTGTTTGGGCTGAACGGCAAGAATTTCATCAAGACGATGATTCAGGTTGGCAAGACGCACGACGAAGTCCGCGTGGTCTGCGATCAGATCGGCACGCCGACCTATTGCTTTGATTTGGCGCGGCTGCTGGTGGATATGTGTGAGACCGAGAGGTATGGCTATTATCACGCGACCAATGAAGGCGGCTATATCAGCTGGTATGATTTCTGCTGCGAGTTCTATCGCCAGTATGGGCTGAAAACGAAGGTCATTCCGGTGACGACGGCGGAATATGGGCTGAGCAAGGCGGCACGCCCGTTTAACAGCAGGCTGGATAAGAGCAAGCTGATTCAAAATGGCTTTAAGCCTCTGCCGACCTGGCAGGACGCTGTGAGCCGATATCTCAAAGAAGCGAAACTTTAAGTTGATAGATTCAATAAACAGGGGGCTGTCATGCGAAATGATGACAGCCCCCTGTTTGCTATAAAGTTGTATTTCAGTGCGACGCCATCGGCTTATTCTGCTCATTCCGGCTTTTGAGAACGTCGGCAAAAGGATCATCTTCTTTGCTTTCGTCGATAAGCCCGTCGGATTTGAGCATGTCGCGCAGGACGTCCATTTCGCTTTCCAAGTCGATGAACCGATATTCATCCAGCGCCTCGACCTGCTTGCGGAAAGCCTTATCGATCTCGCCGACAGCGATGGAAATGCGGTTGCGGACTTCGCGCGCCTTCGGCGTGTTTGCGCTGTTTTCCAGCTTGGCGCGCGCTTCCAGCAGGCGCAGCGTCGTGGGCAGATAATAGCGCAGGAACGTGCGCAGCTGGCTGAGCAGCTGGGGGCGCTGTTCCAGGATGGAGAGGATCTGTCCACAGCTGTTTTCAATGGAGTCGATCTGTGCGGAAAGCTCAGGGTCGGGGATAAGGTCGTTGGCGTGGCGGATGCGGCGCATGGCGTCTCGTCCTTCGCGGATGACCGCGGCGACCTCGTCCGCGTCGCTTGATTCGGCGGTGGGCTGAGCGGTCTCCTCCGTCGGCACTTCCTCACGGTGGGCATGGCTGGCGGAAGCTTCCGTCTGCGCCCAGCGGCGGCTGACGACGTCGTCGTCGGTCACTGTGCAGTCCTCGTCGGCGTAGGTTCTGCCGCGCTTACGGCTGCGGCCGCGAACGTGAACGCCTTCCCGGTCGATATCCACATCCCAGTCGGTACCGTTCTGCTCGGAGTCGTTTTCTTCCTTTACGGCTTTATCCAGCGCATAAAACAGCAGGTAGACGACGACCGGACCGACAGGACCGGCGATGCACAGGGAAAGCACATACCACGCCCAGCTGGGCAGATAATCGAGTTTACGGCGCAGTTTCTTGGCGTTTTTCATCTTCTTGATAACCTCCGGGGAAAAGTATCCCGCGATGAATGAGTAAAGCGATATCAATGTTTATTATATCAAACTGCGGGCGGATTGTCACCTGTATGCGAAAGAAAAACCGCCATCCGGCGAAATGAATGCGGACGGCGGTGAACATCGGGGAAGGATGCAGGTTATTTTTCGGCTTCTTTCTTTTTGCCAAAGGAGAAGCGATGCTTTTTCTCGTCGGTCTTATTGGTCTTGCGGGAAGGCGGCTCCTGTGTCTTGGTCGGCACGGGACGGGAAACGGTCTTGCGGATATCGTCTGCGACAAAGCGGATATCGTCGAATACGCCGTCCAGAATACCGGTCTTGACAAAGTTCATGACGGTAATCCAGATGATCGGCGCGATGATGAGTCCCGTTACGCCCGCAATGCGCATGCCGGCGTACATGGAGAACAGCATTTGCAGCGAAGAGAAACCGGTCGCGCCTCCGAGGATGCGCGGCTCGAAGATGCGGCGGATGATGTAGAGGATGACATAGAGCAGAAGAAGCTGCAAGCCCATCTCAAACAGCCCCAGCACCAAACAGATCGCGCCCCACGGGACAAGCACCGTGCCTGCGCCGAAGAACGGAATGAAGTCCAGGAACGCGAGAACCAACGCGATCGGCAGAGGGTACGGCACGCCGATGATGAAGAACGCGACAAGGATAATGCCCATGTCCAGCAGCGCGAAAATCAGCTGGGAACGGAAATAGCCGAATACAGCCGTGCGGAAGCTGTGTCCCATCAGGCGGACGGAGTTTTTGCCGCGTGCGCCGAGGTAGCTGTAAATATTCTCGCGCAGGTTAGGGAAATCCGCCGTGATGATGCAGCTTGCCAGAACCAGCACGGTCAGGAAGATGATGAAGCTTGGCACTTCCAGCGCGATGTTTCGGGTAATGCTCATGGCATAGCCCAGCGCGCCGGAAAGCAGGGTCTTTAACCATTCCCACGCGCTTGCCAGCAGGGAGAACAGCTCGTCGCCGACGCCCACATATTCGGCGGGAAGCTTGGTCAGGATATCCTGAAGCCATGTGACAAGCTGGTTGTATACGTCTTGCAGCTGGGCGATGAACGTCGGCACATTGCGCGCCAGGTCGATTGCCTGAGAGACAAGCTGACCGGCGAAAAACAGACAGATGCCGAACAGCAGCGTATAAAAGATCAGCACGAGGATATAGGAGAACAGCTTGCGCGTCAGCCGCAGGCGGCGCTGGAGCCAGGCGACGATCGGGTTGAACATCCACGCCATCGTGAACGCAAGGATGAAGGGCATAAGGATGCCCAGAACCGGTCTGCCCAGCAGCGCCAGCGCAACGACGCTGACGACCGTGATGCAGAACTCTGTAATCAGACGCAGATAGGTGCGCCTGCGTTCATTGTTTGCAGGAGAAGGGACGTTTTGCGGATTGTCAGCCATGTCATAACTCCTTTTTGAATTGGTCATTCAGCGGTTTCGGCGGTCGGCGCGGGCAGACCGAGATCCTCATGCAGAAGGCGGACATTGTCTTCGAGCTTATTGAGGATGACGCTGCTCTCGCCGTAACGCCAGTAGCCTTCATACGGGACGCCGACGCGCACGACCTGTGCGCCGCGCATCCAGAGCGCCTGAAAGACGAGCTTTGCCTGTTCCGAGCTGCTCAGGGAAGAACGCCATGCGTGGCTCATTTCGCGGACGACGGAGACCACGCGCGCGGCGGTCATATGATGGGTCTGTGCGACCAGCGCGGAAAAGAGCTTCATCTGCCGGTCGCCGCGACCGAGGTCGTTATCCAGCTTGCGGCAGCGGGCGTAGCTGAGCGCCTGCGCGCCGTTCATATGGCAGACGCCCTCGCTCAGCGGGTAATCGGGGTAAGCCCCCTCTTTTTTGTCGATGTAGTGCGCTTCGGCTTCGGTCAGCTCGATATCCACGCCGCCCATCGCGTCGATGATCGTAATGACGGAGGAGAAATTGACGCGGAACCAGCCGTCGATCTTCAGGTCGAACGCATTTTCCATAGCGGAGACCAGCGCGTCTTCGTCCTGCGAGCGGACGATGGTATTGATCTTGACGTCGCGATTATGTTCGCCGGGGATGACGATATCGCGCGCAAAGGTCACGGTGTGGATCTTCCCGGTGTCAAAACCGACTTGAACGAGCATCATGACGTCGCTTCGCCCATTGTCATCGAGCGAACCATAATTATCTATGCCCAGGATCAGGAAAGTTTTCGTGCCGTGCGGATGCAGCGCGAGGATCAGCGCCAGCAGAAGGGCAAGGACGATGACCAGCACGCGCACGACCTTGTGACGGGAGAAAAAGGAACGGATGCCGGAGAAAACGGATGATTGATTTTGCATATGCCCTGACTTCCTAAACGTACGATGTTGTTCAAAACAGGTATCAAAAACCTAAAGGATAACATATCATAAATATTGAAGAAAATCAAGTACAGCAGAAAAATGTAACAAAACTGACACGTTTGCCGCTGGAGGGAGTTGTAACCGCATCCGTTTTCGTGTATAATAAAAACGTTATGGATTTTTGCACGACGCCGCCTGGCGGCTTCGTTCAAGATAGATTGCGCTGCCGGGATGACCTCCGAAAGCGTGAAGCAAAGCAGGATATAGAGCAGGGTAGACGCCCCCGGCGGGAGCGTCTGTTTGAAGATGCACAGCGAAAGTGTCTGTGCCATTACAGAAAGGAAATTTTTGTGGCAGATAACGAAAATAGAGAATTGAACCAGCAGCCTGTTTCGGGACAGAAGCCCCAGAATCAGTCTCAGACTCAGAATCACCCGCAGGAGGGCGCGCCGCGCCGCCGCCCGATGCCGCGCCGTCCCCGCGCAAACGCTGAGGGCGAGAATACCGCGCAGAATGCCGCGCCGCGCCTCCCGCGCATGCCCAGAAAGCCGCGCCAGGCGACGGCTCAGCAGTCTGCGCAGGAAAGCGCGCAGGCGCCCGTTCAGGAAAAGCCGCGTCGTCCGCGCATGCCGCGCAAACCGGCGGCTTCCTCTGCACCAGCCGCAGCAGCGACGGCGGAGAATAAGCCGGAAAATACCCGCGCGCCGCGCGTTAACAACCGTCCGCATCCCGCGAGGACGCAGAACGCCAGCCGCGCAGTCAAGCCCGCCGCGCAGAATCAGCAGGCGGCTGCGACCGCTGTTCAGCAGCCAACCGTGTCCGCGCAGAGCGCGGCTCAGCCGCGCCGCAATCCGCCGCGACCGCGCGCCGCTGCGCCCCGAACGAATGCCGCCGCGCCGCGTCCGCAGGGAACGGCTGCCCATCGTCCGGCGGAAGCCGTGCGCCCGCGTCAGGGCGGACGCCGCCGCATTGTCTCGCCGGTCATGCAGGAAGAAAAGCCCTGCATCTCCCAGACCCTGCAATGGGTCGGCAAAAAGCCGCCGACGATGCGCTCCCGCGCCAGTGAACATCCCAGCCGCGCGACCCTGCGCATGATCCCGCTGGGCGGCATGTGCGAGATCGGCAAGAACATGACCGCGTATGAATACGGCAACGATATCATCATCGTGGACTGCGGTCAGATCTTCCCGGACGAGACCATGCCGGGCGTGGATGCCGTTATTCCGGATTTCACCTATGTGCTTCAGAACCGCGACCGCGTGCGCGGCATCTTCATCACCCACGGACACGAGGATCACATCGGCGGTCTGCCGTATCTGATGCGCGAATTCCGCGCGCCGGTCTACGGCGGGCGCATGACCATCGAGCTGCTCAAGTATAAGCTGGATGACCGCGTTCCGGGGCTGACCAAGAGCTGCGAGCTGCATGTGGTCGAGGCGGGCGAGACGATCCGCTCCGGCTGCTTCTCCGTGGAGTTTATCCATGTGAACCACTCCATTGCGGATGCGTTTATGTTTGCCATCCGCACGCCGATTGGTATCATCATGCACTCCGGCGACTTCAAAATCGACTATACGCCCATCAACGGCGCGATCATGGATTTGCAGCGCATCGCGCAGATCGGGCGCGAGGGCGTGCTGCTCTTCGTCTGCGAATCGACCAACATCGAGGTTCCGGGCTTCTCCAAGTCTGAGCGCCATGTCGGCGAGTCCATGGCGGATATGTTCAAGGACGCCAAGGGGCGCATCTTCGTGGCGACGTTCTCCTCGAATACGTCCCGCTTGCAGCAGATCTTCACCGCCGCCGAGCGCCACGGGCGCAAGGTCGCGCTCGTCGGACGCAGCATGCTCAACGTGTTCAACGCCGCCAACAATCTGGGCTATATCCAGAAAAAGCCGGATACGCTGATCGAGATCTCTCAGGTGGACAACTATCCGCCCGAACAGGTTGTCATCATCTCCACCGGTTCCCAGGGCGAGCCGATGAGCGCGCTGACGCGCATCGCGTTCTCCAACCATCGCGAGATCGAGATTCAGCCGGGCGATACCGTCATCATCTCCGCGACGCCGATCCCGGGCAACGAAAAGCCTATCTATAAGGTCATCAACGAGCTGTACCGCCGCGGCGCGAAGGTCTATTATTCCGCGCTGGCGGATGTGCATGTTTCCGGACACGCTTCTCAGGAGGAGATCAAGCTGGTGCATGCGCTCGTCCGCCCGAAGTTCTTCATTCCGGCGCACGGCGAGACCCGCATGCTCTATCAGCATGCGGAGCTGGCACATAAGCTGGGCGTGCCGTTCGAGAATATCTTCATCCTCGCCAACGGCGATATCTTTGAGATCTCCAAGGGCTCTGCCCGCGTGACCGGCTTCACCAACGGCGACGCGGTACTCATCGACGGCGCTTCCGTCGGCGAGGTGGATAACAGCGTCCTGCGTGAGCGCAAGCTGCTTTCCGACGACGGCGTAGTTGCCATTTCTCTGGCGGTCAACAAAAAGACCGGCGAGATGATGGCGCAGCCGGTCGTCAGCGCGATGGGCTTCCTCTATGACAGCGAGCATGCCAAGATCGAAGCCGCCTGCCGCCAGCATGTAGCGAACGCCGTTTCCCGCATCGCCGCCAGCGGCAAGAAGGTTCAGGAAGCCGTCTCTTCCGGACAGATGCAGGGGCAGCTCCGCTCGTTCCTGTATGAGCGGACCAAGCGCCGTCCGGTCGTGATGATCAACCTGATCGAGGTCGAGTAATCTCTGCCCTCTCCGTCCCTTCGGAAAGACGCTGTAAACTTGAGAGAGTTTGCTTATCCTGCCTCCCCTGTGGGGAGGTGTCTGCCGAAGGCAGACGGAGAGGGCTTATCCATAGAATTGAGGAATACAAAAATGAATCAGAAAGAACTTCCGGTCGTTCACGTCGTCAACGGCAGACAGAAGAAGCTGCTTCAGGGGCATCCGTGGGTCTACGGCAATGAGATCGAAAGCGTTGAGGGCGAGCCGGAGGATGGCGCGCTGGTGACGGTCGTCGATTTCCGCGGGCGCTATATGGGAACGGGCTTCTACAACAGCAAGTCCCTGATCACCGTTCGCCTGCTGACCCATCGTCAGGAAGAGATTACGGACGCGCTCATTGCGTCCCGCGTCAAAGCGGCGTGCGAATACCGCCGTTTCGTCATGAGCCGTCCGGGAACGGATTCCTGCCGGCTCATCTACGGCGAAGCGGACAGGCTGCCGGGCGTCATCGCTGATCGTTTCGGCGGGGTCATCGTCCTGCAAGTGCTGGCGCTGGGCATGGAACGATTCACGCAGGTTATCGCCGACACCCTGATTGAATGCGAGAAGCCGGACTGCCTGCTGCTGCAAAACGACGACGCCATCCGCCGCAAGGAAGGCATGGAGTGCTTCACGCGCGTGCTGCATGGCACGCTGCCGGAGGAGAACATCATCCACGAGAACGGCATCAAGCTGGCAGTCGATGTACTCGGCGGTCAAAAGACGGGCTACTTCCTGGATCAGAAGGACAATCACCTGTTTGTCCGCCAGTTTTGCAAGAATGCGCGCGTGCTGGACTGCTTCTCGTATATTGGTGCGTTCGCTTTGAACGCCGCCGCCGCGGGCGCGAAGGAAGTGACCGCTGTGGATATCAGCGAAGCCGCCGTCAAGCTCATCGAGAAGAACGCCGCGCTGAACAACGCCGATATCACCGCTGTCTGCGCGAACTGCTTTGACTTCCTGCGCGCGCAGGTCAAGGCTGGCGAAAAGTATGACGTGGTCGTGCTGGACCCGCCCGCGTTCACCAAGGCGCATGCGAATATGGCGAGCGCCTGCCGCGGCTATAAGGAGATCGCGCTTTCCGCGATGCGCCTGCTCCCTGCTGGCGGTGTATTGGCGACCCATTCCTGCTCGTATCACATGCCGGAAGAGGTCTTTGTCAATACCGTCCTCTCCGCCGCACAGGATCTGCACCGTCAGGTGCGCGTCATCACCCTGCGCCGTCAGGATATCGATCATCCGGTGCTTGCCGGTTATCCGGAGAGCCACTATTTGAAGAGCCTCTGGCTGCAAATGCTGGATTGATAAGAGAATAAGCAAATCGCCCGCAGTCGATGGAAGAATCGGCTGCGGGCGATGCGTTATGATGAAAGATTTGTTTTAATCACCGAAAGGCAAAAAAGGAATTTGGGCGGCAGTCCGGCGCTTCCTTATTCCGCCTGTGCGGCGACGTTTTTGCGGTGTTCTTCCTTGATGGCGGCGAGGAGTTCCGGATGCTCGATGAGGTCAAGCGCAGTCAGCGCCATTGCCTGTGCGCCGATGACGACTGCGTCCAGTCCCTTCTGGGAACAGGCGGCGGCTTTGAAGGCTTCGCTGTGTCCGGGAATGCGCTCGTCGGAAATGCTGATGTTTGGCTGGATGGTTGGCACGACCTGCGAGATATTGCCGACGTCGCTGGAACCGATACCGCCTTTTTCTTCGGCTTCGCCCATCGTGAAGCCGAGTGATTCAAAGTTCTTGCGATACAGCGCATCGAACGATGGCGTGAGTACGGTGTTTTCCACGCGGTTCTGATAGGGCTGCATGCGCCCGCGTGCGCCGGTCATCTGCGCCGCACCCTGTACGATGGCGTCCACGCGCTGATACAGCTTTTCCAGTCGGGGCGCGGTCGCCGCGCGGAGATAAAACTTGGCTTTAGCGTAATCGGGAACGGAATTCGGCGCGCTTCCGCCGTTTACGATGATTCCGTGGATGCGGACATCCGGCGTGACGTGCTGGCGGAGGGCGTTGATGCCGTTGTAGGTCAAGATCAGCGCGTCAAGCGCGTTGATACCTGCTTCCGGATTGGCGGCGGCATGCGCGGACTTGCCCCAGAATTCGATATCGACCGGCGCGCAGCCCAGCGACGGCGTGGTCGGCAGGCTTTTGCCGCCGATGGGATGCACGCAGAGCGCGGCATCGACGTCTTTGAGGAAGCCTTCGCGGACAAAGCTACCCTTTGCGCTGCCGTTTTCGCCGCCCTCTTCGCCCGGCGTGCCGTAAACGCGGATCTCGCCGCCGACGGCATCGACGACCTGCTTGAGCGACGCGGCGGCAAGGGAGGACATGGCGCCGAACAGGTTATGTCCGCAGCCATGCCCCAGCCCTTGCAGCGCGTCGTATTCAGCTAAAAAGACGAGGACGGGACCCGGCTTCTGCGCTTTATAGCAGGCGGTAAAACCGGTGCGGTGTCCGGCGACATCGACCTTGATCTCAAACCCCTCGGCGGCGAGCTGTTTTGAAAGATGCTCGCAGGCGAAAAACTCATAGTTGCTGACTTCCGGATGGGCGTGGATATCCAGCGCGAGCTGCTGATAGACGGGCGCCTGCGCGCGGGCGTATTGGAGGATGGTTTCTCTGTTGTTCATGGCGATGCTCCTTTGAATGAGTCTGATAGAAAGAGTATAGCATGCGAAAAACCAAAAAGAAATGGGAGAAAGAAAAAATCGTCTGACCAATTTGAACGGATAAACGGCAGAAACCCAGACGGCTTGCACAAATAACGAACAATTCTGATTCTGAAAATCGAAGAATCTGGGCTGTTTCTTAAAATTTAATTTCAAATTCTGTTGATTTTGCGGGACGAATATGGTATTCTCATAGTATAAAGATTCTCTGTATCAGAAAAGTGGGGCGCAGACGCCCGAAACGGCTCATGGAGGATGACGCGGTATGCTGCTTAAAGAAGAAATGCAGCGCGTAAGCGGAATGACGCTGAGCGAAAAATTGGGACAGATGTTCGTGACCGGTTTTCCGGCGGGGGAGATGGATGATTCCTTCCGCGCGCTGGTAAAGGAAAAGAAGATCGGCAACGTCATCCTGTTCAAGGATAATCTGAAGAGCGCGGAGCAGATCGTCGCTTTGTCGCGGGATATGCGCGCGCTCATTCACGGCGAAACGGGCGAATATCCTTTTATTACGGTCGATGAAGAGGGCGGTGTCGTTTCCCGGCTGCCGGAGTCGATGGGCAAGATGCCCTCCGCCATGGCGCTCTCTTCCCTGCGCGAGCCGGACGAAGTTTATCAGGCGGCGCTTATCAGCGGAAAGCAGCTCTGCGCGCTGGGCATGAATTTCAACCTTGCGCCGGTTCTGGATGTCAACAACAATGCGGCGAATCCGGTCATCGGTATCCGCAGCTACGGCAAAAATCCGCAGGACACATGGTTCTATGCGTCGCAGGCGATGCGCGGCTATATGGATGCGGGCGTGATGTGTTCGGGCAAGCATTTCCCCGGCCATGGCGACGTGGCGGCGGATTCCCATCTGGAATTGCCGGTCAACAAAAAGAGCCTGGACGAGCTGAAGCAGACGGAGTTTGCGCCGTTTGAGCAGGCGATTCGGGCGCATATCCCCGCGGTGACCATCGCGCATGTGGTGTACAGTCAGCTTGATGACGTTCCCGCGACGATGTCCCGGAAGATCGTGACCGATCTGCTGCGCGGGGAGATGGGCTTTGACGGGCTTATCATCTCCGACTGCATGGAGATGAACGCCATCAGCACGACCTACGGCATCGAGGAGGGCGTCATCCGCGCAGTTCTGGCGGGCATTGAACTCATCTTCATCTCGCATAAGCATGACAAGGTGCGCAGCGCGATCGACGCGCTGGAACAGGCTGTGAAGCAGGGACGCGTGCCGATGGAGACCATCGACGCGGCTGTCGCGCGCATCCTGCATTACAAGAGGGAGTATGCGCAGGTTGAGCCGATGATGGACGCGGCGGCATTCCAGTCTTGCGGCAGCCTTGCCGAAAATCTGTTTGAAAAGACCATCCGCGCGGAAAAGCCGTTTGAATTGGGCGAAAAGCCCTGCTTCATCAGCCCGGCGCAGACGCAGGTCTCTCAGGTATCCAACGCGAGCGGAACGCTCTGCTTTGCAAAAGAGATGCAGGCGCGTTTCGGCGGGAGCTGCGTCGAGCTGCCGCTCAAGCCGGATGCTGAAACAGCTGCTCAAGCGGTCGAAGCGGCGAAGGGCGCAAGCGCGGTCGTCGTCGGCACGCTGAACGCGACGGTCTACAAAGGGCAGATGGATATCCTTGAAGGGCTTGAGAAGCTGGGCGTCCCGATGGCGTGCGTCACGTTCCGCAATCCGTTCGAGCTGGACAGGCTCGGCAGGGATGTATTCAAGCTGACGGCGTGGGAGTATTCCAAACGTTCTGTTGAACGCGCGGCGTCGTTCTTTACAAAATAAACCATCGGATGTATAATAGAGCAAGACAGCCGCTTTACGGATAAAGAAAACACAGCGGCGGCGTAAAACGTTATTCGGGCATGGGATATGCCTAAAATAAGAAAGGTGGAATATTCATGAAAAAGATCCTCGCTCTGGCTCTGACGGCTCTGGTGCTGCTCTCCATTTGCAGCCTCTCTGTTGCCGACGAGAAGAAGACGCTGACGGTCTGGGTTCCCCAGTATCAGTTCAGCAAGGCTGAAGACGCTGTTTCCGACGCGGATTTCTGGAACGGCTGGTTCGACGCTTTTGAAGAAGAGAACAACTGCGAAGTGCATGTGGAGATCCTGCCGTGGAGCGACTATAACACGACGATCTACACCGGCCTGCTCAACAACGACGGTCCGGACGTGGTCTATGTGACCGATACCTACGACCTCGTTTCCAACGGTCTGCTGCTCAAGCTGGACGATAAGCTGACCGATGAGCAGAAGGACAACTTCCTCAAGTGGGAAGACGGCGCGAAGGACAAGGACGGCAGCCACTACTCCATCGCGTTCCCGGGCGGCCCGGTTCTGCTGTTCTACAACAAGGATATCCTCGCCGAGGCCGGCGTTGAGATCCCGGAAGACACCTGGACTTGGGAAGAGTTCATCGACGCCTGCAAGACCGTCGTTGAAAAGACCGACAAGAAGGCTTTCGTTCAGAACTGGGGCGCCAGCTCCGGCACCAGCGCGCTGCTGACCGCTTTCTGGCCCTTCTTCAACCAGGCTGGCGGCAGCATCCTCAACGAGAACGGTGAAGTGGACTTTAACACCGAAGCGGCGCTCCAGACCGTCCAGTTCCTCAAGGATCTGTACGATGCGGGCATCTTTGACGAGTCCATCACCGCTGAAACCGACATGGCGGGCAAGTTCAACGCGGGCGAAGTCGCGTTCTACTGCGTGGGCGATACCTCCGGCATCAACAGCGCGACCAAGAACGGCATCAACTATGGCATGAAGATCGGTCTGAAGGGACCGGCGGGCATCGCGACCCGCGGCACCGGCGACTCCTACGCGATCGCGGCGAAGGCTGTCGAGCGCGGCAACGAGGATCTGGCTGTGAAGGCTCTGCTGCTGATGAACTCCGCCGAGGTGCAGGACGACTTCCACAACAAGGTCTACGCGTTCCCGAACGCGACCAAGGACGCCAAGCGCGTGTACAACGAGCAGCTCGACGCGCTGTATCTCCAGTACTCCGACGGCATCCGCAACATTCCGGACTTCGAGGGCAAGGCTTCCTTTGAGAACCAGGTTCAGGCGAACATCCAGCTCATGTTCATGGGCGACCTGACGCCGGAAGAGGTTCTGACCGAGACCATGGATTACTACGAGAACCAGATCAAGCAGTAATTCGGATAAACACGTAAAAACAGGTAAATCAGGCGACCTGTCCGGTGTTCCGGGCAGGTCGTATCTGAAAAAAGATTTTTTCCATCTGCGGAGGTGACGGAATTCCCCATGAGCGCTCAGGCAATGAACAGACGCAGTACCCTTGCAGGCAAAAGAGAGCGGCGGCAGGTGCTGATCGGGATGGCGTATATCGCGCCGAGCTTCATCCTGATGATGATCTTCAACGTGATCCCTATTTTCGTATCGCTGTTCCTGGCTTTCTGCAAATACAACATGGTAGGCACGCCGACATGGATCGGTCTTGAGAACTTCCAGAAGCTGTTTACCAACAAGGCGCTGCGCGAGGCAATGATCAATACGCTCAAGTATGTGCTCATGACCGTGCCTGTGCAGACCATTCTGGCGCTGCTGGTCGCCGCGTTTATCGCCGACCGGCTGCAAAACCGCTACGGCTCGTTCCTGCGGAGCGTGATCTTCATCCCGGTCATCATCTCGCTCATCGCGTCCGCAACGGTCTGGAGCATCATGTATAAGACGGATGGCGGTCTGATCAATCAGTTCCTGGGGCTCTTCGGCGTCGCGCCGGTCAATTTCCTGGGCGGAAAGCAGACGGCGCTGGCGAGCGTGGCAGCCGTTGCCGTATGGAAGAATACGGGTTACTACATGGTCATCTATTACGCGGGCATTATGAACGTTTCGACGGAGGTTCGCGAGGCGGCTATCGTAGACGGCGCGAACGCGGCGCAGCGTTTCTGGTATATCACGATGCCGATTCTCAAGCCGATCACCTATATGATTGTGACGCTGGGCATCATCGGCTCGTTCCAGGTGTTCGACCTCGTCTACAAGATGACGGGCGGCGGACCCGGACGCTCGACCTATACGGTGGCTTACATGATCTATACCTACGCGTTCCAGGATAAGCGGATCGGCTATGCCTGCGCGCTGGCGATCGTACTGCTGGTCATCATCCTCATCATCCATGCGGTGCAAACGCTGCTGTTTAAGGAGAAAGAAACGGCATGAAGAAAAAGAAATGGACAATCTGGTCCGTGCTGGGCGTCATCCTCGTTACGCTCTTCGCCGTGATGTGTCTGACGCCGCTGATCTACATGATTCTCGTATCGTTTACGGATTCCGAATCGCTCTACATCAAGCTGAGCGATATCCATCCGAGCCTGAGCAACTACTATTACGCCATCTTTGAGCGAAACTTCGGCCGCGCGCTGTGGAACAGCGTGGTGACAGTCGTCGGCTCCTGCCTGCTGGTGGATATCGTGGCGAGCATGGCGGGTTATGGCTTTGCCAAAAAGCCCATTCCGGGCAAGGAGACCATCTTCCAGGGCTACCTGGCGACGATGATGATCCCCGGTCAGGTGACGCTCATCCCAATGTTCCTGATGATCAACGCGCTGGGCTGGACGAACACCTACCGCGCGCTCATCCTGCCGATGGTCGGCGCGTTTGGCATCTTCCTGATGCGCCAGTTCATGGAAGGACTGCCCAACGAGCTGCTGGAAGCCGCGGAGATCGACGGCTGCGGCGAAGTCCGCCGGTTCGTGACAATCGTCCTGCCGCTGGTGCAGCCCGCGCTCATCACGCTGACGATCTTCACGTTCAACGGCGCATGGAATAACTTCCTCTGGCCGCTGATTATCAACACGCGCTCCTCGATGCACGTTCTGACGATTACGATGGCGACGCTGAGCAGCAACCAGACCACCAACTACGGTATGGTCATGGCGGGCGCGACGCTGACCTTCGTTTTCCCGTTCCTGCTCTACGTTTTCCTGCAAAAGCAGTTCGTAGAGGGCGTCGCGATGGGCGGCGTCAAGGGCTGAAGTAGAAGAGGGAGCGATTGGGGCGCTGCCCCAAACCCCGGCAGGGAACATGGTTCCCTGCACCCTTTCTTCGCTTCGCGCTGGTTTTAATCCTCTTAGGCATACGACGCGCATGCGCGTCGTTCGGTGAAAGGGATTCAAACCGCCGCGAAGCGAATCGGGAAGTCCAGAAACCTCAGGTTTCTGGTGGGGTTTGGGGCAAAGCCCCAATCGTTCCCCCTTTTTTGCAAATTGGAGGAAAAATATGGCTGAGCTGCCGATGAAACTGCAAGGCGCGCTGGAAACGCTCGTTTCCGGCTATGCGAAGGAAAAGCTTGAGAAGGACGCGCGCACCATCAGCGAAGCGTATCGCCTGCGCACGGGCGAGGGAAAGCGCCTGCTGACCGCCGAAGGGGAAGCGGCGGCGTATGCGGCGGCACGCATGCCCGCAACCTATGCGGCGGCGCACTGCGCTCTTTCGGAAGCGCTGGAAGCGACAGGACTGCATCCGGAAACGCTGCTTGACTGCGGCGCGGGAACGGGCGCGGTCACGTTTGCGGCGGACGCGCTGCTCGACCTTCGGGAAGCAGCCTGTCTGGAAAGAGAGGACGCCATGCGCGCCGTCGGCGAAAAGCTGACGCGGCAGGCGTGCGGCGTGCAGCCCCGATGGGAGTCCTGCGACCTGACTGGAAACGCGGTTCTGCCGTCGGCGGAACTGGTCTGCGAGGGCTATATGCTCGGCGAGCTGGAGGAAGGCATGCGCCTGAATGTAGCCGAAAGGCTTTGGAACGCCTGCGGACAGATGCTCATACTCATCGAGCCGGGAACGCCGCAGGGCTTTGCGAATCTGCGCGCTGTGCGCGAAAAGCTGACGGCGCTGGGGGCGCATGTTGCCGCGCCATGCCCGCAGGGAAACGTGACCTGCCCGATGACGGGGGAAAACTGGTGTCACTTTGCCGTGCGCGTACAGCGGACGAGACTGCATAAAGCACTCAAGGGTGGCGACGCGCCGTTTGAGGACGAGAAGTTCAGCTATCTGGTGCTGACGCGTCGGGAGCCGGAGAATGCGTGTCAGGCGCGCGTTTTGCGTCATGCGCAGATCGCGCCGGGGCGCATCACCCTCCCTGTCTGCGAGGCGGCGGGGGAGAGGACGCTTGCGGTTACAAAAAAAGACCCGCTTTGGAAGCGGGTCAGGAAGATTAAATGGGGCGAGCGTCTGTAATCAGGCATACAGACCCAGATGGCGCAGCGGCTTGCGCAGGACATTGAAGAAGATCGGCGCAACGATGAACGCGAACGCCGCGTTGAACAGGCTGGAAGCCGCTTTGGAGAGCATCGTCGCCTGAATCGCGACCGGATCGACAGCGCCGGTCGTGAAGCGCAGGGTCAGGTAGGACTTGAGCAGATAGAGCGCGGTGTAGGTCAGCGCGCCGAGGATGCTGCCGATGATGATGCGGACATGATCTTTGCCGTCGAGGGTCTCTTTGGAAGCCGCCTTATAGGTAATCAGACCGGTGACCAGCGCGATAGCGCCCTTGTTGATGAAGGTGATGATGAACTCCATGCCGTAGCCGCCGATAATATCGAACAGACCGTTGCCGATAGCGGCGGCGAAGAAGCCGTACAGCGGCCCGAGCAGGAGACCGCTCAGCACGCAGACCGCGTTGCCGATATGGATACGGGAAGCGGGGGTCGCGATACTGATATAGTTGGAGACGCAGGCGAGCGCCGCCATCAGACCGGTCAGGCAGATATAGAATGTTTTACGATCGCGCTTCATAAGAAAAAACCTCTCTTTACTGGGACGGCGGGCGTTGCACCGGCGTCCTTTTTTGATGTATGGGTGCATTATAGCACAAACTGGCATGGCGTAAAGAGCCAGTTTATGAGTTTTTAACCATGCCAGTTAGGAGGGAAACGATTGGGGCTCTGCCCCAAACCCCGCCAGAAACCTGAGGTTTCTGGACTTCCCAGTTCGCTTCGCGCCGGTTTAAAAAAACATAAATATACGATGCGCATGCGCATCGTTCGATAAAGTTGATTTAAACTGCCGCGAAGCGAAGATGGGGTCTGGGGACTGGTCCCCAGACAGGGTTTGGGGCGGTAGCCCCAACCGTCCCCCTCCTCCCCGTCAGCGCGGTTGTGCGGATTTGCACGTTATGATATAATAAAATCGGAAAAGGAATTCTTAGGGGGATGACGATGGAAAAAAGCAGTTCAAAGCGCACGTATGCCTTTTGCGGCGCCGCGTCGCTGATCCTGTTTGCGATTCAAACGCTGTATATTCATGCCAGACTGGAATACGCCGGTTCGTGGGGGCAGACGGCGGCGCTCTCCGCACTGTTTGCGCTCATCTTCGGCGGCGCGCTGGGGCTGTTTGTGCATCTGAAAAAGCCGAGCCGCGGCGAATTCGCCTTTGTCGGCGCGTTCATGGCGGTGACGATGCTTGCAAGGATCAGCATGCTGGATTTCGTGACGGCGGATTATGTTTCGTTCCTCGCGCCGTGGGTCGATGTGTTCCGCGAAGGCGGCTTTGCGACGCTGGGCGAAAATGTCGGCGATTATAACCTGCTGTATCAATACGCGCTGCTGCTGATCGCGAATATCCCGCTGCATGACCTGTATCTCATTAAGCTGCTGACGATCATCTTTGATTACGCGCTGGCGCTGGCGATGATGCAGGCGGCGCGGCGGTTTGCCGATGAGCGCGCGGCGCTTCCGATGCTTTGCCTCGTCTGCGCCCTGCCGACGACGCTGCTCGACGGCGCCTGCTGGGGACAGTGCGACACGATCTATGTGTTCTGCGTGGTGATGAGCCTGTACTGGCTCAAGACGGATAAGCCGATCGGTTCGGCGGTCATGCTCGCGATTGCTTTTGCGTTTAAATTGCAGACCATCTTCTTCTTTCCGGTCGTGCTGCTGGCGCTCATCCACGGAGAGTATAAGCCGCGCCATGCGCTGGCGTTCGCCGCGGCGTATCTGGCGACGATGATTCCGGCGCTGGCCGCGGGCAGACCGTTTATGGATGCGCTGAGCGTATATGCCAATCAGTCTATGGGGCAGTATTACGACCGGCTGACCTATAACGCGCCGAATCTGTATACGTTCTTCCCGATGCTCGGCTTCTCCAACAGCCAGGAATACACATGGATGCGTTATATCGAGGGCGTGGACAAGGATGCGCTCAATCCGTATCTGACCGAGTTCCTGATGCCGACGCTGCAAAACGCCGCGCTGTATGCCTGCGTACTGCTGACGCTGCTGGCGGTGATCTACTGGCTGACGCATGTGAAGGAGATCACGCCGGATATGACGCTGGATCTTGCGCTGTTCTTCGCCATCTTCCTGCCGTTCGTCATGCCGAAGATTCATGAACGATATTTCTTTATCGCGGATATGTTTTCCATCCTCTACGCGGCGAGATATAAAGACCGCCGCTTTATGCCGCTGCTGGTTGTGAGCGCGTCGATGATGAGTTATCTGCCGTATCTGACCCGCCAAAGACCGGTCGATGAGCGCGCGCTGGGGTTGATGATGCTCGCCGCTCTGGTCGTGGTCTCGCGGGATATCCTTCGGAAGATGCGCGTCAACCGCGCTGCGCTGAAGGCGGAAGGAGGAAAGGCGGCATGAAAAAGAGAATGAAGGACGTGCTGGCGTTTGCCGACCGATACTGCCTGCCGCTGGGCGCTGTTCTTGCCGCGCTGCTGGCGGGCGCGCTGGCGCTGTATAACGTATCTTCCGGACCGCTGAGCAACCTCAACGACATCGGAGGATGGAGAAACCGCGCGTTGTTTATCGCGATGACGGCGGCGGTGCATGCGCTGGTGCTGATGATGCAGGCGGCGATGTTCAGAAAGAGCTTTGTCCGCCTGGCGCTTCGGCAGATGATTCTGACCGTCGGGCTGTTTATCGCGCTGCTCGCCATCAATCAGAAAACGTATCTGTTCGTCGAACAGGTGCTTCCGCTGGTGCGGCAGATGGATGAAATCGGGCTGGCGGCGGAATCGCCGCTGAATCTCTCCGCGCCGGCGCTGACTGTGCTGTATGGGGTCACGCGGGGCCCTGTCTACGATATGTACATGCTCAAGCTGCTGTGCATCGGCTGTTTCCTTGCGCTGGCGGTGCTTGCCGCGCGCGCGGCGGACAGACACGGCTTGGGATGGCGTGCCGAAGTGCTGCTGGCGCTGTGCGTCATCCTGCCGCAGGGCTTTCTTGCGGCGGGGTGCGCGGCGCAGATCGAGGCGCTTGCCGCGCTGCTGCTGGGTGTATCGCTGACGCTGCTGGACGAGAGGAAAAGCCCGTTTGCTGCGATGCTGGTCTATGGCGCGGCGGTCGCGGTCAGCGGGGCGGCGCTGTATGCTCTGCCGCTGGTCTTTATGCTGGGCAGGAAGGACGACGTAAAACCTGCGCATATCGCGGCGGGCTGCGCGGTCGTGCTGCTGGCGTGCGTTCCGGCAATCGTTGGCGGCATGCCAGCGGGAAGGGCGTTTGCAAGCCTTTTGAACGCGCAGTTTGCCCTGCCGGAATATGCGGCGGGCGTGCCGAATTTCGCGTCCGTGTTCCCGCGCGCGGCGATGGAGGAAATGCCGGAGTATTTCATGCTCAGGCAGGTTCCGAACCTTGACCCGGTGACGAATGCGACGGAATTCTACACACAGGCGCATTTTACCGTGCTTTCGCGCGGCATGGCGTTCTGCGCGCTGGCGGCGTATATCGGCTTGTGCGCGTGGCTTTGGAATCGGCGGGAGATGTCCGCGATGAAACGCGTATTTATCCTCGCAGTCGGCGCGATGGTCTGCTGCCCGGGCGCGGGCGTGGGCATGTGGCTGCCGGTCAGCATGCTGTGTCTGGCGGCGATTCTGACGGAACCGGAGCTTCGCCTGCCCGCGTGCATCGTGCTGTTTGCGACGGCGGGCGGCTGCTGCTATCCTGTGACGGGAGAAACGCTCGTCAGACCGGTGTATGCCTTTGCACTTTGCGCGGCGGCGCTGCTGATGGCGGCGGGCATCATTCCGTTTGGAGCAGGGAAAGAAGAGGAGCGTATCCATGGATGAACAGAAAATACGCCTGCGCGTCGTCACGGTGACGACGGACGCGGAGGGAGAAAGGCGCGAAACCCAAACGGCGCACCGCGGCATCCTGCGGGAGAATGCGGACGGCGTTGAGCTGAGCTATGAGCAGGTGAACGACGGCGTTCGCGCAAAAATTTTGCTCGTTCAGACCGAAGGCTGTATCCAGATGCGGCGCACGGGCGAGATGACCGGTACGCTCCGCTTTGAGCCGGGCAAGCGCACGCCGGGCGTCTATACCACGATATACGGCGAGATACCGGTCGCGGTCTACACGCGGGAGACGGAGGTCGTCCGTACGGAAAACGGCGGCGAGATGAAGCTGGATTACGACGTGTTTGTCGGCGGCGAACGGACGGGCGCATCCCGAATGACGATCTCATGGCGGCTGTAAGCGCACAGAATATCCGCGCTAAAGCGCGGGAAGCGATATTCGCCGCAGGCGGGCGCGGATTTGTCCGCTTTCTTCCAGCTGGCGGCGCGCTGCTGGTCAGCGATGCGGCGCGGCGGTGCGAAAATGCTCAGGCGCTTTTAAACGCCTGCCGGGCGGCGGGGTTCGTGACGGAGGAGAAGGATGGCTTGCTCTTCCTGACGCCGGAAGACGGCGTTCTGCGGGCGCTGTGCGATGCCTGCGCGCAGACCATCCGAATTGATGATTGGGACGGGGAAGCGGCGTCCGCAGGAGCGTTTGCCATGCGGCTGATGCAGAAAAAAGGCGCGCCGCTGACGGCAGACGGGCGTCAGCTCGTGCTGGAAACCCTGCGTCTGCTCAGTCAGGACGACGCGCATATCCTGATGGGGATGTCCGGACTTCGGGCGCTTGCGGCGGCTCAGCTTCGGCATCAGGACAAAAGCGGCATGCGCACGGCGGGTGCGCTGATTGCGAATTGGTACATGGAAAAAAGGAGGGTATCGGCGTGAAAATGGAATGGATCGGTCATGCCTGTTTCCGCATGACCGCGGCAAACGGAACGACGGTCGTCACAGACCCGTATGACGAGAGCGTGGGCATTCGGATGATGAAGGTTCCCTGCGATATGGCGACCATCAGCCATGAACACCACGACCACAATAACGTGGAGATGCTGGAGGGTTCGCCCAAGATTTTCCACGCGGTGCAATCCGGGCAGGCGGCAGATGTCAGCACGCAGGCGATGGCGTCTTATCACGACGATCGGAACGGCACATTGCGCGGAAGCAGCGTTGTGCGCATCTTTGACATCGACGGCTTGAAGGTCGTGCATATGGGCGATCAGGGCTGTATGCCGGGCGAAAACGTGCTGGAGACGATTGCCGATGCGGATGTGATGATGATTCCCGTCGGCGGATTTTACACCATCGACGCGCAGGGTGCAAAAGCCATCCTCGAACGTGTGCATCCGAAATGCGTCATCCCGATGCACTACAAGACGGCGCACTGCGCTTATCCGATTGCGGGTGTCGAGCCATTCCTCAGGCTGATGGGCGCGGAAAATGTTCAGCCGGTCGATGAGCTGGATGTGACGCCAGATCATGTGCCGCAGGGTGTCGTGGTGATGAAGGCAAAGGCGGAATATTGAAAAGAAAAGCCCTCTCCGTCGCTTCGTGACAGCGCTCCACAAGGGAGAGCCAAGATAGCCGCAAATTTTCAATCGTTTGCGTATCTTGCTTTCCCTTCTGGGGAGATGTCCGAAGGACGGAGAGGGCTTTTTGTTTTTATCCCATGGATTGCAAAGTAATCCATGAAGTGGAAGGTGCAGGGAACTGAGTTTCCTGCCGGGGTTTGGGGCGGAGCCCAACGTAATTATCCTACCACCGTGCAGTACCGATGCGTATCGACGTGAATATCGGGATGCGTGGTGATGTACTCGATCATCGCGTCGGCGACGTCGGTCAGCACCTCGCGCACGACCTTCTGCCCCGGCAGCATGTCGTAACCGCCTGTTCCGCAGAAGCGATAGCTGTTGATGCAGACCGTTACCGGTTCATCCATGCCCAGATCTTTTCCGTTCAGCTTGACGGAGGTCACGCGGCTTCCCACGGGGCGGGAAACGTCGATCACGTAGTCTACGCCGGAGAAGAAGTCGTAGTTGTAATGCTGAACCTTCGGGCGCAGGAATTCATCGGACAGGCAGATGCTGCCCTCCTCATCCTTGGCGAAATAGGCAGCGCTGCGCTCCATATACTGGCGCAGAGATGCGCCGGTCATCTCCAAGACGACGAGCGTGTTGGTGTAGATGTAGGTGGA
>CAKTXP010000001.1 GCA_934631055.1 uncultured Clostridia bacterium | reverse complement strand
CAGTATTATGTTCTTTGAACAGAGAAGAAATTATTCGTCAAAATCGAATTCGTCGCCAGCCTGCTCTTTGAAGATATCAAATACCTTCTGGAGTACATCTTCGTCGTCTACGCCGACGTAAGTCACTTCATCCTCATCATCGGATTCTTCATCTTCCATCACCTGAAGGATCACGACTTCGCCGTCATCCTCTTCGGTCGGAAGCAGGACAACATACTCATTTCCCTCATACTCAATGGAAGCGCAGAACTCAAACTCAACGTCGTTGCCATCTTCGTCAGTCAGCACGATGATGTTGTCATTTTCCATCTTTTCCATATCATCCATGGTTAAAACCCTCGCTTTCGTCATACGATACAAATATATCTTTGCATCTGGATATAGAATATCACAGATAACGATAATATGCAACGGTTTCACGAAAATTTAATCCAGATTTAGAGGTGTGCGCTATGCTGATTTGTCGTTCCATTCGATTATTCGGTACAAATGAAGCACGTCAAAACGCACAGGTTGCGCTGGAAAATATGCAGCAGGTTCGGCGGATGGACTGCGAAACAGATACGTTTCGACTCTTTCTAACGACTCCAGTTACAGAGATGGAATTCCTTGACATTTTGAAAAAAAGCGGCATCAGCGGATTTTCGCTCTGCTGATGCCTCGCCTTTATACATCCTCTAAAAACGGTTTTCTATCCTCTTTATAACAAAGCGTACCGAATTCATCGAAAACCAAAGAAATCGGTTTGCTGTCAATATACTTGAGGATCTCATCCATCCGAATGCTGTCCCTGAAACTGACGAAAGAGAAGCTTACGCCTGCGCGCTTTGCACGACCCGTTCTTCCGATGCGGTGTACATAGAATTCCTGTTTGTCGGGTAGATCATAGTTAAAGACCGCTTCGACATCATCGACGTCAATTCCGCGTGCAGCCACATCTGTCGCGACAAGGATATCAAATTCACCTTTTCTATATCCAGACATGACTTTATCTCGGATTGCCTGTCGAACATCGCCATGCAGACATTCCGCGCTGTATCCGGCTTTTTTCAGCCTTTCGCACAAACGTGCTGTCATATCCTTTGTATTACAGAAGATCATGACGCGTTTATATTGATCTGAATCAAGCAGATACAACAAGTGTTCATACTTCTGTTTTTGATCAGATTCAATGATATACTGCGTAATATTTGGCTTATTCTCAGCCTGCGCCTGAACAACGATTTCAATAGGGTCTTTTTGATATTTCCACGAAACCGTTAATACATCCTGATTCGTCGTTGCGCTGAACATGACCAACTGGCGATTGGGATCCGCACTCTCAATGATTTTTTCAACATCCTGAACGAAGCCCATTTTCAACATTTCATCCGCCTCATCAAGCACCATCGTGTGGACACTGTTTAGACGAATGTTGCCCCGCTGCATGTGGTCGAGCAAACGTCCTGGCGTTGCAATGAGAATCTGCGGTTTGCGGTTTAATGCGCTCATTTGTTTCGCAAACGGCTGTCCGCCATAGATAACAGCGATTTTCAAACCTTTAATAAAGTGAGCCAGATTCGTCAACTCATCAGCGATCTGCTGCGCCAGTTCTCTGGTTGGCGCCAGAACGACCTCTTGGACAGCCGAATCATCGAGATTGACGTATTCCAGCATCGGGATGCCAAAGCCAAGCGTCTTTCCCGTTCCAGTCGGTGCAATGGCGATGATATCGTGACCGTCCATCATCAATGGAATGCACTTTTCCTGAATAGCCGTTAAACTCTTAAAACCCATCCAATCAAATGCCTGAACAACCTCGCGGCTAATCCCCATCTCTTCGAGCGGATGAGTTGCTGTTGTATTCTGTACTTCGCTCAAAATTCAGCCCTCGCAATTCTATTTCGATTCTCTTCTAATATTGTATCTCAGAGTGATGGATGTTTCAAGGTGTTGGATGAATTTTAGCTGAAGTTCTTGTTTCCTTTCTTTTCAATTATGCTGTGTATATCAGAGTCCGGCGCCTGCAAGAATCCTAATATGATTTCAGTATCTTCAATCCAATAGTTCAGCGAAGCATCATTCGTATAAAAGAGAACTCTAGGTGCTTTTCCGACGACACACAGTGCGTCTTTAAGCGTGGTTTCCGGCTCAACAGAGAGTACATATGCTCTTGCAGGTGTTTCATCCCTTTGCTGTTTTTCCTGCAAAAGTGTATAGAGATTTTCTGTCAGAAGTACGAAGCGGCTTTTCTGTGCATACACGATAAGATAGCCGCCAATCATGAGCAAAGAAACATTGATACAGCCCAAAACCCATGCGCCGTATAATCCAAATCCAATCAGTGCGCACCCGACAGCAATGCCTGCTAAAGAAAGCGCTGTCGTTATGGATGATATTGAAAAGAGATAGTAGCCCGTACAAAACGCAATGCGTCCGCCATCCAGAGGGAGAGCCGGAAGGAGATTCAGCAACATCATGCCCAAGTTGATGACTATTGCCTGTTTTATAGTTTCAGCTTGCATCCAGTTTTGCATAAACGACTGTGACAGGAAGAGAACCATTCCGTAATTTCCAAGCGGACCTGCCGCAGCAACAATACATCCTTTAATGCCCTTATGAGGACTCTTTCCGGGTACATACGTCATAACGCCTCCAAAGGGTGTAACGTCAAGCGTTGCAATGCGCTCGCCGAACCATTTAGAGGCGATAAAATGACTGATTTCATGGACAAGTAATGCTATGAATGCGCTGACAGCTGTTTCAAGCGAAGCAAATACGGAGATAACCGCTATATATACGATAAACGAAGGGTGGATTCTAATCTTCAAGATTCATCAGCTGCCAAAAACCGGCATGATGGATAAACCATCTTTTCTTAGTTCAAATGCAGCAAATCCCTCGGCACAGCCGATTGCCTGTCCTGCGGTGACTTCTTCCCCTTCGCTCACAAACAGTTGTGTCAGACCGCTGTAAACTGATTCATAGCCGTTTTCGTGGCGAACACGTACTGTATACTCATTTTGCCTGTTTTTTACGGTATTCATAATTTCTCCAGCAAGACAGCTGTTGATGTTTCCGATTTCTTCAAATTCAAGCCAGGGTTCATTTTCGCTCCAGGCATGTGTCACCTGTGCATCTTGTATCCAGAGAGAAGCGCAGGTTTCCGCTTCATCTTCACCTGTCAAAAAGACCATTGCGCTTTCCGGCAGGAGCTTACTGACGAATTGCAATCTTCCAAGCGTGTCGTCATAATCAAAACGCGCGGTCATTTGTCCAAAGACAGATTGTATATTTTTTCCATATGCGCCAGTTGCTATCGCTGCGACGCCCAGACAAAAAAACGCGGCTGTCAGAGGAATTGACTTTCTCAGCAGCCGCTTATCCCATTTTATACGTTTCTTCTGTGGGATTCTCTTTTCCCACGCCTGTCGTTCGCGGGGCTTCATCTGCCCAACGATTACTTTCTTATTCTGCTCATCCACAAGATTCCCCTCCTCCAATTTCCTGCAAGACCCTATGCGAGAAATCGGACAGAGAGAACTACGAGCGCTTTGTTTTCAGGTCAACAGAACTCTTGTATTGTGTTACGTTCAATACCAAGCCCACGCCAGCCATGTTCACAACGAGGTTGGTTCCTCCATAACTGATAAACGGAAGCGGAATACCCGTAATCGGCATAACGCCAATACACATACCGATATTCTCAAACACATGGAAAAGGAGCATCGCCATAACGCCGACGATAATCAGCTGACCAAACTTGTCATTCGTGTGAAACGCCAGTAACAGCATGCGATAAATAACAAAAGCATACAATGCCAGCAGGATCATTGCGCCGACAAACCCAAGGGTTTCGCCAACGACAGAAAAGATGAAATCGGTATGGTTTTCCGGAACATAGTTCAAATGCGTCAGCGTGCCTTCTGCCCATGCTCCCTTTCCATACAGCCCGCCGGAACCAACAGTAATCTTTGAATTGACGATCTGATAACTGCTTCCGGTCGGATCGGATTCCGGATGAATAAATGCGACCAGACGCAGCCAGCGGAAGTTGTTTGTAGAGGCAAGGTAAAAGATGACCGGCGTGATCGCCGCGCTGACAAGGCAGCCCAGTGTAATCATCCAGCGCATTTCAAAGCCGGAAACAAACAGCAGTGCAACGAAAATAACGCAGAATACCATCAGCGTTCCGATATCCGGCTGAAGCAGAATAAGCAAAGCCGGAATACCGAAGTGCATACAGATGTAAATAAAATAACGGAAATTGGGTATAGGTCGGTCTGGATACTTTGTCAGCGCTTTGGCTAGCGTAATAATCAGCGCCAGTTTTGCCAGCTCGGAAGGCTGGAAAGTACGATCCAGAAACTGGAACCAGCCGCTGACGCCGTTGATCTTGGATGTCGTCAAAACCAAACCGAGCAATAATACGTCAACCACATAGATGACTGGCCAGAGCCGACCGATAATGTCGTATTTGATCGTCATGATGATAGCAACGACCACCATGCTGACAACGACCCACATCAGCTGCAAACGTCCGTTGTTAGCGTCCATGACCAGATCCTGAAGGGAACGGTCGGAGCCAAGCGAAGGGTCATAGTTTGCAATCGTTATCGCAAGCACGCCATAGAGCGCAAGCATATAGCTGGCAATCAGCAGCGGCCAATCAAAATGCGGCTTGGATAATCGGTTGTTTTCCGAAAAAAACATGTATTGATCTCCTTGTTATTCGATGTCGCTGAGCAAAGTATCCGCCAATTGAAGCAACGCCCTTTGTGCGGGACCGCCGCTTTCAACGGCGGTACGCCCCTTCAGCGCTGCAAACGCAATGCTGTCATCCTCAGGGATACATCCTGCCAGTGGACAATCCAGCGTCATCTCAACGGTCTTTGCGTCATACTGGATGCCTTTTCGGACATATGCAGGAACAGCGCGATTGACAATGAGCCATCTCTGCTCTCTGCCGCCGGTCGTCTGCATCATAAGGCGCTCACTTGCACGAATCGAAGCATCGTCCGGTGTTGTTACGATGACTCTGCAATCATTCTCATTCAGCATTTTATTGGCCAGCATTGTTTCTCCCGTTGGCAAATCGATAACGACAATGTCGCATAGCGAGTGAAGCGCGAGCAGCACACCGTTCAATTCACCGATCGGAATATCATCATAGAGCGATGCGCAGGCAAAAGAAAAGCATTCATATCGCGGTACGCGGTACAAAGCGCTTTCAAGATCGGTCTGTTGACAGCAGACATCCGCTAAATCAAGGACAACGATACTCTCCATCCCAAGCGCCAGATCACAGGAACGCGAAATGCCAGAAGCATCCAGCAGAATCGTTCTCGTTCCCTTTTTTGCAGCGCTGACAGCAAGCGAAAGCGCTATCATGGATTTTCCAACGCCGCCCTTTCCAGAGCTGACGGCAAACATTTTAGCCATTTTGCTTTTCCTGATTTGACTTTAATAAGCCAAAGAGTTGGAAGGCGCCATGATATCCTCGCTATCCAGCGTTCTATGTTCCAGATAGTAATTCAGAACTTCACGGATCGTGATAGAACAGTAAGATCCGCTGTATCCGTGAGGAATATACACGCAGACTGCGATCTCCGGATTATCATACGGCGCAAATGCGACCATCCACGCATTGTTTTCAAGGTCGATCGTCGTCTTTTCTGCCGTACCAGTCTTTGCACCCATGTTGTTGCGAACGTCGTCGTATTCAGCGTCGCGGAAGAATTTCGTTGCTGTACCGTCATCTCCTGCAACGCCGCTCATTCCTTCACGCAGCGCCGCCAGGTATTCGGCAACGCCTTCACCCTCGATTTCCGAAGCAAGGATCGGCGTGCTTTCGCTGAGGACTTCGCCATCCGGAGAGATAATGGAGTCGATCAGCCGCAGGTCATACACCTTACCTCCGTTTGCAACCGCCGCAACATAGCGTGCCATCGCGACCGGCGTAACAGTCGTGATGGACTGACCGACCGCTGCCATGATGGCCTCCGAACCGCCCCATTTGATTTCGTTCAGCATGATAAATGTATCACCAGCGACGATCTGCAAATAGACCAATTCACGAGGCATATCAAGCTCTTCCATGAGGATCGTACGAATCTCAGGCAGCCAGTCGCCCTGATTGTAATCAACCGCCATATCCATCAGACGCTTTACGCACTTATTCAGCTTTTCCTCATCGAAAGTCATGTTGTAATCGTCGCCGACTTCAATGAGGTGCTTCTTAATGTTGTTAAATACAATGGACGGGCGCCATGTTGATTGCTCAGAAGCGCTGATTGCCTTGTTCTTATCGTAAAGAGTCGTCTGGCTGGCAACATAGCCCTGAAGCTCGCCCGGCAGGTCAATGCCTGTCTTGGTCGTCAATCCGTAAAGCGCTGCCGTTTTATACAACTGGTCGTCTGTATACTCATATAGGCGCGAACCGACCGTATAGAAGAAATAGTTACACGAATGCGTCAGACCTTCAACAACAGTCTGATCCGCATGCCGGTACAGCAGCTTTTGATTCAGCCAGCAGCGCGGCGGATTCGTCTTATCGTATTTATCGAATCTGCCAAGGTCGCTGATGGTCTCGGTCAGGGTAAGCTGACCATGCAGCAAACCGGCGGTTGCCGTGACCATCTTGAAAATAGAACCCGGCGTATCGCGGGAACCGATAGCATAATTGACCAAAGGATTTCGAGAATCGAGCAGAATATTTGCCGCCGCTTCGCCACCGACAATAAATGCGTTTGGGTCATACGGCGGATAACTCGCCAGCGCCAGTACTCGTCCTTCCATATCAATGACGACGACCGCGCCTTTTTCTGCCAGCTCAATAGGATTGGATTCAAAATCGCGCGTCGTTCCCTGCAATTCGGTTTTATTGGCATCCAGCCATACGTCACTGTTGAGCAGGCGCTCCTGTTCATCGCGGATGTAGTTGATGTTCTCTTCAAGCGCCGATTCCGCGATACGCTGAAGATTAGAATCAATGGTCAGTTTGATGTTGTTGCCGTCCGTTGCTTCCGTCGTGGAAAGCGTCCGGCTTACTGCGCCGTATCGATCGATCTCGACCACGCGCTTACCTACCCGCTGTGTCGTACAAGGGGTCAGCCAATCTTCCATGGTCTTTTCTACGCCATCCAGACCGATTAAATCTGAAAGCGCATATCCCTTGTCTTTATAAGAAGCATAGTAGGTATCGTAATTCTGAATCTTTCCGATGTAACCAACGATGTGACAGGCAAGCGTACCGTTCGGGTAAACACGCTGCGTGCTTACCGAAACGCTGATGCCCTCCATCGTAAGCGCTTTTGCTTCGATTTCGATGACTGTTTCCCAACTGACATTGGATGCAATGGTAATCGGCTGGGATAGGAACGCATTATTCTGCATCGTTTCCCAAACGCTCAAGATCTGAATTTTCTTTTCCGTACTCAGTTCATCCGGAATGCGGTATTTTTTGCACAGCGCGCTGAACAGCTCTTGCTGAGGATACGCTGTTGTGCTGCTGACATAGAAGTTGCTGCGCCACATCTTTTCGCGCGCATCCTGCTGTGCCTGAGTGTAATTATTGTTGTTCCAGGTGAAGATCCACAGTCCCGTCATTTCGTCCTGTTTTAGAGAAAACGACGTATTCAGTGTTCCGCCATTCTTTTCAATAATGTCGATCACGTTGATGATCGCATTCGTGTATACCTTATACTGGCTCATTGTTCTGCCAGTTTCTTCGTCGATATCGGTCGGCGTATAATTCGGATCGCGGTAAAACTGAACATTGTAGATTTGTTTATCATAAGCAAGGGTCAGCGAATTGACGTCCATGATCGTTCCTCGGGAACCCTGACTGGTAATGGTCTTGGTCTTTTTGCTTTCCGCGCTTGCCAGATTATCCTCATACCCCGCGATCTGCAAATTGAACAATCGAACGATCAACACGCCAAACAACGCTGCAACAACGCACGCAATAGCGATATATCGTGCCTTATATTTGTTACCCACAGCTTTGTAAAACCTCCAAACTGCTTAACGCTTGCGACTCGCTTCCTCTGAATCTCCCACCAGATCTTCGCTTTTCTTTTTTTTCATGATGTGAATGCTCATGATCTTATTCTGAATCAAAGAACACGGCAGGATCATTACGGCGCTGTATGCGCTGCAAAGCAGCGCCCGCAAGATGGTTACGATGCTCTGCTCTGCGCCGATAAGGAACAGATAGCCAATGTAAACCATCTCTTTGACCAGAACCAGGAAAAAGCAGATCACGATCAATTCAAAATAGCTTTTGTGTTTGACGCGGTGAAGCTTATTATTCATCGCCTGCCGCAGCATCGGAGCAGCCCAGCCGATAAACGTATAGCTGACCAGATTGATTGCCAATACATAACCGACGCTTGCGTCATAGAGCATAGCCATCACGCTGCCGGCGCAGAACCCCCCATATGCGCCGGTATAACCCGTCAGCAGAACCAGAAAAACCGTCATCATATCCGGCGCGACACCTGCGATCCGAATATACTTGACTAAATCGGTTTGGCAGATGCACGCCAGAATAACGGTGATGACAATTCGTATTGCTCTTGACATGTTCGTCCACCTCCCATGTCAGCGCTTAAAAGTCCTCTGGGAAAACATCTTCCTCATCCAGCCAAGCCGGATCAGGCGTTTCCTCCGGAGGTTCAGGCGTGGGCGTGCTTTCGACAAAGCGTTCAGCCAGATCTCCCATCGCTTCTTCATCTACGATAAAATCAACTGCTTCCGGTGTCGGCGACGGCGTGACTCTACCCGGAGCATCCGGCAGCGGCACAGGTGTCGAATTGGTCAGGCGGTCCTCTTCGATGACAGCCTGCGGGCGCGCAGTTGCAACCGGCGCAATGATGATCTCGGTGTTATCATAGTTATCCGGCATGGCTTCGACATCCGCATAGTAGCGCAGAACCAGTACATTTTCAATATGCTCAAAATCAGCTGCCGGTTCGACAACAATATAGTGTTTATTGTCCTCAATAGCGCGGGTGCTTTCGCGGACATAGCCAATCAGAAGACCCTTGGGGAATGACACGCCGACGCCTGACGTGATGACACGGTCGCCCGGTCTCGGAACGCTGTCCGCAGAAAGATAGTACATTCTGCAAAGCGGTTCGCCCGTGCTGCCGAGTGTACCCTTGACAGCGCCCTGATCGCGGCTGCTCTCGATCAAAGCGGCAAGACTTGCCTGGTCGTCGATGATGGTGATGACTTTTGCCGTCGTATCGAAAACTTCATAGGTATAGCCGACCAGACCTTCCGAGGTAATGACAGCCATCTGCGTATCGACACCGTCATTTTTTCCCTTGTTTATCGTAAACGTAGAGAAATAGTTACCCGTTTCGCTGGCAATCACGCGCGCTAGAACAGGATTCATGGTCGAACGGGTTTCGTATTCGCCCAGAAGAGCCCGAAGCTGCGTGTTTTCCGCTTCCAGCTCTTCATAAAGAATGCTGCGAAGGGTCAGTTCATCGTTTTGCGCTTTTAACTGATTGTATTCGTATTCGATATTGCTTCTGAGCTTAACACGATAGAGATAATCCGATATCGAATGGCTGATTTGAGAAACAGCTCCCTGTACCGGCGTTATCACGCGCGAAAGAAAGCTCTCCGGCGACAAAGACGTCAGTGAGCCGGTTGATTGGCTGTATGCGGTCAACGCCATCATTGCAATCAGAATCAGAACGATTGCTCTGCGGATAAAACTGTATAATAAAGGATGTTTATTCTTCATCGCTTGCCTTCCCTTGCGAATCGCCGACTGCGTTATTCAGCTTTGCCGATTACGCCGCCCAGCATATCAAAATGATCCGCCATATATCCAGCGCCCAGCGTCGTGCATTCGCCGGCATCTCTGGCAACAGATACTGGTACGCCGAATTCCGTCGCGATCATCGTATCCAGATTAGGCAGCGCAGCAGAGCCGCCCGTCAGATAAATGCCGTTTTGCAGGATGTCCGAGCAAAGCTCAGGCGGGACACGCCCAAGAACCCATTTAATAGCCCCCAGTATCTCCTGCAACGGTTCATGAATGGCTTCACTGACTTTGGACATATCGACATCGACCGTCAACGGCATGCCTGTTGCGATATCGCGTCCGCGCACTACGGCAATATGTTCCATTTTCTTATCGCTCCGCACATCAGCCAAATCAAATTTGATTTGTTCGGCAACGCGATCCGTAACCAAAATGGCATGCTGCTTTTTCAAAAAGCCGGAAATCGCTTCGTCAATTTTATTGCCTGCTACGCGAATGGAATGCGATAAAACGACGCCGCCCATCGAAACAAGCGCAACTTCCGTCGTTCCTCCGCCGATATCGACGACAAAGCTTCCCTGCGGCTCATATACCGGCAAACCGGTTCCAAGAGCTGCAGCAAAAGCCTGCTCAACGACAAAAATTTGGCGCGCGCCGATTTTTTCCATTGTATTGATGACTGCGCGGCGTTCGACCTTACTCACTTCTCCGGGCATGGTCACAACCACACGCGGTCTGACAAATCGGCGCATGCCGATCGCTTTGGTGACAAAATAATGGATCATAATCTGCGCCATTTCATAGTCTACAATGACGCCGTCACGCAAAGGATGGATCACGCGGATATTTCCGCCTGAACGCCCGATCATTTCTTCCGCGCTGTCGCCGACTGCTACAATGTTATTGCGAGTGTTTTCTCCGCGCGTAATGACAACGGAAGGCTCGTTGACTACGATGCCTTTGTCTTTTACATAAACCCTCGTGTTGTCTGTTCCGATGTCAATCGCGATATCCGGAGAAACAAACTGAAAACCCGCCATTAAACAACTCCTCGTTCTGTCATACCATTGAGTTGAAGCAACATATTGCGCAACATTGCCATAGGCAGACCCACTACATTGGAGTATGAACCGTCAATTCGGTCAATAAACATACCGCCTCTGCCCTGAATCGCATAAGCGCCCGCTTTGTCAAGCGGTTCGCCGGTAGCAATATAGGCGTCCATTTCCTGCTCAGTCATCGGCGCAATATGAACGCGCGTCCGATCCACGTTGCGAACAACTCTTCCGCTGTTCGTATTGATCAGCGTTATGCCGGTATAAACATTGTGCCAATTATCAGCCAGAGCCATCAGCATTTCCTTTGCACGCTCAGGCGTATGGGGCTTTCCGAGCGGTTCATCCGCAAAAACGAGCGTATCCGCTGCCAGAATAACCGAATCCGGATGGCGGGCAGCAACGGCTGCGGCTTTTCTTCTGGAAATCTCCAAAACAGTTTCTGCCGGACGTCCAACAAAGTTCTCGTCGACATCCGGAGAATCAACGGTGTATATCAGCCCCATTTGATCGAGCAATTCGCGCCGCCGAGGCGAACCGGAAGCCAGAATCAAAGGGAATTCAGGCTGCATCATGAAATAACCTCCCAAAGTTTATTCATTGGTTTATAATTATAGCATATTTTGTCTGGGCTTGCATCAACAATTCGCCATTTTGGTGAATCCGTCAGAAAAAACGGCTTTGAAATTGCGGACGTCTTGTGTAATCGGGACACAAAAAATACGGCAGGCATTAAAAACCTGCCGCAGAACTACAACGTATCTCAACGTACCATCAGTCAACAAATTCAATGCTGTCCGCTGACATAGACGCAATGCGTGCCAGAGAATACACGTCAATGCCCGTATCGGCAAGCCGTTTGTGTCCGCTTTGAAATGCCTTTTCAATGACGATACCTACGCCGCCAACTTCAGCGCCTGCCTGATGAGCAAGGTTCAGCACACCAAACGCGGCTTCTCCGCTTGCAAGGAAATCGTCGATCAACAGGAGTTTTTCTCCTGCCGGAAGAAACTCACGCTTCACCGTAAGCTCATATTGCGTCCCCTTTGTAAAAGAACGGACCGTCGTTTGCAGCAGATCCCCTTTCATGATCTTTGACGTCTGCTTTTTCATGATAACAAGCGGAAGTCCCATCGCCAGTGCGGTAAACGCTGCCGGCGCGATACCGGAGCTTTCGATCGTCACAACGCGAGTCAGCCCTTTATTGGCAAAGTGCTTTGCAAACTCTTCGCCAATTGCTTTCATGAGTGGTACGTCAACCTGATGATTCAGGAAAGAATCGACCAGCAAAACATCCTGATTCAGCGCTTTTCCCCGTTCGAGGATCGCATCTTTAAGCAGTTGCATACGTTCTTTAGCCTTTCGTATCAAAATATAATTGATTTCTTTATTTTACCGCAATTCGTGCGTACAGACAAGCCTTTTGAGCATTTTATTTAGAAATAAGAATGAAAATGTTCGCCCTTTGAACACATCGCCGGCGGATAAAGCGGCAGACACGTCTTAGGCGTGCAGCATTCGTTTTGCTGATAAACGATCTCATATCGACTGACGATTGACTCGATACTGATTGAAAGACAGGCTTGGAATCCGCAAGGCTGACAATAATCAGCGCTTTGTATGCTGATCTGAATGTCCCTTCGTATGTTCACTTTACAGCGGTTTAAATCATCATAGCCTGAAAAAATCGTATCCAACTCAATATAAGATGTTCCGTGGAAACAGCCGTTGCGGCTATCTGTTCCCTGCAATGCCAGTGTCAGCCGGAGCTTTTGACCGGAGCATGACACGACAATCGTTTCCACAGCAAGTACATCGATTTTCTTTAGATACAGCGGCGGGCAAATATCGTTCCTCACATCACAAATAGAGAGTAAACCACGATAACAATAGTTTCCACGATTGCGGTCAAGAATTTTCTCCACGATATAGCCATAATCACGATGACACGCGTGAGATGGTTTCCAGTTTTTTTCGCATCCGCAAGAATGAAAAGAGGACATACGATACACTCCCTCTCTTTAAAACCAGAGTCGTTTTATCCTATGTCCTTTTTGTAAGTCCTGTTCTTCAAAACCGACGCGCGGTTTTCAGACTAACAGTCTGTTTTGATATCCTTGATATTGCTTGATATCTTCTCTGATTTGACAAAGCAATGCTTGTTCAAGCGCATCGCGGCTTGGATACTCCGTATAGTCAAACCAATGCGTTAACGGATCGCGCCTGAACCATGTCCATTGACGCTTTGCGTACCGTCTGGAATTCTGTTTAATCAGTTCGACTGCACGTTCAAGCGTAATCTCACCGTGAAATGCGCTGACAATTTCTTTGTATCCGATCGCCTGCATGGCGCCGCCTTCCTGATTGGGCTTAACACCTGCATTAAGCAGTCCTTTAACCTCTCGGACAAGCCCCGCCTGTATCATTTCATCCACGCGCGCGTTGATTCGGGCATACATCATTTCACGCGGCAGCGATAACCCATATACAAGAACATGATAGGGACCTTCTCTTTTTTCCAAATGGGCTTGCTGGCTCTTCGTTTTTCCGGATGTTTCAAAGATTTCCAAGGCGCGCATGACACGACGGATATCGTTTGGATGAAGCTTTTCCGCAGTTTCAGGATCAACTTTTTCAAGCATCGCATGAAGGATATTCTGGCCATCCGGTTGTTGAGCGATATTTCTGAGCTTTTCGCGTATTTCCTCATTAGCGCCGCTTTCTCCAAGACGCATATCATAGCGAATGGCATCCAGATACAGACCTGTTCCGCCGACCAGGAACGGCAGTTTGCCTCTGCTGAGGATATCTTGAATGGCTTGAACCGCCATCGTTCTATAATCTGCCGTGGTAAAGCGCTCATGTGGATCGGCGACATCGATCATATGGTGCGGAACCATCGTGCGTTCTTCGGACGTCGATTTAGCTGTTCCGATATCCATGCCTCGGTAGACCTGCATCGAATCCATGGACACGATTTCGCCATTTAATTCCTTTGTCAGAAACAGAGAGGTCCTTGTTTTCCCTACTCCAGTCGGACCAACAAGCGCAATAATGACAGGTTTTGTCATGCGCATCCCCTCATCTCTAATCATTGATTCTTCTGAAACGCTTTTCAATTTCTGTCCTTTCCAGCACAACGACCAGCGGTCTCCCATGCGGACAGGTCGGCGGCGCGTTTGTTCGAAGCATATCTGCAAGTAACGGCTTAATTTCCTCCATCGTCAGCTTATCGCCACCTTTTACCGCTTTTTTGCATGCCATCTGAAGAATGGCATCCCGTCTTTTCTGTGCAGTAGACAACACTCGGAGCTCGCCGAGCCTGTCCACCATTTCAAGGAAAGCGCTCTTTGTTTGAGGAATGCCCAACACATTAGGAACTGCACGGATTTGATAAGCGTCATCGCCAAAGGGTTCAATATCAAACCCTGCGGCACGAATCTCATCGTGATAGGTTTCAATCTTAGCTATATCCTGCGGCGTAACATGAACGACCTGCGCAACCATTAAGATTTGAGAACCGACGCCTGCGTCAATCTCTCGCATCAGCTTTTCATAAAGGATGCGTTCGTGCGCGGCATGCTGGTCAATCAAAATCAACTGTTTTGCATTTTGCAAAATGATATATGTGTCAAACGCAACGCCGACCATCGAATATCCACTCAGTTCATCGCCCAATGTTGTAGCAGAAGATTCCTGTGGAAGCAGTCCTTCCTGAACAGGCTCCTGAGTTTTAAAGATCAGCGGTCTGTTTGTGCCTGCTTCCGGTTCACTTTGCACAGTTTCATGATGCACTGACGGAATTTCTCCGTCGAGTTTTGAAAACTCAAGGTTTTCCTTTTTTCCGGAAATTTGAGATTCTCTGAGCGCTGCTCCACCAAAATACTGCGTAACGAACGAAGTGAAATCCGCCTGCTGCTGAGGCGTAGGACGGTTTTCATTTTGTTGTTCCAATATAGAATTCGTATTTTGAATAGGTTCCTCTGCTACCGTTTGCTCGCGTGCCTGTTTAATGCCTTCTTCAGTTTGCGTGTCAATGACCTGCACTACGCTGGGCTTCAAAGTGGTTTGAGGTACTTCCCTAGTCAGGCTCATATGCGGCGCGCTTTGAAGGGGCGATATCGAAAAGCTGTCCTCTACCGCCCCAGAAACATTTTCGTAGATCAAGTGTTCATCACTAAAGCGCACCTCCAGTTTGTTGGGATGGACATTGACGTCCACCATATTGGTGGGCATTTCCAGCCTCAGCACACAAATTGGATAATGCCCGATCGTCACTCGTTCTTTACAACCGTCTTCAAGCGCCTGAGTAAGGATCTGACTGCGAATCGTACGACCATTGACGATGAATGTCTGCCTAGCACGATTGGAACGTGCCTGTAATCCAACGCCAACCAGACCGGAAACGGAAATAGAGCCTTCCGAATGAACTGGTATCATAGCGTTTGCCGTTTCCCTTCCATATAGGCTGAACAAAGCGCTGCGCAGATCCCCATTTCCGGAGCTGGAATAGATCTGTTTTCCATTGTGAATCAGTCGAAAAGATACATCCGGATGCGCAAGAATCAGTCTTGCAATCATCTCAGCAACTTTTGCCGCCTCTGTTGATGGCTTTTTGAGGAATTTTAAGCGCACCGGCGTATTGTAAAACAACTCTCTGGCAACAATCGTCGTTCCCTGCGGGCTTGCCGCTTCCGTAATGCCCTTAATCTCGCCACCCTCATTGACAGCACGCGTTCCGGTTTCCTCGTGAACGCTCCGTGTCGTCAGCGTGAGCTTGGACACCGCGGCAATGGAAGCCAGCGCTTCGCCGCGAAAGCCGAGCGTATGAAGTGCAAACAAATCATCCGATTTTGTGATCTTGCTTGTCGCATGGCGCTCAAACGCCATACGGACATCACGGCTTCGGATACCGCGCCCATTATCGGTCACGCGCAGATAAGAAATTCCGCCGTCGCGGATTTCAACGGTGATACACGTTGCGCCTGCGTCCAAACTGTTTTCTACCAATTCCTTAATAGCTGAGGCGGGGCTTTCCACGACTTCGCCTGCGGCAATTTTTCCAATCAGTTCCTGATCCAGCCTGAGTATCGGTCTATCCTCCACGGCATTGTTCCTTTCTCTGTATTCTTGTCCGTTTACGCTTTTCTTGCTTTTTCTTTCAGTGTAAACAAGGTATTCATGGCTTCAATCGGCGTCATGCTCATCACATCGAGCGCACGGATCTCTTCAACCAGATCCATTGCCGGCGCTTCAAACATATTGACCTGCTTGTTTTTCTTCTCAGCATCGCCTAAAATATTCTGTCCTATTGACGTTTGACTGACATCATTTGTTTCAAGCCGTGCCAGAATTTCATGTGCACGCATGATAACCGGACGCGGCATACCTGCCAGATGGGCAACATGAATGCCAAAGCTCTTGTCAGCGCCGCCGCGCTCGATCTTGCGCAGGAAGATGATATCCTCGCCATGCTCCTTTACGCTGATTCGATAATTGACTACGCCTGCAAGTCGGCCCTCCAGTTCGCTTAACTCATGATAATGCGTTGCAAACAGCGTTTTCGCGCCAATCTTATTTTTATCAACCAGATATTCTACGACTGCCCATGCGATGCTCAAACCGTCAAATGTACTGGTTCCTCTGCCGATTTCATCCAGAACGATCAGCGAACGCGGCGTCGCACTGCGCAGAATATGCGCCATTTCATTCATTTCAACCATGAACGTTGACTGTCCGCTTGCCAAGTCATCTGATGCGCCGACGCGGGTAAAGATCCGGTCAACGATTCCGATTTTTGCACTTTCAACTGGAACGAAACTTCCCATATGCGCCATCAGCGTAATGAGTGCAACCTGACGCATATAGGTGCTTTTGCCCGCCATATTCGGTCCGGTAATGATGAGCATTCGATTGTCATTGTCATCCAGAAGCGTGCTGTTCGGAACAAACTGCTCGTCTCCGTGCATGCCTGCTTCCACGACAGGATGACGACCGTCAACAATATCGATTACACCGTCTTCTGAAATTTCTGGACGGACATAATGATTCCGAACCGCTGCAACCGAAAGCGATACCAGCGCATCCAGCGTCTTCAATCCAACAGCTGTATGCTGAATGCGAGGAATCTGTCCGGAAAGAAAATCCCGAATCTCAATAAACAGCCCCTGTTCAAGACGAACGGCTTTTTCCTGTGCGCCGAGAACAGTTTCCTGAATTTCGTGAAGTTCCGGCGTCATGTATCGCTCACAGTTTGCAAGCGTCTGCTTTCTGGTGTAACGGTATGGAACCTGTTCGTAATTGGATTTCGTCACCTCAATATAGTAGCCGAATATCCGATTGTATTGAATCTTCAGGTTCTTGATTCCTGTCAATTCGCGTTCCTTAGCCTCAAGGTCTGCAATCCACTGATGCCCATTTCTTGATGCTTCGCGCAGTTTATCCAGTTCAGCATTGTAGCCGTTTTTGATATAATGTCCATCGCTCATCAGCGCGGGCGCATCCGGATCGATTGCATTCGTCAGCTTCTCGACGATATCGTCAAGCGGCGTCAACTGCTCTAGCAATCTGCCGAGCATTCCGTGCGGCGCGATGGATTCGAGGGCGTGACGTATGGCGGGAACATGCGAAAGAGAATCGCGAAGCGCCAGACAGTCCTTTGCATTGATCGTCTTATATGCGATACGACTCAGCAGTCGTTCCACATCGTAGACCTGAGTCAATTCTTCCCGAATCAAGTCTACTGTCATATCCGCGTCGCGTAAAGCCTGCACTGCGTCAAGCCGCTCGTCAATTTCCCTTTTTACCGCCAGAGGCTGTTCAATAAAACCGCGCAATGTTCTCGCGCCCATCGCTGTACAGGTATAATCCAAAATGCCGAGCAGCGAACCCTGTTTTTGTCTGGAACGCATGGTTTCCGTTAATTCCAGATTTCTGCGTGCGGTATGGTCAAGCATCATATACCGTTTGTCGTGATATTCGGCAAGTCCAGTCATATGCTCAAGCGCATTCTTCTGCGTCTCTTCCAGATATTTCATCAATGCGCCTGCTGCGCGAACGCCCAGTTTTAAACCGCCTACGCCGAAAGTATCCAGGCTTTGTACTTTGAAATGCTCAAGGAGCGCGGCTTTCGCTCTGGCGTATTGAAATCTGACGCCGTCTTGAATATCCACATGCATAGCTGTGGCATGTTCGGGCAAGGATGCATTTGACATAATCTCTTTGGGCATGATGCGGACGATTTCATCCTGCATTCTGCTGGATGCCTTTTCGATCTCGTACAAATAAAACTCGCCCGTTGAAACATCGGCAAACGCCAATCCCGCGCGCTCGCCATCCATACACACAGAAAGTAGATAGTTATTTCTTCTTTCGTCCAGCATGGACTGCTCGATGACAGTTCCCGGCGTGACGACACGGATGACGTCACGCTTGACCAATCCCTTTGCCGTCGCGGGGTCTTCCATCTGCTCACATATTGCAACTTTATACCCTTTTTCAATCAGACGATTGATGTAGGTCTCCGCGCTGTGGAACGGAACGCCGCACATGGGCGCGCGCTCTTCCATGCCGCAGCTTTTCCCGGTGAGCGTCAGTTCCAGTTCTCTGGATACCAGCTTGGCGTCGTCAAAAAACATTTCGTAAAAATCGCCCAGCCGGAAAAACAGGATCATTCCTGGGTATTTATCCTTCATGTCCAGATACTGACGCATCATCGGGGTCATGTTTGCCATTTCTGTGCCTCCGTGTCCTTTTCCTTAGCGTTTTGAGCGACTTTAGTGACAGCCGCCGCAGGATGCGCAGTTTCCACTGCATCCGCTGCTCTGCTCCACCTCGCCGGTAATCATGAATTCCAGCACATGATTGACCTGGTTCATCAGCTCAGAAAAGCTCTGACGCGCATTGGTCATTGCGTCAACTGCCGGCATTTGATTGAGCGCCTGCTGGGCATCGTCCATCTCCTGACCAAACTGCGCGATTTCATCTGCATTTCCGGCAGCCATCGCCGTATGAAGCTGTTCTTTTGCTTCCAAATAACGGCTCATCGCCTGCGCAACGGCTGGATCGCTCATCGCCGCTTTTTCACAGATCTGCATGTTCTTATATTCTTCAGAATCCACAATGGCCTGCCCCAATTCGCGGGCACAATCCGTAACCTTGCTCATATTTAATCCTCTCTCGGTTTAACCGCAGTTTTAGTTTTCCTCAATTCGTTCGCCGCGCAGCGTGCTTTCACCCGCAGATGTGATCTTTACGTTGACGATTTGCCCAACTAAATCTTTGCTTCCGGGGAAGTTGACCGTGATGTTGTATTCGTTTTTGCCAGCCATCTGATTTTCATCGCGGCGGGAAGCTTCTTCAACGAGAACATGATGGATTTGTCCAATGTACTTGGCATAGCGCTCATGCGTAATATCTTTTTGGATGGCAATCAGCTTTTGAATCCGGCGGGAAGAAACTTCTTCCGGAATCTGATCTTCCATATCCGCTGCACGAGTTCCAACGCGCGGAGAATAAATGAACGTAAACGCGCTGTCATAGCCGACCCGCTGAACCAGCGAGCAGGTTTCTTCAAAGTCCTCTTCGGTTTCGCCCGGATAGCCTACGATCAAATCTGTCGTTAAACTGATATCCGGTACCTTGCTGCGGATTGCTTCAACGCGCTCAAGGTACTTTTCCCGCGTATAGCGACGATTCATGGATTTTAAAATCCGATTGCTGCCGTGCTGAACGGGCAGATGCAACGCATGACAGATGTGTTTGGAAGAAGCCATCACATCAATCAATTCGTCAGAAATATCCTTCGGGTGCGATGTCATAAACCGGATCCGCTCAATACCGATCTTATCCAATTCGGCAAGCAGCTGGGCAAAGCTCAATTCTCCTTCAACATCCAATCCATAAGAATTGACGTTTTGCCCCAGCAGCATGATTTCCTTAACACCGTCCGCTTTCAGCTCGCGCGCCTCTTCCAGAATTCGGGCTGAAGCGCGCGAACGTTCACGGCCGCGCACATACGGTACGATGCAATACGAACAAAAATTGTTGCAACCATACATGATCGTGATATACGCATGATATGGACTGCTGCGGCGAACAGGCAGATCTTCCGGAATGCTGCCTTCCGCATCGTCGATGACCTCGACTACGCGCCGTCTGGTCTGAACGGCTTTAAGCATAAGCTGCGCAAAGCGGTACAGGTTATGCGTGCCAAAAGCCACGTCAACAAACGGATACTGTTTGAGAATCTGCTCTCCCATTCCCGGCTGCTGCATCATGCAGCCGCAGACGGCTACCATCAGCTCAGGACGCGTTTTTTTCAGTTCTTTCAGCCATACGACATTGCCCAGCGCACGCCTTTGCGCGTTATCGCGCACACAACAGGTGTTGAAAATCACAAAGTCAGCCTTTTCACGGCTTTCCGCAGGCGTCATCCCCATCTGCGCCAGCATACCCTCCAGCGTTTCGCTGTCATGGGCATTCATCTGGCAGCCGTATGTCACTACACAATATGTGCGCGGACGATCTTCCAGTGCCGCGAATTCCTTCATCCATTCTTTCTGCTGAGCGATTTCCTCTTCCGGAAGCTCAATAGCCTGAGTTCTTTTCATATTTCGATAATTCCTTTTACAACATCTAGTGTTTATTCTCTTTGAAGTGCCGTTGCATCTTCCGGAATCATTTCATTTCCGGGCTGCGTGATTTCGAATCGCTCAGGATGCCGATTACTCGCCTGAACGTAGACCTGCGGACAATTTTCAGGCTGAGGCATCGTTTTAAGGAACTTTGCCGCTTCATTTGAAAGCTTTACGACAAACGGACCTGTCTGTCCTGCAATTGCCATTCTTCGCACCTGCCGGACAGCCCTTCTTGCCACTTCATCAGGAGCAAGGATTTCTCCGGCTCCGGAACAAGAACCGCATGTTGTCCGCAGCGCGCGGCGAAGTTGTTCGCTCTTACGCCTGCGCGTCATTTCCAAAAGCCCCAGTTTTGTGATGCCATCTACGCTGGTTGGCATCCGATCGCTTTTCAATGCCTTTTTCAGCGCATCCAGTACAGCGTGACGATTCACGTCTTTCTGCATATCGATCAGGTCTATTACGATAATGCCGCCGACATCCCGAAGCCGAAGCTGGCGAGCGATTTCATAAACCGCCTCCGTATTGACGCGAAGCGCCGTTTCCTCCATGTTTTTTCCGGTAATCATCTTTCCGGAATTGACGTCGATTACGGTAAGCGCCTCTGTAAAATCAAAGATCAGATACCCGCCGCAGGGAAGCCATACGCGCTTTTTCAGGGCTTTATCAATTTGCGTTTCTAAATTGAAGAAGTCAAAAATCAGAGAGTTGCTTTCTCTAAAGCATTGCAGCTCTGTTTCAGCGGCAATCTTTCCTTCCTGCTGCGCTTGTTTTAATGTAGAAACACAGCCTTCATCATTGACGATGATCCTAGACAGATTGCCAGCCAAATCGCGGACAAGTCTCAAATAAAGCGGTGTCGGACCAGCCAGCACACCCGGTCGAATCATTCCCTTTGCCTTTTGATTCGCATCCAGCCACTTTTGATACAGCTCATTCGCTTCTTGTTGAAGCAGCTGGGGCGTAACGCTTTCGGATGCTGTCCGAATGATAATGGCGCATCCTTCCGGACATATCTGTTTTCCAATTTCTGCCAAATCAGCACGAAGCGCAGCATCCTTGACTTTTTTGGAGATATGAACGCCTTTTTCGCCGGGAATCAGCACCAGCCATTGTCCTGTCAGATTAACCCGTGTACTGATTCGCAGTCCCTTGCTCTGCGTTGTCTGCTTTGCGACGCCCTGTACGATAAGCATGTCGCCGCCCTTAAGCTTCTGCCCGTCTTCAAGCGGCAAAAACGCATTAAGCTCCTGACCGATATCCACAAAAGCGGCATGAACAGAAGGTCGAACAGCCTGTATGCGTCCGTAATAAAGCGTTTCCGTCTGTTTGTCGATTTTCTCAGATTCGATATGCAGTTCGCAAAGCTGCCCATCCTCTACCACAGCCGCCCTTGTGTAAGAAGGCGAATAATCAATAATCAGTTCTCTTCGCATCATTTCACAGATCAATCAGCGGTACGCTTTGTCCGTCTTTTTCTCCGAGCAGGCATGTGCGTCGTATCTCACATTTCGGTACTTCAACGCCAGCGAATGTGCAGAGCGAAGATACCAGTAAATCGGGTTTAAGGGTTGCCGCTTCCACAAAGGAAACACGAGCAGTCAACACTACACTCTTCTTCTCTGCATCCGTCTGCGCTTCAAGCAGATGAATCATTGGACGGATATTAACCATGGTTTCTGCGCGTTTGGTTTTGCGAAGCGCCATGATTTCATCTTGTGCAAGAAAGTTCGGAACTGCCTCCGCAATTTTCAGCGCATCTCCCCCGAAAAGCGTTATGCGATACTCTGCCTGGCGAAGCGCCGCGCTCACTTTAGGAAACCGATCATCCACAAGGCGAACGCGGGATACATGGAGAGCCGGTGGTAAAACGCGGTTCATCGCTTCCATACAAGCTTCTTCTGTTGTTTCGCTGTGCAGGGAAACATCCAGAAGTTCAGCGTCGCCGGGAATTCCGGAAGATAGCGCCGAAGCAAAAGACATGACAATGTGCGGATTAAATCCGTTGGAATAAGCGATTGGCAAACTGCTGCGCCGAAGTGCGCGCTGCATCGTCCGCTGGAGATCCAACAAGCCCAGATGACGGACGATATCGCCCTTCTGGAACTGCATGAGCATTCTCATCGTCCTTCACACGCTCCTTCAAATCGCTTCATACCGCATCCCTGACAACCCTTGCGGCAGTCCGGCGTTGTCTCTGCGCGCATAGCGCGTTCATGTTCGCGCCACAGATATGCTTCCGTAACGCCTGCGTCAATAAACGACCACGGAAGAAGTTCGCCTTTCTCGCGGCGGCGGTTTGCATAGAACGCCGGATCCACCCCGCACTGTTCAAACGCCTTCATCCAGTTTTCAAAGCTGAACTGATCCGTCCATCCATCAAATCGACAGCCCAGACGCCAAGCAGCCTCCAGCACATCCGCCATCTTTCGATCTCCCCGCGCAAAACACGCTTCGAGGAACGAAACCTGCGGCGTATGCCAGTTGAATTCAACGCCTTTAATGTGCATGATCTGGCACAAGTGTTTCTGCTTTTCCTCAAACTGCTCAATAGTGTCCTGCGGTTCCCACTGGAACGGCGTAAACGGCTTGGGGACAAAGCAGCTCGCCGAACAATTGACGCGCAGACCGCGTGCACGAACACTCTTCGGCGTCTCAAAATACTTGCGGACCACTTTGGAAGCCAGATCGGCAATGCCGTTTAAATCCTCCGTCGTTTCCGTTGGCAGACCAAACATGAAGTACAGTTTTACACTGCTCCAGCCGCCTGCAAACGCATCGCCGACCGAAGACATCAGGTTTTCCTCCGTAATGCCTTTGTTGATAACGTCACGGAGACGCTGTGTTCCGGCTTCCATCGCATAGGTTAAGCTGGTCTTTCGGACTTTCTGCGTTTCTTCAAGCGTTTCTTTTAGTTTGCTGTCAAGACGCAGACTGGGCAGGGACAACGCAATGCGTTCCTCCTGGAATTTATCCATCAGCTTATGCGCCAGTTCTGGCAGACAGGTATAATCCCCCGTAGACAGAGAAGACAGGGTGATTTCTTCGTAACCCGTCGCATCAACCAGCTTTTGAGCCAATTCAAGCAAATGCTCAACGCTGCGTTCGCGCACCGGACGATAGATCATGCCCGCCTGACAGAAACGGCAGCCGCGCGTACAGCCGCGCAAAACTTCAATATTGATGCGGTCATGAACGATTTCCATATAAGGAACGATGATGCTCTCCGGATAATCCGCTTTGTCGATATCCGCGATCATGTTTTTGACGACTGTACGGGGGACGCCTTCCTCGGTCGGCTCAAAAGAAGCCAGCGTTCCGTCTTCGTGATATTCAGCACGGTAAAGGCTCGGAACATATACGCCATGCAGTTTAGCCAGACGGCGCAGACACTCCTGACGAGAAACGCCCTCCTGCTTACACTGCTTAACTACGTCTATCGTTTCAAGCGTGCTGATTTCGCCATCGCCGATAGAAAACGCGTCAATAAATGCATAAAGCGGTTCAGGATTGAATGCGCACGGACCGCCTGCAATGACGATCGGATGATCCCAAGTTCTATCCTCGCTGCGCAAAGGAATTCCCGACAGATCGAGCATTTCCAGAATGTTGGTGTAGCTCATTTCATATTGAAGCGTAAAACCAAGCATGTCAAATCCGCCAATCGGCGAACGCGTTTCAATTGAAAACAGAGGGACGCCTTCTTTACGCATCAGATCTGCCATGTCTACCCACGGCATAAAGACGCGCTCACAAAGCGCGTCCTGACGTTTGTTGATAATATCGTATAAAATGCGCGAACCGAGGTGGCTCATACCCACCTCGTAAACATCCGGGAACGCAAAAGCATAGCGGATATCCACACTGTTCGGATCTTTCAGCACACAGTTCATTTCGCCGCCCATATAACGCGCAGGCTTTTGTACGCGGTCAAGCAGGCTGTCAATCTGTTCTTTGAGCAAAACTGTTCCTCCCTATATCACAATCCATTTTATTTTAATCTGTTTTTTCGCTTCGGTCAAGACCTGACGGTTCAATCTGTTCAATCGCCCATCGTGCATGTTCGCTGACTGCCTCAAACGGCAGTTTAGCCCATTCGCGCAGCACTGGCAGATATTTGGCATCACGGCTGTTTCCAGCAAGCAGTGCCGCCTGTGCGCGGACGCGTTGAGGACGCGCCGCATTCCTTCCGATTTCACCGGAGAGCTTCGCAATCGCCTGCGAAAACTCGGTTTGCTCCAGTGTCACCAGTTCATCAAGCCTCAATCCCAGCGTTTTTCCCTGCGCAAACCTCGGCTGCATGGGACATACGCGTTGGCAAATATCGCATCCGACCAGCCGTCTACCCATTTTTGCGCGCAAGTGTTCCGGAACAACGACGCCTTCCATCATGAAATTACGGATGCATTTCTCTGGAAAACGCATACCTGAAGAATCAATTGCGCCTGCGGGACAGGCTTTCGCACATTTTCTGCAGCGCAGGCAATGACCGGCATGCTCTGCCGCCTGATCCTGTTGTTCAGCTTCGATATCCGTTGCCATTAAAATGATAACGACACGCGTTCCAAATTCAGGCGTTATCAGCAGACCGTTGTTTCCGATGATGCCCATTTTTGCGCGTATAGCTGCTTCTCTCGCCGGATAGGAAACATTTGCCTGCGCAAAACCCCCGCTTGCGCGTACCTGCTCTTCCAGCTTTCTCGCGGCGTGATATGCGGCGTTTGATGCAAAGTAATAGCCATCCACCTGTACGCAATCGGCTGCTTCCTCTCCGGCAGGCGTATATTCCCATAGAAGAACCGCCAAGCTCTTTGCCTGCGGATAATCTGCCTCAGGTTCAAAACGCAGCTGTTTTCTCTCATCAATCGGCGGTGATTCCATCACCCGCTGCCGCTCGATGCTAAATTCCCGTGTGCTGCAAAACCCCGTCCTGCCAAAACCAGCTTGACGGGCTAAAGCTGCAAAAGTTTCTCTGTCCATTTGCTGTCGTCAATCCACTTCCGGTTCAGGCAGATGCCTTGTTTACCTGTAGGGTTTCATTCATCTGGCGATATCGGTTTGTCACTTGCTGAAGCTGGAATTCAAAATCACGTTTATCTTTTTCTAGAAGTGTGGAGAGAATTAAACCTGAAATAAAGAGCAGCAGCGCCGCCAGCATCGTTACGCAGCACGCTATCAACGTCGGGAACCGAGGAACCAATCCGGTCTGAGCAAATTCCAGCAAGACCGGAATCATGAATCCAATGGAAAGAAGCGCGAGAATCAGCGCAAGCAGACCAAAGAACGCAAAAGGGCGATAGTTTTTGTAAAGCCGCGCAATAGTCATCAAAACCTTTGCTCCGTCCTGATATGTATTCAGCTTCGATTCGCTTCCGTCAGGCCGATCCCTGTATGAAACGACTACGTTAGCAACCTGCATGCGCCGGTTGATGGCATGAATAGTCATATCCGTCTCAATCTCAAAGCCCTTGGAGAGTACGGGATACGTTTTAACAAACGCATAGCTGAATGCGCGATATCCCGTCATGATATCCTTTACATCGCTCCCGAAAAGGCGGTTGATGGACGCGCGCACAAGCCCGTTTCCCATACTGTGAAAAGGTCTTTTGTTTTCCGTAAAGTAGGTGCTGGACAGCCTGTCGCCGACAACCATATCCGCCTGTTCATCAAGGACGGCCGATACCATTGCCGGAGCATCCTCCGCGGGATATGTGTCATCTCCATCCACCATCAGATAGCAGTCTGCGTCGATCTCCCGAAACATTCTGCGGATAACATTTCCCTTTCCCTGCATGCGTTCTCTGCGAACAACTGCGCCTGCGCGCGCAGCAATTTCACCGGTGCCATCGCTGGAATTGTTATCGTAAACATAAATGACGGCTTCCGGCAGGACCCGTCGAAAATCCCTGACGACTTTTTCGATCGTGCGGCTTTCGTTATAACATGGAATTAAAACAGCGATATGATCTTTCATCATTCATTCTCCTGTGATCTATCGTTTAACTTTTTGATCATTATAGCATAAAGCCGCATGACTAGCAAGAACGCGCGATTTTAAAAGGGAACAGAAAAGGCATGCCTTTTCGACATGCCCTCTGTTTTTACTTCGTGCCGTAGAGACGGTCGCCGGCATCGCCCAGACCCGGAATGATGTATCCATGGTCATTCAGCTTTTCATCCATGCCTGCAACGTAAATGTCCACGTCAGGATGTTCAGCCTGTACACGCGCAACGCCTTCCGGCGCAGCGATCAGGTTGACCAGCTTGATATTTTTACAGCCGCGCTTCTTCAGAAAACCGATAGCCGCAGTAGCCGATCCGCCGGTTGCCAGCATCGGATCGACCAGCAGGATCTCACGCTCCTGCGCATCCGCCGGAAGCTTGCAATAGTATTCTACCGGCTCAAGGGTATTCGGATCGCGGTAAAGACCGATATGTCCAACCTTAGCGGCAGGAACGAGGCTCATGATGCCGTCCACCATGCCCAGACCGGCGCGGAGAATCGGAACAATCGCCAGCTTCTTGCCCGCGATTACCTTGGTCTGCGCACGGCAGATCGGCGTTTCGATCTCAACGGTCTTAAGCGGCAGGTCACGGGTGACTTCGTAAGCCATCAGCATGGAGATCTCATTGAGCAGCTCGCGGAACTCCTTGGGACCAGTTTCCTGATCTCTCATCAAAGAAAGCTTATGCTGAATCAGCGGATGATCCATAACATGAACAGTAGACATGTTTTTCCTCCTTCGCGTGCGCATGAAAAGAACGCCGCATTTCGAGTTTTTTTCATTATACCATCGTCAAGACCATCGGGCAAGAGAAAATGTGAACTTTCTTTGCATAAGATGTATAAGCTCAACCATTCCTTGACAGTCTGATAGTCGGGCTGTATACTAACAAGGATAAACTTGGTTTTAGATTGACTTTTCGGCTTTGCCGGACAGGAGGACATTCATGCTCAGCAGACCCATTATCGACCGCATTGCCTTTTTCGGCATCAGCTGGTACGCTATTTTGATCGTTGGCGCAATCCTTATCTCCTATTTCCTTTGCAGCAATGAAGCGCGCCGCATCCATTTACCCCAAGATACCATATTGGATTTCATGCTCTACGCCATCCCGCTGGGCATTATCTGCGCCAGACTATATTATGTAGCTTTCCGCTTTAACGATTACAGCGACGACCTATTCTCCATCTTTAACATCCGCGAAGGCGGACTTGCCATCTACGGCGGCGTAATCGGCGGGCTTATCGCCGCAAAATTGGTCAGCAAAAAGCACAAGATATCCATGCTGACCCTGCTTGATGTAATCGCTCCTGCTCTCGTGCTGAGTCAGGGAATCGGGCGCTGGGGAAACTATATCAATATGGAAGCATACGGTCTCCGCGTTTCCGAAGAATTCCTTCAATTCTTCCCGTTTGCCGTTGAAATTCCGGTGGGCGAAGTCTGGTACTGGCATATGGCAACATTCTTCTATGAATTCTGCTGGGATATGCTTGTTTTTGTCCTGCTTTTATGCGTCCGCAGACATATCCGCCGCAACGGCGATGTATTCTGCTGGTATCTGCTTCTGTATTGCTCCGGACGGACGGTGATCGAGGGACTGCGTAACGACAGCTTAACCTTCATCAGCGAATTTGTTCGCATTTCTCAGATTTTGTCTGCTTTTGCGGCATTGGGCATTGTTATTTATTTCTTTGCCCGTATCCGCGACCGTATGAGTGCCGTGACCATCGCGCCGCTTATCAGCGCTGTTCTGTGCGTAGCGGAAACGTTTCTCGGTGAATTCGAGCGCGGCGCATACAGCTCGCTTTTCTTCTTCTCGCAGATCGGTCTGGGGATACTGATTCTCTCTCTGCTTGTCATGATCGTGCTTTGGACAATGGACAGCAGGCGATTTGATCTTCGAGTTGCTCTGCCCCTTCTTGCGGACGGAGTATTCCTTGCCGGACTTCTGATTGCCGGTATTGGACGTGCAAACGTCGATAATACTTACTATGTCACACTGCGCCAGTGTGCGTCCATGATCGAGCTGATCCTCTGCGGCTGGCTGCTCTGTTATCCACTGTGTCCACAATACTCAGAAAGTGAGAAAAAAGAATATGCGTAATCTGACTATGATGACCGATCTGTATGAGCTGACGATGATGAACGGCTACCTGCGGTTCGGTATGGAAAACAATCGTGCCTGTTTTGATATTTTCTATCGCAAACAGGGTGATATGACTGCCTATGCCGTTGCGGCTGGTCTTGAGCAGGCAATCGATTATGTAAAGACTCTTCATTTTTCTTCTGAAGATATCGCTTATCTGCGAAGCCTGAATATTTTCGACGAAGCATTTCTTGAGCGGCTTTCCACACTGCGTTTTACCGGCGAGATCTTAGCCGTTCCAGAAGGAACTGTCATCTTCCCGGGCGAGCCGATCGTCCGCGTCATCGCTCCGATCATGGAAGCACAGCTTCTTGAAACCACGCTGCTCAATATCATCAACCATCAAACGCTTATTGCGACTAAGGCGTCCCGCGTTGTACAGGCTGCCCGCGGGGACAGCGTTCTTGAATTCGGTCTGCGCCGCGCTCAGGGGCCGGATGCCGGTATTTATGGCGCTCGTGCTGCGATTATCGGCGGATGCCAGGCGACGAGCAACGTTTTAACTGGACAATTGTTTGGCGTGCCTGTCGGCGGTACGCATGCGCACAGCTGGGTCATGTCCTTTCCGGATGAGTTGAGCGCGTTCCGCGCGTATGCGGAAGTTTTCCCGGAAAACTGTCTGCTGCTTGTGGATACGTATGACACACTCTCCAGCGGCATTCCCAATGCGATTACGGTCTTTAATGAATTGCGTGCAAAGGGTTACGAGCCGACCGGAATTCGACTGGACAGCGGCGACCTTGCTTTTTTAAGTCGGCAGGCACGCAAAATGCTCGATGCAGCAGGTTTCCCGAATGCGAAGATATTTGCTTCCGGAGATCTGGATGAAGAAGTCATTTGGGATTTGAAAGCGCAGGGCGCCGCAATCAACGTTTGGGGCGTTGGTACGCGCATGATTACCAGCATGGACAATCCGGCGTTGGGCGGCGTTTATAAGCTTTCCGCAGAAGAAGTCAACGGCAGATTTGAGCCCCGCATCAAAATATCCGAAAATCCTGCGAAAGTCACCAATCCGGGTGTCAAGCGCCTCTATCGCTTCTACGATCGTCTTTCCGGTAAAGCGCTGGCAGACCTGATTGCGCTGGAAGAAGATGATTTTTCTTCCGGAGAACCACTTGAGATCTTCGATCCTGAGAACACATGGAAGCGCATGACGCTTTGCGATTATGAAGTTCGTCCGCTGCTTGTGCCTGTATTTGAACATGGCGAGCTGGTTTATGATCTGCCTGCGCTGTCGGAAATCGCCCAGTATGCCCGTAATGAGATGGATACCTTCTGGGATGAGTACAAACGTCTGCACAGCCCGCATCGTTATAAGGTTGATCTATCCAAGAATCTTTACGAGCTTAAGCACAGCATGCTTGAAGAACGTCGCGGCAAAGGCGAGAAACATTAAAGCATATCATGGATAACACGCTCAAACTCGTCGGCATCCGGCGCGACCACGGTCGGGCAATCCTCACGCTTTCAAACGGAGAAACCTTTATCATGCCCCGCTCTATGCTCAAAGAGCGCCCTTATCGCAGTGGAATGCCTTTTGATCTCGATTCTTTTCGTGAATTTATCGCTGAACGCTCCTATCCGTTTGCTATGGAAAAAGCGGTCTCCCTGCTTGCTATGCGTCCCCGTACCCAGCAGGAGATCGTAAAAGCACTCAACGGCAACGCTTATCCGGAACATACGATTGCCCGCGTCATGGCGCGGCTCGATGAAGCGGGTTATATTAACGATACCAGTTTTGCCGAACAATGGGCGTCATCCCGTTCTGCCAGATCCATGGGAACGCGCCGCATTCAAATGGAGCTTCGGCAAAAGGGCGTCGCGTCTGATACCATCGCTCATGTTTTGTCAAACCTCGATACAGACGATGTTTCCGCCGGAGCGCTTAAAGCCGCGCGAAAATATGCCGCAGGAAAAAATCTCTCTGATATAAAAGACAGACAAAAGATCATGGCGGCTCTTGCTCGGCGCGGTTATGACTACGCCACAGCCAAACAGGCGCTGGAGGCGTTGCGCCAAGAATAAGAGTGAGAAATCCCTCTCTGATGTACAGGCAATCAACCAACATCAAAGAGGGATTTCTTATATTTTTAAGCCTTTGATTTCTTCGCATCAAGCACACAATCAATCATCTTCGCTACGCCGCATTCATCATTGCTGACCGTTTGATAGCGGCAGATATCTTTGATTTTGGGTGTTCCATTCGCCATGGCGACGCTGTGATAGGCATACTCAAGCATACTCAGATCGTTTTCCGCATCGCCCATGGCCATGACCTGTTCCCGCTCAAAACCTAAAGACTGAGCGAGGAAAGCAAGTGCAGTTCCTTTATTAGCACCCTTCGGCATGATTTCAATATTGCCCGGCGCAGATTGCGTAATCTGCAATTCCGGAAAAGCGTTTACAATTGCTTTTCTTGCATTTTCCACATTCTCAGAAGTTACCGCACCCGCGTAGCCGTCTTCCGCAATATAGAACTTCATTATGCCGCGCTGTGCTGCTTCATAAATCGCCTTTTCGCCATAGCTCGCTTTGATGATACCCCTGTCGGTCAGGTGATAATGCTGACCCGGAGCAAAAGCGACCGTATTGACACGACCATCTTCAAAACCGTTTATCATCATCCGATAAGGCAGGATCATGTCCAACACGCGTACAGCATCCTGTGGCTCAAACGAACGCCGATAAATGATATGACCGTCAGGAAGCGGACCGTCGCTTACGCGCGTTCCATTGCAGGCTATAATCATGCAGGGAAGATTCAGCTTGGTAATGAAATCACTCGCATCTTCAAGCATGCGTCCTGTGCAGATGCAAACACGTATTCCTGCCGCATCCGCGCGGCGTATCGCATCCATGTTTTTCTGCGGAACTGTCTGATGGTCGCTGCATAGCAGCGTTCCATCCATATCAAGGGCAATCAATCGAACACGTTCCACGTGGTTTCCTCCTTTGTTTAAAACGGGCAATCGACGCTGACGCTCTTTCCTTCCAAATAAGCAAGCACACCGGATGCGTGAAAAACGAGTCGAGTAGACCAGAGCTGTTGTTTCTTTAAACCCAGTTTTCGATTTAATGCACGATCACCGTATTTATCATCGCCGAGGATCGGATGGCCGATATGTGCCAGATGTGCGCGGATCTGATGGGTCCGTCCGGTTATCAATTCAACTTCCAGCCGAGCATATTCGCCTGCTTCCAGCACCCGATAACCTGTTACGATCTCCAGTGCGCCTCTTGCCGGATAATCTGTTACGGCGACGCGCGAAAGCTGAGCGTCTTTTCTCAGATAAGCATGCATGACCGCTTTTTGTTTTGCAGGACACCCCTTTACGCGGCAGGTATAGTATTTCTCCATCGTCCGCTTTTCAAAGGCTTCAAGCGCCGCCTCGTAAGACGCTTCGTCTTTCGTGAACATCAACAGACCGCCGGTCTGCACATCGAGCCGATGACAAAGCCGAATCTGGTCGGTTTGTTCTCCGCTTTCTTTTTTAGCGGCAAGGACACGGGTCAAAGCGCTGTCGCCGACAAGGGGGTTTTCTTCATTCTGAGATTGAAGTCCCTGAGGCTTATTGATGACCAAAACATGTTCGTCTTCAAAGATAATCGGCAAAGCCGGTTTATTCTGTGTTTGAGCCGTAAGCGCTTCTTTTGACCAGTAGACGCGGATATCCTGTCCTTCATGTATACGGACATCTTCGGATATACGCACGTTGTCTACGCGGACATCCCGCTTCTTCATCGCCTGCTTAACTGCCCACGGCGGCATATCTCCGACCTGCAAAAGCAATTTGGAGAGCATCATACCATCTTTTTCCCGCGTTACGGTAAACTGCATGATCGACCTCTTTTCCACTCCTCACTGGAGTATGGCTTTTTCCCTGTCCATGACCCATTTAGGCGTCATGTAGTACATATCCGCCAGCGCCCTGCGCATAGCCGGTGAAACGTAAACGATCAACGATTCCTGCAAAACCTCTTCCATCGCTTCCAAAGGCGCGCCCTGTTTACAAATCAGTCGAATCGTTCGAGCAACCTCTTCGGCAAGATGCCCATCTCGCATTGCCCCCTGAATCGACTGTTCAAGCTCCTGTTGCAGCGGCACTTCTTCCGGCAGAATATCCGTCATGATTGGAGATGAACCTATGGGCATAGCCAGCATCCTTGTCCTTTTCTGTCCTGCGTAAATAAGCGTCTGCGGTTCGGCGAGTGCAGGATGAATTAGCATAACGCCGTCCTTATAATCTACGCAGTCAAAACTCGCCCACAGATAACGCCGGGCAAGCTGATTCAGCGTTTCATTCTTCTCATCCGTATCGAACACTTCATGCAAAAGCACCTGCTGCGGCAGCCTGTCATCCAGCGCGCCGACACGATACAACGTCCCTGTCAGATAATCGTGGAAACCGTTCAGTCGATTCCTGATCTGTTCGTGTTCTTTTCGGGCAAACGCTTGAGCAATCGGTTGAAGAACGGGCCATTCCATTTCAATATATGGTTTGCCGGAAACCAATCCAACGCTTGCCCAAAGCCTGAAAGACAACGCCTTTGCCGCTTCAAGTTCAGCGGCGTCTTCGATCTGAGCTGTTCCTCCCAGAATCAGCGTCCTTTCAACCAGTTCATGTTCTTCTTTTGAAAGGCAATCCGCCTGCGTCTCGATATTTTCCAATATCCGCCGCCATATCTGTGCAAGCTGTTGTTTGCGCATGGGTTTCCTCTCGATGCTCTGCCAGCTGTTTTCCAGCCGTCTCTCAAGCGCGCTGGGGGTCAGAGCGTCCAGCCGTTCTGCTCCAAGCGGTTCAAGCCGTTCAAGGCTCTGTTTAAAACGCCTTTTGCGCATTGCTTCAATCGTTTTATCCTGCCATCCGCCCCAAAACACTTCTTCCTGCCTGAACATTGTCGATCCCCCTGCGATTTGCGCGGATGTTCCGCGGTATTTTATTTCAGCAAATCATTTCGCGCATGACAATGGCACCCGTGTCATCCATGGGTGCCATTTATCTTGCGTTTATCTTTTGGAATCGGACAAAAGAGCCTGCTTATCAGGAAAGCTTGACGATCCAGCCAAACGGATCTTCGCGCTCGCCATACTGGATACCGGTCAGCGTATCATAGAAATCCTGCGTCAGCGTACCAATATTTCCTCCAGAAATGGTGATTTCACGATCCTTCCATGCCAGACGACCAACCGGAGAGACGACAGCCGCCGTGCCGGAGCCAAACGCTTCTTCAAGCGTGCCGTTGTCAGCCGCATCGAAAACATCCTGAACGGTAATGCGGCGCTCGTCAACCGGAATATTCTTATACTTTGCCAGCTTAATGATGGAATCGCGCGTAATGCCGCCAAGGATAGAACCCAGCAGCGGCGGCGTGACCAACGCATCTTTGAACTTGAAGAACATATTCATTGAGCCTACTTCCTCAATGTACTTGTTCTCCTTGCCGTCCAGCCAGAGAACCTGCTCATAGCCCTTCTTCTCAGCGATATCGCCAGCCAGAATAGACGCAGCATAGTTACCGCCGGTCTTGGTGAAGCCTACGCCGCCCTTAACCGCGCGAACCAGTTCCGGCTCAACATAGATGCCGACCGGCGCCAATCCCTTGGTGTAATACGCGCCGGAAGGCGAGCAGATGATAAAGAAACGATACGTGCGGGAAGCATGCACGCCCAGCATCACATCCGTAGAAATCATCGTCGGGCGGATATACAGCGACGTTCCCGGCGCGCTCGGAACCCAATCCGCATCCGCTTTGAGCAGTGCGACCAGACCCGCCATCGCCTCTTCCACGTCCAGCTTGGGCATGCCTAGACGCTCGGCAGAACGGTTCATGCGCGCAAAATTGTCACGCGGACGGAAGAGGTTCAATCCGCCATCCTTGCGGCGATAGCACTTCATGCCTTCAAAGATCTCCTGCGCATAGTGGAATACCGTGCAGGCAGGATCCATCACAAACGGACCATACGGAACCACGCGGGCATCATGCCAGCCGCGTCCCTGCTCATAATCCATGATGAACATATGATCGGTAAAAATCTTGCCGAAACCAAGCTTCGACTCATCTTCCGGTTTCTTTTTAGGATTGGTCGTCAGCGTCACAGGAATGTCATACATGGTTTTATCCTCCATCAAAGTTCGATATTCCGCGAACTCTGGGGCAAAAATGCCTCGAATCGTAGTGATTCTATTGTATCGCCGCAAACAGTTTGTGTCAAGGGTTCAGTTTGGTGAATCCGGCAGAATCTTGAAGAATCTGCAAGAAACGCGCGAAGAATTTTCACCTGTTTTCCCTCAATCGTGCAAAAAATCCATGTTCCGCCATTTTCCTGCACATTTCAGCGTTTTCTCTTTCCGCTTGTCTGTCCATAAAGCAGGATGATGGCAACCACGATCAGCAAAATAGAAGCGATAAAAATCGACAAAATGCCAACCCTCGCGACAAGCGAGAATCCTGCATATTTTGAAACGGTATAAATGTCCATCAGCCGCATCGTTTCAGACATCGTTCGATGCAGGATGCCGGTTTCGCCAGCCAGCAGCATGACAAGCATCACCGCAGGATTGAGAAAGATCGTCTTGGGCAGCGCCGCTAAAATCTCTACCGACGATGCATTTGCCAGTTCTTTAAGCATTTTATAATCGTATGCTGCCGCAAATGGACCATGTTTTGCCAATCCCCATGTTCCGATTCCAATTGCGAAAATAGCAAGATAGGTCGTGATAACGGCTGGAAGCGAACGCTTAAACAAAATGCTCGCGACCATGCCGACAGACAGCGCCGCAAAAGCGATAACCGCCAGAAAAAGCAGGATCAGCAAAACATCCGAAACAGGCATACCGCCGGTCATGTTTGCAAGCATCATGATGGGGAAACTGCTGATAATCAGAATAAGCAAAAAAGCAAAATGCTCCATCAGTTTTCCAAACACGATTCTATGCACGCCTACTCCCGTAACCAGAAGCAGGTCAAATGTCTGCCTTTCCCGCTCGCCTGCAATGCTGCCTGCGCTGAGCGCAGGCGCAACCAAAATAATCAGAAAGAACTGAAGCGCAGTTGCCCAGATCATCCACTCCGTGCTTTTGCGAAAAGCATAAACTCGGAGTCCCTGCCCCATAAAATCCGTCAGCATGCAGAGAGAAAAGACGAGCATTACAGCCAGATAAAGCGTCAGGATGACCGGCGTTTTGATCGTGCGCATCCGTCGCCGCGCGCTGGATTCAAAAATCGGATTAAGCATCATGTCTGGTCACCTCCATAAAAACCCTTTCAAGCGGCACTTTGTTTCGATGAAAATCACAGATTACAGCGCCCATCTTCATCCATTGAGCCAGAATATCCGCATCCCGCTCGTCATCTTGCTCAAGCGTAATATGCCATAAGCCCTGTTCTTCACGAATCGTTTTTTCAGGTAAAACCCTCTGCATTTGGATCTTCAATGCCTCATCCGGCATTCTTCCAAAACGGACTGTCAATTCACTTTCGCCACACATCCTGTTTTCCAGTTCAGCCATAGAACCCGTGAAGATAGCCTTTCCGTGGTCAAGAATGGTCATATGATCGCACATGTCTGCCAGCTCCGGCAGGATATGAGAGGATATCAGGACAGTTTTTCCCATATGGCTGATACTCTTTAGGATTTCCCGCATCTCCGCCCTTGCACGTGGATCCATACCGGATGCAGGCTCATCCAGAATGAGGAATTTAGGGTCGTGCATCATCGCCCGTGCCAGACAAAGCCGCTGCTTCATTCCTCTTGAAAGATGATCGACATAAGCTTCACGCTTGCTTTCCAATTCCGTCAACGCCAACATATCGTCGATTCGTTTACGACGTTCTTTGGCGTTCATACCAACGCATCCGGCATATAAGTCAAGGTATTCCCATGCCTTCAAATTGTCATATACGCCGAAAAAATCCGGCATATAGCCAACCAGCAGTCTTGCGCGTTCCGGTTGAGCTGTTACGCTGACTTCATCCACCCACACGTCGCCCGATGTCGGCTTCATCAGTGTTGCCAGTATCCGCATAGCGGTTGTCTTTCCTGCGCCATTCGGACCAACGAATCCATGCAGCTCGCCGTCGCCGATCGACAATTCCAGCTCGTTAAGCGCCAGTGTCTTTCCGTAATTCTTCGTCAATTTCTCAAAGCGGATCACTCTTTTCTTCCTCCTTCCACAGTAATCGCCGGCGCATATATGCCACCGTAATCATCACTATTTTTCATCTGGATGCGCAAAAACAGTTCTCCGTTTTCCCCGATGATTCCGTCCATTTCGCTTACGCTCAGAGCAATATCGTCATATCCTGCGTAGCTCGACGGAATGAGGATCCACTCGCAACTGCGATGGTCGTAAACTTCTATCGGGACTGTAAACTCCCGCGACATCCTCCGATACGCGTTTTCAATACGAATAGTCTGTATTTTGCTGCAATCAATCGCAGACAAATCATATCCTATCCTATAATTTCCATCACCATAGATGTAAGCACTTTCTTTTTCAGCGCCCATATACAGCTTTCCATCTGTGCCTTCTTCGACTTCATATAGAGGGAATTTGTTCCATCCTGCATACAGATATCCACTCGGTGATTCTTCCTGCATCGGAATACTGCAAGAGATGACTACATTCTGTACCGTATTGACGATCGGTTCGCCATCAATCAGGAGTTGCGAACACTGGATTTCCGGACTTTCCGCAACCAAATAGCACTCTGTCCAATTGTTGTTACCCGTCTGTCCCAGAGAAATCTTTGCGCTAAGCAGCTCTCTTCTTTCTCTTTCTTCCGAAGTCAGAGCCAGTTCTTTGCCTTCAGCAAGCTCAGGATTGACGTAAGCGTATTTAACCGAATAGATCGACGTCGGAAAAAGCAGGGCTTCTCCTTCAGGAATCAGGATACCGATATTTTCATTGGTCGAGTATATTGATTCTTTTGCACGCGGCAGGAAAAATGTTTTTGTTTCGCCTGATGCAATCTGTTCAGCGCGTGCATAACCCCATGAAGTCATCAGAACAGCATTTTTCAGCGTTATATTTGTTCCGTTTTCTACTTGCGCATGCAGTCCATCCTCATCCATCCATGCAGAAGAGCGTATTTTTCCTTCCGGCGTGTTTTTTCTGTGGATCAATAACTCGCGTCCAAGCCAAGTCGGTTTGCTCTCCATCTCAAACGAAGCCTTATCACCAAGCGTTACAACATTCCGAACCTGCATGTTTTTCAGATCCACATTTTCTTCTCCATAACTGTAAAAGACTTGGTAACCCGCCGATTCAATCGCGTCGCCTTCCTGCGTACTGATGGTTTTGCGTTGCTGTCCGGCATAATTGACCAGCGCCTGTTCTTCCATCGCGAGATCGCCGTCTTTATCGTAATTCACAATGAGAACTTGTGCCGCTGCCGGTGCGCTCATTTTTCTCACAGCGCCCCATATACCGATTCCCGCGCCGCAGATCACCGCACACACCGGAATTGCGACCCATATCCACTTGCTCGCATCCCTGCGTTTGAGAAGAACGTATAACCCAATTCCGACCAACATCACATATATACCCAGCAGATAGGCTGTCGGCAGAATTCCTTTTCCTTTGTTGACTTTTTCCTGCGTATTCAGGTATTGGCTGAATTTGACATTGCTCTTTCCGGTATGATCAAACGTATATCCCTGCCCACCGATTGCCGTCAATACGCGCCGCCAAATCTGTTCCTGCTCAGCTGCTTTCAAGAGTAAATCGTCGCTCAGACTGAATCCACAGATGATTGCATGCCCTCCGATCAGCAGCTCCACATTTTCCAACCGTTCTTTTTCCTCTTCCATTTCCGATAAATCAGAAAGGATGGCTCGAACTTCTGCTTCTTTAGATGGCTTGATATTGTCTTTGCCTTTACGCGTTGCCAATGCCGATGTCCAGTTTTCCATTTCTTTCTGTTCATCCGTACCGACAACCAGATATCCTTCGTTTTTCATCCATGCAATCAATGCTTGTTGCTGCTTTAAAGACAGTTCATCCCACGAATGCTCCTCGATGATGATCAATCCGAATGCCGCCGCTTCTTCTTCATTTTCGGGAAAGGTTTCCGTGCTGAGCAGGATGGTGGAGACATTTTCCTTTCGCCCGTATTCATCCATTTTATCATAGCTTTCCAAAGCATCTGCCAGCTTTTGCCTACCCCATACGCCAATCGTCATGGCATCTGATGGTATCGCTTTTTTCACCGGAACAGTCGTAAATGCCAGAATGCTCCCATCTTCAGAAAATAGTCGAACATCCAGTGCATTCTGCGGCACAAACGGGAATACATCCATATGGTATTCCGCACTTTTTCCCGTTTCAAGCTCAATCGACATCCGTACTTCATCGTAATCATCTACAACATCTTTTGCGACATTGACGCTGATATAGCCGATAATCTCTTTGTCTGAATAATTCTCAACATTCAGCGACAATCTCCACACACTGCCCTGCTGTACGACCCCATCAAACCCGATTTGTCCATCCATGCGGATGCCATTTTCGGCAAAACAGCAGGATGATGCAAATACCAGCAGCAGGAGCGACACCACCATCATAATCTTTTGAATATTTCTGTTCACGAATCATTCCTCCTCGCTTCTCTTTGATGTTTTCTGTTTCACTTATATGACGGCATCGCGTATGCGGAAATTTCACTTTTTTCAAACAAAAAACGGGCTAAGCCCGCCTGCATTTCTTTCCACAGTCTGTAAAGTTTTAAAGCTTTACGCACATAAGCAATCTTCACGACAATTCCTTCGAGTCAAAAAAAGGAAGAAACACTTCTGTCTCTTCCTGATTAGATTATTCCAGATAATCCTTGAGTTTCTTACTGCGGCTGGGATGACGCAGCTTACGCAGAGCCTTTGCCTCAATCTGACGGATACGCTCGCGGGTAACGTTGAATTCCTGTCCAACCTCTTCCAACGTGCGCTGACGACCATCCTCAAGACCAAAACGCAGAGACAGCACTTTCTTTTCACGCGGAGTCAGCGTATCCAGCACACCCATCAGCTGTTCCTTCATCAGCGTGAAGGATGCAGCTTCCGCAGGCGGCGGCGCGTCGTCATCCTGAATAAAGTCGCCGAGATGGGAATCTTCTTCCTCGCCGATAGGCGTTTCCAGAGAAACCGGTTCCTGAGCAATCTTAATAATCTCGCGAACTTTCTCTACGCTGATGCCCATCGCTTCAGCGATTTCTTCTGGCTGCGGCTCGCGCCCCTTTTCCTGAAGGAGCTGACGGCTGACACGAATCAGCTTATTAATCGTCTCAACCATATGAACCGGAATACGGATGGTTCTCGCCTGATCTGCGATGGCACGGGTAATTGCCTGACGAATCCACCATGTCGCATACGTTGAGAATTTAAAGCCCTTTGTATAGTTGAACTTTTCGACCGCTTTAATCAAGCCCAAATTGCCTTCCTGAATCAGATCAAGGAAGAGCATGCCGCGTCCAACATAACGCTTCGCAATGGAAACGACCAGTCGGAGGTTTGCTTCTGCAAGCTTTTTCTTTGCCGCTTCCGCGACTTCGCCGCCCATCTCCATCTGCTTGGCGATCTCAATCTCCTCTTCAGCTGTTAATAGAGGAACCTTGCCGATCTCCTTGAGGTACATACGAACGGGGTCGTCAATACTGATACCTTCAGGCACGGACAAATCCATATCCGCGCCGCCGACGTCGGAAGGCAGAACGGAAGTCTCGTCCTCCGTGGCGTTGATCACATTGATGCCTTCCGATTCCAGCGTTTCAAACACTGCATCAATGGCATCTGCGTCAATATCCAGATCGCTGAGCTTATTCATTACATCCTGATAAGTCAGCGTTTTCTTTTCATTGCGCGCAAGATCGAGGATCTCCTTCACCTTTTGCTGTGCCTGTTCCTTATTTAATGCCACTAACGATCATTCCCTTCTCCCGGTCTTGATTTCCAGAGCCAATTTCTGTATTTTCATCAGTGTGCTGCGCTTCTCTTCACCGGTCTGTGTACTCATTTGTTCTTGCAGCACTTTGATCTGGTTTTCCATTTTCTTTTTCTGTAAAACCCGCAGGCAATCCGCTACCATCTTTAGTTCCTGCTCACCTGCACCGCTGTCGCGCTGAAGCAGATTTGCCGTTCGGCTGCGTTCATCCTCATCATCGATCTCTTCCAGAATCGCCGCCGGAGTCATGCCGGAAAGCAGTTTCTGAGCTAGTTCGCGATGCTTTGGCGATATAAAATCATCTGCGGATACCGTACCCGATTCTACGTTTCCATCCGCAAGCAGAACGAGCAGCTGTTTTTCTGCCGCGGACGTTTCAGTATCTACGCCTTCGTTCTTCTCTTCAAGCGGACGCGCGGCATGCCGATACACCGACCGTTTGTCCTCTTGAATCATCTCCGTGCGTCCGATTTGAGCAAGCAAAACCTCACGCGTAAATCCGGTGGACAGCATCAATTGACGAACATAGTTTTCAAGTTCGACCGGCTCTTTGACTTTCGCCAAGTACTTTGCGCATGCGATTGCGTATGCCGTTCGCCCTTCCTGCGTGGACAGATCATGATTGGCGGCTTCCTGCTTCATGCGGTAAGCCGTCGCATCCATCGGTTCAAGTTTGTCAATGCCCTGCGGTCCATACGCTCGAACGTATTCGTCCGGATCCATGCCGCCCGGAAAATCAAGCACGCGCGCAGGCACACCTTCTTCTTCAAAGATATCCAGTGCGCGGAGAATCGCATGCTGTCCGGCAGCGTCGCCATCGTAAGAGACCCATATTTCAGGCGCATAACGTTTGAGCAGCCGTGCCTGTTCCAGCGTCAACGCTGTGCCAAGCGTTGCGCATACGCCCGATACACCTGTCTGAACCAACGCAATGACGTCCATATATCCCTCTGTCAGGATGACCCGCTTCAATCCACGCTGCTTCTTGAGCAGATTGGCTGCAAAAACGCCCTGCCTTTTATTGAATATCGGAGTGTCTCCTGTATTGAGGTATTTGGGCTTCACATCGCCAAGCGCCCGCCCGCCAAAACCGAGAACACGTCCCTGCGCATCAATGATCGGGAAGATCGCGCGCTGGCGAAACATATCGTATACCCGACCTTCACGTCTGACCGATATTCCGGCGCTGATTAATTCATCATCCGTAAATCCCGCTTCACGCATCGCTTTTGTTGCGCCGTCACCGTTTATCGGTGTTGCGCCCAAACCAAATATGCGGATGGTGCTGTCGCTCAAGCCTCTGCCGTGCAGATAGGCAAGAACCTCGCCGCTCTCCGGTCTCCATAGTTGACTGTGAAAAAAACGCGCACATTGGCGATTAGCCTCGTACAGCCGTTCTTTGCGGGATTTGCTCTCCGCGTCCTCCCTGCTCGGCGCCAGCTGAGGCATGTCCATGTGCACCTGTTCGGCAAGCAATTTTACTGCGTCCATGAATTCCAGATGTTCGATTTCCATTACAAATGTAATGGCGCTTCCACCTGCATGGCAGCCAAAACAATAATACATCTGCCGCTGCGGGTTAACGGTAAAGGAAGGCGTTTTTTCTCCGTGAAAAGGGCAAAGCCCCCAGTACCGACCGCCCTTAGGCGTCAGCTGAACATACCGGGAAACCACCTGAACGATGTCCGCCCGATCCCGAAGCTCATCAAGCCAGCCTTGAGGTATCCTGCCTGCCATCGTCCTTCACCGCCCTACTCTTTTTCGCCGTTTTTTTGCTCATTCCTGCATCCTTCATGCATTTTTTTACGTTTATATACAGTCATTCACCCAATTCCGTCAAAAAACGGCGGAATAAACACTTTTTGATTGGCTTTGATCGCGCGAGCATCCGCCATGATCCATCCATAAAAGAGCATGCAGCGCAATCGTCATTTCTTCCTTACACCTCAATATGCGCACAGCCCTCAGACCCTCAAGCTCATGTATTCCATCATGTTTTTTCTAAAACAAAGACCAATGCTCCTCTTTTAAAACGGACTTTAAAGAACTAATTCGACACAGGTTTACAAAAACCTATCGGTCAAGCAAAAATTCCTTTAATCTTCCTCGGAGGCCCATTTCATGCTGCGTTTGAGTGCGCGATGCCATCCGCGCATGGCGGCTTCTCGCTGTTCATCATTCATCTGCGGCGTCAAGCTGATATCCATTTGCCAGACACGGCGAATTTCGTCCATATCCTTCCATACGCCGACCGCCATCCCCGCCAATAGTGCCGCACCGAGCGCGGTTGTTTCAATAACGGCAGGACGAACAACTTTACATCCCAGCACATCGGATTGGAACTGCATCAGGAACTGATTTGCGCTTGCGCCTCCGTCAACGCGCAGTTCTGTCGGCTGTCTGCCACAATCAGACGCCATCGCGCTGACCAGATCAGCCGATTGATATGCAATAGATTCAAGCGCCGCGCGAACGATATGTGCGCGACCGGTTCCCCGCGTCAGACCAATGATAAGACCGCGGCTGTACATATCCCAATACGGCGCGCCAAGACCCGTAAAGGTCGGAACCATATACACGCCGCCGTTGTCCTTCAGTGAGCGGGCAATCGTCTCCGTTTCCGATGCGCGTTCAATTACTTTCAGCTCGTCGCGCAGCCATTGAATCGCCGCGCCCGCTACAAATACGCTGCCTTCCAGCGCATACGTGCATTTTCCGCCGATTCGCCATGCAATCGTTGAAACAAGCCCGTTTTTGCTGACCGCCGGCGTATCGCCTGTGTTCATCAGCAGAAAACAGCCCGTTCCATACGTGTTCTTCATCATTCCCGGTTCAAAGCATCCCTGACCAAACAGGGCGCTGTGCTGGTCGCCGCAAAGCGCTGCTACCGGAATAGCGCGTCCGAGAATAGACGGCTCAAGCATACCAATCACGCCGGATGTATCAACTACGCGCGGCAGGACGTTCTTTGGGATGTTCAACGCATGAAGCAGCGTATCGTCCCAATCGTTTTTATGGATGTCATAGAGCATTGTCCGGCTTGCATTCGTTGCATCTGTTACATGCGGTCGCCCGCTGACGAGATTCCACGCTAAAAAGCTGTCCACCGTTCCGAAGCATATCTCACCTCTTTCCGCCCGATCATGCAGATCAAGCGTATCGAGCAGCCAGCTCAGCTTGCTTCCGGAAAAGTAGGCGTCGGGGACAAGACCTGTCGTTTTCTTAATATGTCCCTCAAGCCCTTCCTCGCACAGCCGTGCCACGATCGGCGCTGTCCTGCGGCATTGCCAAACAATCGCATTATGCAGTGGACGCCCCGTCTTTCTATCCCAAAGAAGCGTCGTTTCACGTTGATTGGTGATGCCGATCGCCGCAATGCTCTCAAGAGGCACGCCGCTGATACGGACAACTTCGCGCAGCGCATCAATCTGCGTGTTTAAAATGGCAGTCGGATCATGTTCTACCCAGCCCGGCTGAGGATAAAGCTGCTCAAATTCATAGCTCTTCATCGCAACGATGCGCGCGTTTTCATCAAAAAGAACTGCGCGCGAACTGGTCGTTCCCTGGTCAAGCGCGATAACATAGGTGTGCATGTTCTTTTCCTCCGTATAAATCAATAGAAAACGCGCCGCCGCAGGCTTTTATCCCGCGGCGGCGTGCCACATGGTTCCTTTACGGTTACTTCACTTCAACAAAGTAGAGCATACCGCCCGTCGTACCGACGACGATCTGATTGCCGTAGGCCGCTGGAGACGACTTGATCGCGCTGCCCAGGCTGAGCGTGCTGATCGTCATGCCGCTGAAGCCGTCCATCAGTCGCAGCGTACCGCCTTCATCGCCCATGACGATATAGCTCTTTCCATCCTTCTGGTACAGGCCAATCGGAGAGGAAACAGATTCTACGTCAAGCGGCTGATTCCAGACTTCTTCGCCAGTTTCTTTGTCAAGTGCATAAACCACTGCGCTGGTTTCACCGCCGTCAATGACAACGCGGTTGACATTGAAGACGACCAAGTCGTTGATCTCGCCATCGCCGACAAGCGGAGAAGCCATCAAACCCGCGTACAGCCCTTCCTTTGCGGGCTTGCTGGCATATTTGCCTGTAATCTCGCTCTGGCATTCCCAAATCGTTTCGCCGGTCAATGCGTTGATTTTCATCAGCCGCACCTGACCGCTGCGTTCCGTCTTGTTGATCGTCGTACCGATATACAGACTGACATTTCCGTCATCGTCACATTCCAGCGCCGGCGTTGCCATGATACTGTCGCCCAAGCTGATCGCCCAAACGGGCTGCATCGTGTTCAGATCAACGCACTGAAGCACGCCGGAGTCGTCGCCGTAATAGACATAATCGCCATATGCCGCCACGCTTCCCGTGATGCCCTGAGACGCATTTCTGACACTGCTGGTATAACCATAGGCAGCCTTTTCGGGGCTGACCACGACTTCCGCGTCGTCAAGTCCGAAATAAGTATTCATGCTGACGGTATACAGCAGACCATTTTCAGACGTATAGATTACAGTATCGGAATCTGTTTCAACCAGCGCAGAAGAATTCACTGCGTCATCCTTGCCCAGCGCAGCGTCGTCTTTGCTGGTCACGAAATCCAGCAGCTTCTGATTGATCAGATTGTAGATGCGCAGACCCATTACGCCGCTGTAACTGGCGACTTTCTCCATCGACTGACCCACATACAGCAGCGGATATCCATACGGATTCACGCTTGCCGTCGCGGTCATCGGGAAACCGACCTCGATCGGCTGGCGGGAATATGCCTGCGTATCCAAGTCATAGAAGTAGATCTTTCCATCATCCGAAGGAACGATAACTTCTTTCATCGCCGTCGTATTGCGGGACGCATCCTCGATATTCATGATCTCGCGGATATTCTTATACCACTTGACGATCAGCGGCTGACTGCCATATCCGAATCCGGTATAGGTGTTGTCAAGCTTGGAAGTACGTACGCCGCGAATGACGGAAAGCTGTTCCTGCTCAACTTCAACCGTGCCATATGCAGCATTCTGACGGAGCGGACCACCACGGAAGGTCAAAACACCCCCCTGCGCCGAGTATTTACTCGGATCGCCCATGCTGACTGCTTCACTGCGCTCCACACTATCCGTCTGTTCTCCGTTTACAACGGCAAAACTGCTCTTGATGACCGTTTCCGGCGCAGTAGAATCCACTGCTTCAGCGCTCTGCGCGACGTAAGGTACCGGGGTCGGCGTCGGTGTCGCAGTCGGTTCCGGTGTGGGCGTCGGGCTCGGGGACGGCGTAGGCGTTGCCGTTGGAGTTGCGGTAGGCTCTGCCGTAGGCGTGGGGCTCGGCGACGGCGTAGGCGTTGCCGTTGGAGCTGCGGTAGGCTCTGCCGTAGGCGTCGGGCTCGGCGACGGCGTAGGCGTTGCCGTTGGAGTTGCGGTAGGCTCTGCCGTAGGCGTCGGGCTCGGGGACGGCGTAGGCGCCGCGGTAGGCTCTGCCGTAGGCGTTGCTGTCGGAACCTCTGTAGGTACCGCAGTCGGTTCCGCGGTAGGCGTTACCGTAGGCTCTGCCGTCGGTGTTGCGGTCGGTTCAATCGTAGGCGTCAC